>DAOOHL010000212.1:0-4804 GCA_035416185.1 Propionibacteriaceae bacterium | reverse complement strand
CAGTCCGCAGCGCTCGAGGATGGGTCGCGACATCTCCGTACAGTCCGCGTAGAGCTGCTCGTCGTACAGGGCCAGGAGCGCTCGACGGTCAGGGCCCACAGTCACGCAGTCAGCCTGCCAGCGCTCGCAACCGGTTCTGCATCGACTCGATCATGCGACGCCGCGACCCGGCCAGATGGGTGCTCAGCTCGGCGGAGAAGGCGTCGTACTGCTGCTCCTGGGCCAGACGCAGGAGCGTCCCATGGTCGTCGGCGGCGGGGTGGAGGTCCTTGTCCTGGGCGTTGGTGACGTCGAGCAGGGCGGCGAACGTTGGCCGGTACTGGTGCCACAACGTCTGCAGTCGGAGGTTCCCGCTCAGCTGGTAGAAGTGCGAGTGGAACGAGAGGTCGCACACGGCGAATGTGTGCTGGTCGCCTGCGCCGGCGGCCTTGACCATGCCCTGCACCTCGGCGTCGGCGGGGGACCAGTCGCCGCCACGCTGGATCGCCAGCCGGCAGGCGAGCTGCTCGATGGCCTCGCGCACCTCGTACAGCTCGTCGATGTCGTGGTGGGTGAAGCCGCGTACGGCGAGCCCTCGGCGCTTGCCTTCGACCAGACCCTCGCCCTGGAGGATGCGGAGGGCGTCGCGGACCGGGCCGCGGCTGACGTCGAACTCGGCGGCGAGGGTGTCCTCGACCAGATGGGTGTCAGGCGGCAGCTGACCGGAGACGATCCGGGCGCGCAGAAGGTCGGCGAGCTGCTCACCGAGCGCCGCAGCGCGCACCGGTTGGGCCATGGAGGTGAACATGAGACCCCTCTTGATTGGACGACGAGGATCACGCTACTGTGTGTCAACCGTTAACGGAAGACCGTCAACAAAGAAGTGAGGTCCCGTGTCAGCACCCGAGATCCTGTCGGCGCTCACCACACCCTTCAACGCCGATGGCGACATCGTCACCGCCGCCTTCGAGGCCAATCTGCAGCGCCTCGAGCCCCTCGTCGACGGCGTGTTCGTCGCCGGCACCACGGGGGAGTTCCTCGCGCTCGAGGCCGCCGAGCACCTCGACCTCGTGCAGCGTGCCCTGCAGGTCTTCGGACCAGACCGGGTCGTCGTCCATGCCGGTGCCCCCTCCCTGCGCCAGGCGCTCGCCCTTGCCACGGCGGCAGCCGCGGCCGGTGCGCGACGGTTCGCAGCCCTCACCCCGTACTACCTCGCGGCCACGCCCCAGGGCTGCGGCCAGTTCTTCGCCGCGCTCAAGTCCGAGCTGGGGGAGGCGGACCTGTACGGGTATCTCTTCCCCGATGTCGCCGTCACCAACGTGCTGCCCGACCAGCTGCAGCCGCTGCTCGACGCAGGCATCGATGGCCTCAAGACCTCTGGTGGGGCATCGCGCCTCGTCGTCGAGTACCTCGCCGTTGCGCCGAAGGGCTTCAAGCTCTGGTCCGGCAACGACGCTGACCTGCCGAACGTGATGGCCGCTGGCGGTACGGGCACCGTCTCCGGGGTCTCCGGTGTGTGCCCGGCTCCGTGGGCCGCGTTCCGCGAGGCATACGCGGCCGGTGACCAGGCGGCCCTCGACGCCGCCCAGCAGCGGATCACCACCCTGGTTCCAGTCCTCGGGCCGAGCATCGCCAACCTCAAGTACGGACTCGGCGTCGTGGGCTCCGGCCTGGGCGACGGGCCGTGCCGCATGTCCATCGACGCGCCCGATGCCGCGCAGCAGCACCGCATCGAGACCGCCATCCACTCCGCCGCCTGATCCCTTCCATCCACGTCACCACCACTTCCATCGACAGGAGAACCACCATGAAGCGTCGCAACCTCGTCCTCGGCGCAGCCGGCCTCGCTGCCGCTCCGCTCCTCGGTGCCTGCACCACGCGTGGCACCACCACCGGCGGTGCGCCCGCCTCATCCGGCGCAGCCTCGGGTGCGGCCCCGGCCACGTCCGGCCCCGCGTTCCCGACCAAGGACCTCAACCTGATCGTCCAGGCCGCCGCTGGTGGTGGCTCTGACCTCTCGTCGCGTGCTCTCGGCAAGGCGCTCGAGCCCATCACCGGGAAGTCGGTGATCGTCGAGAACCGCCCCGGCGCGTCCGGTTCCACGGCCATGCTCTACGTCAAGGGCCGCCCGGCCGACGGCTACACGGTCGGCTTCGGCCCCGTGGAGATCGCGATGCTCGGTCACCGCAACTTCGACATCAAGCCCGCCGACTACGACCTGCTCGGCCAGATCATGCTCGGGCCCGGTGTGCTCTCCGTGCCCGCGGACAGCCCGTACAACACCCTCAAGGACTTCGTCGAGGCTGCCAAGACCAAGGAGATGACCGTCGCCAACTCCGGCGCCGGCTCGATCTGGGAGCTCGCGGGCCTCTCGCTGGCCTCCACGACCGGCGCGAAGGTCAAGGCCGTTCCGTTCGACGGTGGCGCTCCCGCCGTCGGCGCCGTGCTCGGCAAGCAGGTCGACGCGGCCGCCTCGGGTGTCAACGAGGTCAAGCAGAACCTCGCCGACAAGAAGCTCAAGGTGCTCGCGATCTTCCACTCCGAGCGCCACCCGCAGATGGCTTCAGTGCCCACCGCCAAGGAGCAGGGCTACGACATGGAGATCGGCGGCTGGGGCGGCATCTACGCGCCCAAGGGTCTGCCGGCCTCGGTGAAGAAGTACCTCGAGGAGTCGATCAAGAAGGCGACCGAGACGCAGTCCTACAAGGACGTCATCACCAACTCCGGCAACCTCGTGGTCTACAAGTCCGCTGACGCGTTCACCGCCTTCGCGAACGCCGAGTACGAGCGCTTCGGGAAGCTGATCAAGGGATGACGTCGACGCCCGACGCTGTCGACCCCGCTGGTGAGGCCGAGGTCGTCGACACAGGGAAGGCCGCCCACGTCGACACGGGGGCGGCCCCCTCGAAGCGGATGGAGCTCACCTTCTCCGTGCTGGCGTTGACCCTCGGGCTGGCGATGCTGCTCAGCGCTCGGGCGATTCGCGTACGGAACGAGACCGGGGGCATGGACCCCCGGTCCTGGCCCACGATGATCGCGCTCGGCATCCTGCTGTCGGCCGGCTGGACGCTGTTCAACGCGGTTACCGGGCGCCGGGCCGAGCGCGACGTGGACGGGGCGACCCGGTCCGGCTGGATCCAGCTGGGTGTGGTGATCGCCATGATCGTGCTCGTGCTCGTGCTCTGGCAGGTTGGACTGTCATTCCTGATCCTGGCGCCGGTGTTCATCATCGTGTGCAACCTGGCGTTCGGGCTGCGCGGGGTGGTCCCGCTGCTGGTCTTCCCAGCCGTCCTGACCGCCCTGCTCTACCTCGTGTTCCAGCTCCTCCTGAAGGTGCCCCTGTGAACCCCATCCAGCAGGGCATCGACGCCCTCATCCTCGACCCGACGGCGCTGATCTGCATGGCGATCGGCCTCGGCCTCGGCCTGTTGGTCGGACTGTTCCCGGGCATCACCATCTCGATGGCGGTCGCTCTGGCAACGGGCTTCACCATGACGCTGGAGCCGGCCCAAGGTCTCGCCATGCTCCTGTCGATCTACGTCGCGGCGCAGTACGGCGACCGCATCCCGTCGATCCTGGTCAACACTCCCGGCACACCAGCGGCAGTCGCCACGACATTGGACGGCTATCCGATGGCGAAGAAGGGCCAGGGTGGCCTCGCGCTGTCGATCTCCGCGATCGCGACCACCGTCGGCATTCTCATGTCGATGGTCGTCTTCATGACTCTGGCGCAGCCGATCGCCTCGCTGGCCCTCAAGTTCGGCCCGTTCGAGATGTTCGCCCTCGTCTGCTTCGGCCTGACGATCATCATCTCGATCGCTTCGCGCTCAGTGGCGAAGGGCCTGCTCGGTGGCCTGATCGGTCTTGGCCTCGCTGCCGTCGGACTCGACCCGATCACCGCCGACGAGCGGTTCACCTTCGGATCGCAGGAGATGACCGGCGGTTTCGACTTCATCGCGCTGATCATCGGTCTGTTCGGCATCACCGAGGTGCTCGACCAGATCCTCACGTACCACGCCTCGAAGGTCCGGCCGATCTCCTCGCTGGGGCGTTGGTGGCCCAACAAGTCTGAGTTCAAGCGCATCGCGAAGCCGATGGCGCTGTCGGGCCTGCTCGGCATCGGCATCGGCATCGTCCCGGCTGCTGGCGGCGACATCGCCGGCCTGATCGGCTGGAACCGCGCCAAGGCGATCTCCAAGCATCCCGAGGAGTTCGGCAAGGGATCCATCGAGGGTCTGGTCGGCTCCGACACAGCGTCCTCGTCGACGCTCGGCGGAGCGCTCACGACGACCCTGTCGCTCGGCATCCCCGGCGACTCGGTGATGGCGATCATGATCGGTTCGATGGTGATCTGGGGTATCCAACCCGGCCCGTCGCTGTTCGAGCGGCATCCGGACCTGGTCGTCACGATCGCCACCATCATGATCGCCGCGACCATCGTGTCGACGATCGTGAGCCTCGTGCGGACCAAGGCGATGACGAAGCTCCTCGACCTGAAGCCGCAGTTCATCTGGGGCATCATCCTGGTCTTCTGCATCGTCGGCGTGTACGCGACGACGAACAACGTGATGACCGTCGTCCAGATGCTGCTCTTCGGCCTGCTCGGCCTGGCGTTCCGCCGGGTGGGCGTCCCAGCCGGTCCGGTCGTGCTCGGCTTCATCCTGGGCCCGCTCGCCGAGTCCAACCTTCGTCGCGCGCTGCTGATCGACGACGTGACGGGCTTCCTGACCCGCCCGATCGCGATAGTGCTGCTCGTGCTCGCCGTCGCATCGCTGGTGTGGCCGATGATTCGGGACGCTCGCAACAAGCGACGGACGATGGCGGT
>DAOOHL010000211.1:0-4877 GCA_035416185.1 Propionibacteriaceae bacterium | reverse complement strand
GGACGCGTCCGTACGAAGCACGCGCAGCGACTGGTTGGGGGACGTGACCCGCCGAGCCCGGCGCTCCAGGGCACCGCCCACCAGCGGGAGTGGCTCCAGCGACACCACCACTCCCCCGGTTCGGTACCGCGGCAGTAGTCGGTGTCTCACGAACGTCGGCGCATCCATCAACGGCCCGCGTTCGCAGCCACCACCGGCGGCCGACGACGACCCGTACATCACCTCGGCCGACGGGTCATCGAACCAGACCAAGTAGGCAGCCGGGAAGAGCTCCAGGCCGACGCGGCGGTCGGGTGAGGCGACCCGGAACGAGGTCGTGACCGACATCACTGGGCAACTGCGGGAGGAGTCGTACGAGACCTCCGACGCGATCACGTCCCACCCTGCCGGCATCACCCCGCTCATGGCGACGGTCGGGCGCCCGAAGCCCTGCCGGTCGACAACGTCGAACCGGCGCAGCCTCCGTACCGTCGCTGACAACGCGCTCCTCACAGGGTCGAACTGGGCCAATGATCGGCAGAGTACTGGGGGCAAGGGGTCCTGACCGAGCTCTCACCCGCTCCCCCACTATCACACGACCATGTACTGCGTGCCGTCGATCCGCTCGCGGGCCATGGGGTTCATGCCCGCCACCCTCAGCGGCACGGGTGCACGTCAAGACAGGAAGCGGATCGCAAAGGGATACCGATAGGTCTGGCCGCGCCGGAAGGCATCTGGGCCCTGAGAGGCACCCATCACTGCCACGACGAAGGTACCGATCAGGACTGCGAGCATCCCCAACGCGCCGATGAACGGAATGATGACCACGAACGACAGCAGCAGCCTGGTGAGCGCCAAGTTGAGGATCTCCTTGAGGTGGTCGTCGAGCAGCGGGCTCCTGCCCTTCTCCGTCAGGTAGAAGATCAGCGCCGGGATCCAGCCGATGAACGCGCTGATCCAGTAGTTCAGCTGCAGGTTGGACGCGGCCGCCGCCGGGTCGAACGCCTGGGTCTGCATGTACGGCTGCGCGCCCTGGTACGGCTGCATCGCCCCTGGTTGGCCGTATGGCTGCTGGGTGTAGGACTGCTGGGCGTACGGCTGCTCGTTCCCATAGGTCTGTCCGTACGGCTGCTGTGCCGACTGCTGCCCGTACGGCTGTGTCGGGTACGCCGGCCACTGCGCTGCGCCAGGGGCTGGCTGCGTCTGCCCGTACGGTGGGTACCCCGGCTGCGGTGCTGGCTGGGCGCTCGGCTGACCGTACGGTGCCTGCTGGTAGCCCTGAGTCTGCTGGTAGCCAGGCGTCTGCTGGTAGCCGGGCGTCTGCTGCGGGTCGTACGGCGTCCCGTAGGGCTGGTTGGTCATAGCGCCTTCCCTGTGGATGATCGGCGTCAGACTACTGGGGCGACGGCTCCACCAGTCTCGACCCGAGGCTCCACCCGTACGGTGACCATCGGCAGGAAGAACTGCGTGACGGGACCGATGCAGACCGCGAACAGCAGAGTGCCGATGCCCACGACGCCGCCCAACAACCAGCCGATGGCCAGCACAGTGACCTCGATCAGCGTGCGAACGAGCCTGATCGACCAGCCGGTCTGGTGCGCAAAGCCGGTCATCAGGCCATCCCGCGGACCAGGACCTAGCTGGCTCCCGATGTACAGGGCGCCAGCAAAGCCGTTCAGAACGATGCCGCCGACCAGCAGGGCCCACCTGGGTGCTAGCCCGGCAGGCTCGGGCAGCCACAGCAAGGTCACGTCGGCGGCGATCCCGATCACGAAGATGTTCGCCACGGTTCCGACCCCCGGCCACTGCCGCAGCGGTACCCACAGCAGCAGCACCAGCGCACCGACGACGATCATCACCGTGCCGAAGGACACGCTGAAGAAGTGCTGCAACCCGTTGTGCAGCACATCCCAGGGCGCCAGTCCGAGCCCGCTCCGGACGAACATGGCGATGGCCGTGCCGAACAGCCACAGCCCGACGGCCAGCTGCACCAGGCGGGACGGCAGGTGCCCGGAACGCAGCTGCTGCGCAGGGGTCATCGGGGTCAGGTGCACCCGTCGCGACAGGTGCCGAAGTGGACTCACCCCCACATCTTCACAGCATGGGCGGTGGATTCTCGAACGAGTTGATGGTGGAGTATCCCGCGTGGTTCGTGACGGTCAGCTGCCGACGGGTTCCGCGGGCCACGAGACGGGTCGTTCCGCGCGAGTGCCCGCTCCGCTGCTCATCCTTGTTGCGGGCGTGCTGTGGGGCACCATCGGAATCTTCGGCAAGGCCGCCGACCTCAGCGGTCTGGATTGGGCTGACGTCGCTTTCTGGCGGGCGGCCGCGACTGGCGGGCTGTTCCTCGTCCATGCCGCCCTGACCCGCGCCCGCCTTCCGCGAGGCAGAGACCTTGCCCTCACCCTCGGCTTCGGAGTCGTCGCCGTCGCGGTGCTGTACGCGTCGTTCCAGTTGGCCGTCCTGACCGGCGGCGCCGGTCTGGCAGCAGTCCTGCTCTACAGCGCACCAGCGTTCGTGGCCGTGATGGCGTGGGCGTTCCTCCGAGAGCGGATGACGTGGGTCGAGCTCGTCGGCATCGCCGCCACCATCGGCGGCGTCGCCCTGGTCAGCCTGTCCACTGGCGGCGCCAGCATCGGCGTGGCGGCGATCGGCTGGGGTCTGCTCGCGGGGTTCACGTACAGCCTCTACTACATCTTCGGCAAGGCGATGTTTCCACGATACAACGCCGTCGCGCTGTTCGGCGTAGCCCTCCTTGCCGGCGCGGTCGCTCTGCTCCCGTTCGCAGAGTTTCCCGCTGTGGGCAGCGACGCGGTCGCCTCGATCGCTGGTCTGGCGATCGTGGCCACGTACCTGCCGTACCTCGCCTATGCCCGCGGCCTGACCCGGATGCCCGCAACCCACGCCGCCGTCATCGCGAGCATCGAGCCAGTCGTCGCCGCGACCCTGTCGGCACTCTTGTACGGGGAGCGGCTCGGCTGGATGGGGATCCTTGGCGCCTCGCTGGTGCTCAGCGCAGGGATCTGGTTGAGCGTCGCGCACACCGCCCCGCGACCCCGGCTCGCCTGGCTGCGCCGACGCCGTGGTGTGTGACCGTTCGCGCTTCGCGCTCACCGTGCCGCTCCGACTAAACGAGCGACCTCACGCTCCTCGCACCGATCGGACGCCCCAGACACACCCGGCCGAGTAGTGTCCCGCCATGCGTCGCATCGTGGTCCGCGTCCTCGTCGTGCTGCTGGTCGTCGTCCTGGCTGCAGGCGTGGGCGGTTACTGGTATGCCCGTCCACTGCTCCTGACCGGTACTGGCTACGCGGCCCACAACGCCTGTGCGGTTGGCATCCTCGCGGGGCGCAACCAACCCGCAACCGACCTGCCGCCCAACCCGCTGGTGCCACACCTGTCGACGACCATCGGCAGCGACCGGGCAAGCACCACCATCCGTGGTGTGCTGGCCGGGCAGACCGCCTGGTACGTACCGGGGTACGGCTGCACCATCGCCGATACCAAGCCCACCTTCCCCGCGCCGACCGAGGTGAAGCCCGGCGCCAACCCGTACACAGCAGCCCCGTCCCCCACGACGACCCCGGCCATGACCGCCCTGCTGGCGACGGCGTTCGGCGACGACCTCGATGAGGCTGGCCGCACGCGCCTAGGCACCCGAGGCATCGTCGTGCTGCGTGACGGAAAGCTGGTGGCCGAGCGCTACGCGCCCGGGTTCACAGCCACGACGCCCCAGCTGGGCTGGTCGATGTCGAAGTCGGTGACCAACCTGCTGGTCGGCCGCATGGTCCTCGCCGGCACGGTGAAGCTGGACGAGGCGAACTTGCACCCGTCGTGGACCGACGACCGCGCGACGATCACGGTCGACCAACTGCTCCGGATGACGTCGGGGCTGTCGTGGGACGAGACCTACGACCTGGGTACGCCGATCACGCAGATGCTGTACGGCGAGAAGGACATGGGTGCCTACGTGGCCTCGCGCCCACTGGCTCACGCGCCGGGCAGCTACCAGCAGTACTCGTCAGGCTCAACGACCTTCCTCTGCTCTGCCCTGGCGCCCAGGGCTGGCGGCGCCGATATGCCGCGACGGCTGTTGTTCGCTCCCATGGGCCTGTCGTCGGCCACCTTCGAACCGGACGCCGTCGGCACGCCCGTCTGCAGCTCGTACATGTGGGCCACTCCGCGCGACTGGGCCGCGATTGGCCAGCTCGCGCTGAATGATGGTTCATGGGGTGGGAGCAAGCTCCTGCCGGACGGTTGGATGGCGCGTTCGGTCGCGCTCACGCCGGTGCAGCAGACCGAGGAAGAGGGGTACGCCGCGAGCTGGTGGACGAACCGGAAGGCCGACGGGTCCCTCGTGGACACTCGGCTGCCGGCCGATGCCTACTGGGCCACCGGGCATGACGGCCAGCGTGTCTACGTGGTCCCCTCGCAAGGGTTGGTCGTCGTCCGGCTCGGCTTCAGTCCTGGGGTGAGGGGCGACGATCTGCGAGCTACCCAGCTGGTGGCTGGGATGGGAGCACTCCCCCGCTGACAGCATGCGGACCGTGATGGAAGGGCATGTCAGCCATGCTTTAGGGTCGGCCCCATGAGCGACGCGCTGCACCCGGACTTCCAGAAGATGTATGACCTTGTGCTCTCCCGCAACCCGGGCGAGCCCGAGTTCCATCAGGCCGTCTACGAGGTGATGCACTCCCTCGAGCCGCTGGCCGAGACCCGTCAGGACTACACCCAGTGGGGAATCCTCAAGCGGATCTGTGAGCCGGAGCGGCAGATCATCTTCCGCGTGCCGTGGGTGACCGACGACGGCCAGGTCGAGATCCATCGCGGCTTCCGGGTCGAATTCAACTCGGCCCTGGGCCCGTACAAGGGCGGTCTGCGGTTCCACCCGAGCGTCA
>DAOOHL010000210.1:0-4891 GCA_035416185.1 Propionibacteriaceae bacterium | reverse complement strand
ATCACAATTTCCGCGACGGCTTCGGAAGTCTTCCATAATCCTCCGCGAACCGACATAGTTTCCGCCAGTGTCGCGGCGAGGCCGCACCATCTCAAGGAGGATCATGATCAACCGTAGGCACGCCCTCGCAGGCGTGATCTCGATCGGCGCTACCGCTGCTCTCGCCGGCTGTGGCAGCCGCGCGGAGACCCCGGCCGCCCCCGCTGGCTCCGGCGGCGCTTCGGCTCCCGCCGCCAACAAGATCGCCAAGATCGGCGTCATCGCCCCGCTGTCCGGCGATCTGTCGGCCATGGGTCTCGGCATCCGCAACTCGGTCGAGCTGGCCATCAAGCAGGCCAACGACGCCAAGGCCATCCCCGGCTGGACCCTTCAGCTCGCCGCTGAGGACGACACCGCCACCGCGAACGTCGGCGCCAACGCCGCCACCAAGCTGAAGGCTGACGCCCAGATCGTCGCCGTCGTCGGCACGCTGAACTCGGGCGTTGCCCAGTCCGTCCAGCCGATCCTGGCTGGCGCCAACATCGCCATGGTGTCGCCCGCCAACACCAACCCGACGCTGACCAAGGGTGCTGACGCCGCCGCGCCGAAGCGCACCTACGCGAACTACTTCCGCGTCTGCACCACCGACGACGTCCAGGGCCCCTTCGCCGCGCAGTACGCGTTCGAGGCCGGCTTCAAGAACGTCGCCGTCGTCAACGACAAGAAGCCGTACGGTCTCGGCCTTGCGGCTGAGTTCGCCAAGAAGATGAAGGCGCTCGGCGGCACGGTCGTGGCCGAGGAGTCCGCCGTCAAGCAGGAGGACTTCGGCACGGTCATCGCCAACATCAAGGCGAAGAACCCGCAGCTGGTCTACTACGGCACCGAGTACCAGCTCGCTGGCCCGTTCAGCCGCGCGATGAAGGCCGCTGGCCTGAACGTGCCGCTGATGGGTGGCGACGGCATCTACGACGACAACTTCATCAAGCAGGCTGGCTCCACCTCCAACGGTGACCTTGCCACCTCGGTCGGCGCCCCGGTTGAGAAGCTGCCGTCGGCCAAGGCGTTCATCGACGCCTACAAGGCTGCCGGCTTCAAGGACGGCTACTCCGCCTACGGCGCCTACGGCTACGACGCTGCCAACGCCATCATCGCCGCCCTGAAGGTGTCTCTCGCAAGCGCCGCCAGCGCCGAGGCTGGCCGCCAGGCCACCGTCGACGCCATCGGCAAGGTCTCCTTCGACGGCGCCACCGGCAAGGTCGGCTTCGACCAGTACGGTGACGCCACGGCCAAGGTCCTCACGGTCTACACCGTTGAGGGCGGCAAGTGGATCGACAAGAAGACCGGCGAGCTCAAGTAACAAATGCCATAACAACGGGGTGGGGGGTCGTCTTCGTGACGGCCCCCCACCGATGGTGTGAGGAGAGGGCGCATGTTCTTCGCAGACCAGCTCATCAACGGGCTGTCACTCGGTGCGTTGTATGCACTGATCGCAGTGGGCTACACGGTCGTGTACGGCATCGTGCAGCTGATCAACTTCGCCCATGGCGAGATCTTCATGATCGGCGGCTTCGCGTCGGTCGGCACCTGGTTCATCCTGGGCAAGTCAGCCAACGTGCTGGCTTGGTGGATGCTTCCGATCATGCTGCTGGGGGGCGTGATCGTTGCCGTCGCCACCGCCGTGGTCATGGAACGCGTCGCCTACCGCCCCCTCCGAGGGGCCCCGCGACTAGCACCGCTGATCACCGCCATCGGCATCTCCATCTTCCTGCAGGAGTTGGTGCGGCTCTTCTACGACGCCATTCCCGGCTTCCCAACCGCCAAGAGCGCGGTGACACTGCCTGAGATCCAGTTCTTCACCGGCCCGGCGATCGTCATCCGCGAGGGCCTGTCCGTCCAACGGTCCGCGATCTTCACCCTCGTCGCCCTGAGCATCTGCTGGGTCTTCCTGTGGTACTTCATCAACCGTACGAAGATCGGGCGAGGCATGCTGGCCACCTCTCAGGACCAGGACACCGCGCGCCTGATGGGCATCGACGTCGACCGGATCATCGTCGTCGCCTTCGCCGTGGGCGCCGCTCTTGCGGCTGTGGCGGGTCTGGCTCACGGCCTCCGGTACGGCAACGTCGACTTCCGGATGGGCTTCATCGCCGGCCTCAAGGCGTTCACCGCAGCCGTCCTCGGCGGCATCGGCAACATCAACGGCGCTGTCGTGGGCGGCCTGGTACTTGGCGTCATCGAAGCCATGGCCGGCGCCTACATCCCCGGCCAGTTCGGCGGATCCGCCTGGAAGGACGTCTGGGCCTTCGTCATCCTCATCCTGGTGCTGGTCTTCCGGCCTCAGGGACTCCTCGGCGCCCGGGTGGTGGACCGCGCGTGAGACTCCCCAACGTCTACTCCGTCATCACCCCTGAGCTGCAGCGCAAGCACAGCCGTACAGCGCGGTTCCTCGGCATCATCGCCGCCACGATCTACGCGGCCAGCGCCTACCTGCCATGGGCGTACGGGCGCGAGGCGCTCGACAACATGAGCTACCTCGGCGGCCCGTCTCCCCTGCAGTTCATGGGCCTGGGCCTCGCCGTCGTCCACATCATCGCCCTCACCGGCTCGTGGTTCGCCTCCCGGATCGCCCGCGTGCGCGGCGCCACCAAGCTGCTGCACCGCTTCGCCTGGAACAAGGCTGCCCACGCTGGCGCCTGGGGAATGTTCATCTACATCCTCGTGATCATCATCGCCATCTCGGTGGAGCTCGGTGGAGTCGTCAACGTCGAGTACGGCGCCTGGATCGCCCTCGCCGCCGCCGCGATCGCGGTGGTCGGCAGCTGGTTCCTGCCGTTCAACACGAAGCACTCGCTGTACAAGGTGCCGCCCGTACCGATCCTCGAGATCCTCACGATCACGGCCCTGCTGGCCGGTGCTCTGCTGGCGGTCGCCTACGCGCTCAACCAGCAGGACGGCGGCGTCTTCGTCGTGCTGATCACCCACTTCGCGGTGATGATCGTCACCACGATCCGGTCCGGTGTCGGCGAGTGGCTGCGGATCGCGTCCCAGCGTCACCGCAACGTCCTGGTGTTCGCGGCCTTCGTGACGGCGTACGTGTTCCCGTTCACCCAGAACGGCTCCGACCAGAACATGTCGATCGCCACCGAGGTGCTCACCTTCGCCGCGACGGCGATCGGCCTCAACATCGTGGTTGGCCTGGCTGGCCTGCTCGACCTCGGCTACATCGCCTTCCTCGGCGCGGGCGCCTTCACGGGCGCGGTGCTGAGCGAGTCAGCCTTCGCCACGTTCATCGGGTGGAAGCCGCCGTTCATCGTGACGATGCTGATCGCCGGACTGATCGCCGCAATCCTCGGACTGATCATCGGATCGCCCACCCTGCGGGTCTCCGGCGACTACCTGGCGATCGTGACGCTGGCGTTCGGTGAGATCTTCCAGATCTCCATGAGCAACCTCGACGGCACGTCGGGTCCAGACGTCGTACGGGGAGCGAACGGCATCCCAGCCATCCCTGACCTGAACCTCTTCGGGTTCGACTTCGGGCAACCCCACGTGATTCTTGGGGTCCCCTTGGGTCGGTTCTCGAACTACTTCTTCCTGCTCCTGCTGCTGATGGCGTTCATCATCCTGGTGTTCACCCGCCTCAACCAGTCACGCATCGGCCGCGGTTGGGTGGCTATCCGGGAGGACGAGAAGGCAGCCGAGGCGATGGGCGTCAACGTCTTCGGGCTGAAGCTTCTGGCGTTCGCCGGCGGCGCGTTCCTGGCTGGCCTGGCGGGCGCTGTGAAGGCCCACGTCGACGTCTCCGTCACGCCAGCGCAGTACATCTTCCTCGAGTCAGCGTTCCTGCTGGCCGCGGTGGTGCTCGGCGGCATGGGTACGGTGCTCGGCGTCATCGTTGGCGCCACCCTGCTCAAGCTGATGCCCGAGAAGCTGCGCTTCGTGGCGGAGTACCGGATGCTCTTCTTCGGTGCCCTGATGGTGCTGATGATGCGGTTCCGCCCCGAGGGTCTGATCGCGTCGCAGCGTCGCCAGCTCGAGTTCCATGAGGACGATGAGGAACTGGCCGAAGAGGTCGACAGCGAGCTGCCGTACGAGTTCGCGGAAGGGAAGTCGGCATGACGACGAGCGTGATGACGACTGAGTCGTCCTCGGCGGAGGCCACGGAGGTCCTGCTCGAGGCAACGCAGGTGACGATGCGGTTTGGCGGTCTGGTGGCCGTGGACTCGGTGGATCTGACCGTGCACCGAGGCGAGATCATGGGTCTGATCGGGCCCAACGGCGCTGGCAAGACGACCTTCTTCAACTGCCTGACAGGGCTCTACCAGCCCACGTCCGGCGAGGTCCGGTTCCTGGGCAAGGTCCTGCCGCCGAAGCCTCGCCATGTGGTGAAGGCGGGCATGGCCCGTACGTTCCAGAACATCCGGTTGTTCCCGAACATGACAGCCCTCGAGAACGTCATGGTGGGTCGCTACTGCCGTACGTCGGCTGGAGCATTCACCGCGATCCTGCGCGGCCCGAAGTTCCACCGCGAGGAGAAGGCGACCCGTGAGCGGGCTGCTGAGCTGCTCGCCTACGTGGGCCTGGGTGACGTGGCGAACAACCTCGCGCGCAACCTCCCGTACGGCGACCAGCGCCGCCTCGAGATTGCCCGCGCGCTCGCGACCGACCCACAGCTGCTGCTGCTCGACGAGCCGACCGCTGGCATGAATCCGCAGGAGACCAAGGAGACCGAGGAACTGATCTTCCGGATCCGCGACTCGGGCCTGGCGATCGTGGTGATCGAGCACGATATGCGGTTCATCTTCAACCTGTGCGACCGGGTGCTGTGCCTCGTCCGGGGCAAGGCGCTGATCGAGGGAACCGCGGCTGAGGTGCAGTCCGATCCGCGCGTGATCGAGGCCTACATCGGCAC
>DAOOHL010000209.1:0-4923 GCA_035416185.1 Propionibacteriaceae bacterium | reverse complement strand
GCCAGCCGCCCGCTGGCGCCGTCCCTTCTGGACGGTTGACCACCGCGATCGCCGACAGGCCATCCTCGACGTCGATCAGCCAGCGCTGGCTCGTCACCCCGCCGTCGGTCACCTCAGACAGCAGCTCGGGCCGGGGATCGACTCGATCAGGCAGCGTCCCCAGCGTGGCCAGCACCGCCGGGAGGGCAGCGTCTCGCCAGCCCTCCAGCCGAGCAGGGTCAAAGCCGTACGTAGGACGGACCTGTCGCCCCAGAGCGAGGAAGAGGTCTGCGGGGCTGGTGTTCCTCGGTGCGGCATGGGATTGGTCAGAGGTGGTTGTAGACGTCGGCCAGGTCGAGGTCGCACGCGATCATCAGCACCTGCAGGTGGTAGATCAGCTGGCTGATCTCCTCCGCGGTCTTCTCACGACCCTCGTACTCAGCGGCCATCCACACCTCTGCGGCCTCCTCGACGATCTTCTTCCCGATCGCGTGCACGCCAGCGTCGAGCTGCCGTACGGTCCCCGACCCTTCCGGACGCGACCGGGCGGTCTCCTGGAGCTGCGCGAACAGGTCCTCGAAGGACTTGCTCACATGTCCTCCTCGGTGGCGACCTCGACGGGTGCAGCCAGCTCGGGTGTACGGGTGACGCCCACCAGCTCACCGATCCGGCCGCCGACGAGGCCGAGGTTCGCGTAGGACTCCAGCCGCGACCGGGTGTCGGCAATGTCGAGGTTGCGCATCGTCAGCTGACCGATCCGGTCGGTCGGGCCGAAGGCGGCGTCCTCGACGCGCTCCATGGAGAGCTTCTCCGGGTGGTACGAGAAGCCCGAGCCGGCGGTGTCGAGGATCGAGTAGTCCTCACCGCGGCGGAGCTTGATCGTGACCTCGCCGGTGACGGCCGAGGCGACCCAGCGCTGGATGGATTCGCGGAACATCAGCGACTGCGGGTCGAGCCAGCGCCCCTCGTACATCAGCCGGCCGAGCTTGCGGCCCTCGTTGTGGTAGTTCGCGATCGTGTCCTCGTTGTGGATCGCCGTGACGAGCCGCTCGTAGGCGATGTAGAGCAGCGCCATGCCCGGCGCCTCGTAGATGCCGCGCGACTTGGCCTCGATGATGCGGTTCTCGATCTGGTCACTCATGCCGAGTCCGTGGCGGCCACCGATCGCGTTCACCTCGTGCACCAGGTCGACGGGCGAGGGGAAGGTCTTCCCGTTGACCGTCGTCGGCCAGCCGTTCTCGAAGCCGATGGTGACGACCTCGGGGGCGATCTCGACCGACTCGTCCCAGAACGCGACGCCCATGATTGGCTCAACGAGCTCGATGTTGGCGCTCAGCGCCTCGAGGTCCTTGGCCTCGTGGGTCGCACCCCAGATGTTGGAGTCGGTCGAGTAGGCCTTCTCCTTGGAATCGCGGTACGGCAGGTTGCGCTCGGTCAGCCACTGCGACATCTCGGCGCGGCCGCCAAGTTCTTCGACGAAGCGGGCGTCGAGCCACGGCTTGTAGATGCGCAGCTTCGGGTTGGCGAGCAGGCCGTAGCGGTAGAACCGCTCGATGTCGTTGCCCTTGTAGGTGGAGCCGTCGCCCCAGATGTGGCAGTCGTCCTCGGCCATCGCCCGCACGAGCATGGTGCCGGTCACGGCGCGACCGAGCGGTGTGGTGTTGAAGTACGACCGACCCGCCGTCCGGATGTGCCACGCGCCACACTGCAGCGCCACAAGGCCCTCGTGCACCAGCGCCTCGGTGCAGTCGACCAGACGGGCGAGCTCAGCCCCATACTGCGAGGCCCGGCCCGGCACCGACGCGACGTCAGGCTCGTCAGGCTGGCCGATGTCGGCGGTGTAGGTGCACGGGATGGCGCCGTTCTCACGCATCCAGGCAACCGCCACTGAGGTGTCGAGGCCGCCGGAGAACGCAAGACCGACCTTCTCGCCGACGGGCAGGTCTGAGAGCACTGTGGACATGGTGCCCATCCTAGAGTTCCGCTCAGACAGCGCCGGACAGGCTCCGGCGCCGCTGAGACCGGCTCAGAGGCGAACGCCCAGCAGCGCGTCGACGAGCGTACTGACCGTCACCCGTGCATCGGGGTCGTCGGTGGCTGCTGTCAGCGAGGCGATCGCCCATGCGTCGACCGCAGCCAGGGCACGTTCGGCGTGCAGGTCGTCGCGGAGCGCTTCCCGTACCTCTGTCACGAGATCGGCAGCAGGGACAGCGGTGCGGCCCTGGACAGCTTTGCGCCACAGGTCCAGTCGCTCGTGCGCGCGGGCGAGGTCGGCGTCAGTCCACTCCCAGTCGGTGCGGTAGTGATGGCCGAGCAAAGCGGTACGGATCGCCATCGGGTCGACGCCCGCCGCGCGCAACGTTGAGACGAAGACCAGGTTGCCGCGGGACTTCGACATCTTCTCGCCGTCGAGACCGACCATGCCGACGTGGACGTAGGCGTCAGCGAAGTCGTGATCGGTCAGCGCCCGACCCTCGGCCGCGCACATCTCGTGATGCGGGAAGACCAGGTCCGACCCACCGCCCTGTACATGGACCTGCCCGTCGAGTGACTGCGTGGCGATGGTCGTGCACTCGATGTGCCAGCCAGGTCGGCCCCGACCAACCTCACTGTCCCACGCGGGGTCACCCTCGCGCTCTTGCCGCCAGAGCAGCCAGTCCAGCGGGTCACGCTTACCGGGCCGGTCCGGGTCTCCCCCACGCTCGGCGAACGTGGCGAGCATCTCGTCGTGGTCGAAGTGGCTGACGTCGCCGAAAGCGGTGACCCGGGAGCGGTCGGCGTACCAGTCGGCATAGCCCTCGGTCACCTGGTAGGCGACGCCGAGGTCGCGAAGCCTGGCGACGGTCGCGGCGATCTCCTGGACCGACTCCACGACTCCGACGTAGTGGTCGGGCGGGATCACCCGCAGGGCGGTCATGTCGGCCCGGAACAGGTCGGTCTGCTCCTTGGCGAGTTCCTCCCAGTCGGCCCCAGTGGCTGCCGCCCGCTCGAGCAGGGGGTCGTCGACGTCGGTCACGTTCTGCGCGTAGTCGACGTCGAGGCCGAGGTCGAGCCAGGCACGGATCACCAGGTCGAAGGTCAGGTAGGTGAACGCGTGGCCGAGGTGGGTGGCGTCGTACGGGGTGATCCCACAGACGTAGATTCGCGCCTCACCGGCAGGGGGCCCCACGGGGCGGACTGCCGCGGCGGCACTGTCGTACAGGCTGAGTCGTTCGGGCCCCGACGCCGGGAGAGCGGGAACGTACGGACGGGGCCACGCATGCATAGGGCGAGACTACCGGCGAGAGCCTGCCGTCAGACCACCTGATGCAGCCATCGGACTGGCACCCCGTCACCAGCGTGACGGAAGACCTCCAGCTCGTTGTCCCACGCGCCACCCAGAAGACCTTCGATCTCGTGCGCGACCGACGTACCCATCATTGCCGCGCGTGACACCAGCCCACGAAGCCGCTCCTCCGGGATCATGATGTCGCCGTGCAGCCCGATCACCGCTGCGAACAGGCCCAGGGTCGGCGTCGACATCCAGCGCATGCCCTCCGCTGTGGCGGACGGCTCCTCCGTGACTTCGAATCGCAGACGACCCCAGCGCTGCAGCACTGATGTGAGCTGGGCGCCAGAACCGACCGGTCCGTGCCAGGTCAGTTCCGCCCGGTAGGTGGCGCGCTCGGCAGGCTGAGGAGACCAGTCGAACGCGACGGGCATGCCAAGCACGCCAGCGGCAGCCCACTCGATGTGCGGGCACAGCGCTGACGGCGCCGAGTGCACGAACAGCACCCCACGGGTCTGGCTCATCGTTCCTCCTCGTTTCGCGACGTGCCTTCCCCTGCAGTCGCACCCGAGATGGGAACAGGGCCATTGTGCCTCACGAAGCGCGTCAGCACCAGGGACGATGTCGGCGGCAACCGACTCTCGGCCCGAGCCCGGTACAGTCCCAGGCATGGTGACGATCTCCCCGTACGGCTCGTGGGCCTCGCCGATCAGCGTCGACGACATCACCGGCGCGACTGTGGGCCTGGTCGGCGGCGCCATCGATGGCGGTGACGTCTACTGGGCCGAGTCGCACGCCTCTCAGAAGGGCCGCGCGTCGGTCTGGCGGCTCACGCCCGACGGCACCCGCACTGAGCTCACGCCCGACCACTACGTACGCTCGACCGTCCACGAGTATGGCGGCGGCGCCTGGGCCGTGCACGACGGGACCGTGGTCTTCAGCCACTTCCCGACGAATGTCGTGTACGCCCTGAGCGGCGGCGACCGCGAGCCTCGTCCCCTGACCGCGGAGGGTCCCTTGCGGTTCGGCGGCTTCAGCTTCACCCCGGACGGGCGCTCGGTCGTGTGCGTGCGGGAGGACCACACCGACTCAGACATCGACTGCATCAACACCCTCGTCATTCTCGACGTCGCCTCTGCCAGTTCTGAGCCGCAGCCTGGGGTAGTGATCGCTGAGGGGGCTGACTTCTACGGCCCCGCGTCGGTCGCCCCGGATGGCCGGGTCGCCTGGTTCGAGTGGGACCACCCGAACATGCCGTGGGACTCGACCCGGGTGATGGTCGGCCACCTTGATGGCCGCGAGCCGGTCCTGGTGGGAGGCAGCGAGGGCGTCTCTGCCGTCTACCCGCGCTGGGACGCCGACGGTTCGCTGGTCCTCCTGTCAGACGAATCTGGGTACTGGAACTTCCATCGCTGGGACGGTTCGACCACGCGCCCGCTCCATGAGAACCCGTACGACTTCTGCGGCCCCGCCTGGATCCTCTCGGGAGCTCCGTACGCTCTCCTCGACGACGGCATCGGCTGTTCCTGGCGGGTCGACGGGGTCTCGCATCTGGGCGTGCTGACCCGCGATGGCGAGCTTGAGGAGCGCCCCGTCGGCGCCGTCGAGGTTGCGGTCGAGGGGGGCGGCCGGCCTGCTCGGTGGTGGAGCTTGGCTTCGCCGACCGCCCCACGGAG
>DAOOHL010000208.1:0-4940 GCA_035416185.1 Propionibacteriaceae bacterium | reverse complement strand
CACCAGCGACCTCGACGAGTGGCAGCTCGCCGCACTGTCGGGTGCCCCGGTCAACGGGTACGGCGTCGGTACCTCCGTCGTGACCGGATCCGGCCACCCGACCTGCTCGTTCGTCTACAAGCTCGTCGCCCGGTCCGACTCCGACGAGGTCGGGTCGCCGTACGAGCCCGTGGCCAAGAAGTCCATGAGCAAGTCGACTGTGGGCGGCAGGAAGTACGCCGTACGGCGGCTCGACGCGAAGGGCATGGCCGAGGCCGAGCTGGTCGGGATCGGGACGCCGCCGAAGGGTGACCACGACGACCGTCCGCTGCTGCGGGAACTCGTGCTTGACGGGAAGGTCGTCGGTCGTGAGTCTCTCGCCGACGCCCGGGCCAGGCATGAGATGGCACGCCACGAGTTGCCTCGTGACGCCTACAAGATGTCGCGCGGTGAGCCGGTGATCCCCACCCTGTTCCTCGACGACCAGGGCAACTCGGCGTTCAACCCGTACGCCCGAAGCTGACCCGACGAGCCCGCAGGAGGCACAAGACATGACCCAGCAGAGCCCAGACCTCGACCTCGACCTCGCCAGCACCGCCACCACCGCCACCACGGGAGTTGACGAGTTCGGCGCACCCAGCGGCAAGCGAGCACTCGTGGTGGTCGACGTGCAGAACGACTTCTGCGAGGGCGGATCGCTCGCCGTGGCGGGCGGAGCTCAGGTGGCAACCGACATCTCGACGTACCTCGCCAACAACCCCGGGTACGACGTCGTCGTGGCCACGCGCGATGCCCACATCGACCCGGGTGCCCACTTCTCCGACACTCCCGACTACGTCGACTCGTGGCCGGTGCACTGCGTGGTCGGTACGCCCGGTCAGGAGCTGCACTCGAACCTGACGTGGCGTGACTTTGACGCGGTCTTCGACAAGGGCAACTACGCGGCCGCCTACTCAGGCTTCGAAGGCCGCGACGCCGAGGGCCGAACGCTGGACGAGTTTCTCGCCGGCGGAGGGGTCACCGATGTCGACGTCTGCGGCATCGCGACCGACTACTGCGTCAACGCGACCGCGCTCGATGCCGCGACGCTGGGCTATGTGGCGACCGTGATCACCCCACTGACCGCAGCCGTGGCACCGGACAAGCTCGACGCGGTGGAGACGCGCTGGGCCGAGTCTGGGGTAGCCGTCTCTGAGGGCTAGGCCCGCTGGCTGATCGTGCGGCCCCTTCGACAAGCTCAGGGACCGATGTGTGTCGCGGATCAGCCGGGGGTCGGTCCGAGGAGTACCGCTCCGTCGGCCGGCAGTTCCATTCGGCCGTCGTCGCCCAGGCTGGCGTCACAGTTCGAGAGCAGGATCTCGAGGTTGGTCTCCCCGTACAGGTCGACGAGAACCGGCTCCTGCGCGAGGTTGACGCAGACCCGGTACGGACCGCGGTGCACCACCACGCACCAGGGCTCCGGCTGCCTGACCACGACGGCTGCCAAGTCATCGTCGGCCAGCTCTGGTCGCTCGCGGCGGAAGGTGAGCAGACGGACGTACCACTCGTACAGAGCCGCGTGCACCCCCTCCTCCAGCTCGGCCCAGTCAAGGGTGGATGCCTCCACTGTCGAACCCGACTGAGGATCGGGGACGTCGTCCCAGGCGAAGCCGAAGGCAGCGAACTCGTTGCGACGCCCCTGCCGGACCGCCTCACCGAGCGCCTCGTCGGTGTGATCGGTGAAGTACTGCCATGGCGTCGACGCACCCCACTCCTCGCCCATGAACAGCATCGGCGTGAAGGGTGACGTGAGCAGCAGCATCGCCCCCGCCTGCAGTCGCGCCAGGCTCAGTGAGGCCGACTGCCGGTCGCCGGTGGCGCGGTTGCCGATCTGGTCATGGTTCTGCAGGCTCACGACGAACTGCGAGCCGCGCACCTTGTCGGGCTCCACGGGTCGGCCGTGCACCCGGTCGCGATGCGTCGACCACGTGCCCGCGTGGAAGAACGGCGTACGAAGGATCGTCTCCAGCGCTGCCGGGTCGTTGAAGTCGCCGTAGTAGCCCTGCGCCTCACCGGTCAACGCCACATGCAGCCCGTGGTGCACGTCATCGGCCCACTGCCCGGCCAGTCCCACCCCGCCTAGATCTCGGGCCATCACCGTCTGCGGGTCGTTCCGGTCGGACTCGGCCGTCACCACGACGGTCCGGCCCAGCTCCTCGGAGAGCTCGTCCGCGAGAACCGCGATCTCCTCGAGCAGGGTCAGCGCGCGGCCGTCGTACAGCTCATGGACAGCGTCGAGCCGCAGCGCGTCGACGTGGAAGTCGCGCAGCCACATCCTGACGTTGTCGAGCACGTAGCGGCGCACCTGGTCGCTGCCAGGCCCGTCGAGGTTCAGCGCCAGCCCCCAGGGCGTGTCGTAGGCGTCGGTGAAGTACGGCCCGTACGCCCCGAGGTAGTTCCCGTCCGGGCCGAGATGGTTGTAGACGACGTCGAGGCAGACCGCGAGCCCCTTCGCGTGGCAGGCGTCGACGAAGCGCTGGAAGCCAGCGGGACCGCCGTACGGCTCATGGACCGCGTACGGGGCGACGCCGTCGTACCCCCAGCCGTTCGTGCCAGGGAAGGAGGCGATCGGCATCACCTCGACCATCGTCACGCCGAGGTCGACGAGATGGTCGAGACGCTCGATCGCCGCGTCGAACGTGCGCCCCGAGGTGAACGTGCCGATGTGGAGCTCGTACAGCACCGAGCCATGCAGCCTGGCGCCCTGCCAGCCCTGGTCGCTCCACTCGAAGGCGTCGAGGTCGTACGTCTCGTTCAAGCCATGCGGCCCGTCGGGAAGGTGGATGCCACGCGGGTCAGGCAGCACCGAGCCCCCGTCGAGGGAGTAGCCGTACCGGACCCCGGCTGGGACGTCGGCGTCGATCACCCACAGCCCGTTGTCGGGGCCCTCGTCGGCGACCAGCACCATGGGCGTACGGTCGCCGTCGGCGACGAGATCGACCCGTTCCTGGGCGAACGGCGCCCAGACCGCGAAGTGCCTCATGAGACCAGCACCGCCACGGGAAGCCGGCCCAGCAGGTCGGCACAACGAACGTCTCCCCCAGCCACCGGGCTGTCGGTGAGCAGGTCGACCCACTCACCCTCGGGGAGCCGTACGGTCGCATCGCCCCACGCCGCGGCGAGATCGGGCGTGGCACCGCAGGGGCCGTACAGGCGGGCAGGCGCCCGGGTGACCACCGTCGCGAGGCGGTTCTCCCGACCCAGCTTGAACCCGCCGATGGCCGGGACGGTCGTGGCTCGGACGAACCCGAGCGCATGCTCGGTCGTCGACTCGAGCGGGGTGTAGGTCATGTCGCGCTGCAGCCGTGGCGTACGGCGCCGGAACCGCAGCAGCTTCGAGGTGACGTACAACTTCTCGTCCGACAGATCCGCGCCCACCGGCAGCCCCGACTCGTCAAAGGCCGCCAACCGGGACGAGATCGAGCCGAAGTCGACCGGGCGGCGGTTGTCGGGGTCGACCAAGGACAGGTTGAGCCGCGAGCAGCCCTGGTAGGTGTCGGGCACGCCGGGCAGCGTCAGCTTGAGCGTGGCCTGCGCGAGCACCACGGCGCGGATGGCCGCCTCGTTGGTGGTCACGGCCCGCTGGAGCGCATCGTGCAACGGGCCGCTGGTCCGGGCCTGGTCAGCGAACGCCACCACCCGGTCCTCGTAGTCGGCATCGCCATCCACCCAGGCGGTGTGCCGCTTCGCCTCGCGCAGCGCCTTGCGCAGGTAGCCGTCGAGCCGGTCGTGGTCGATGTCACCCACCCCCAGCAGGGTCTGCCAGACCAGGTGGGCTGCCTCGGGGTCGATCCCGGCATCCTCGGCGGCCAAGCGGGCGGCTGCCGAGCACGCGGCCCACGTACCGACGTCGCCGGCCACAGCCAGGATCCGTGCCCTGACGTCCTCGCTGCGCTTGGTGTCGTGGGTGGAGGTGGCGATCATGCCGAGCGGCCAGTCCTTCTGCTGCCGCTCCGCCCAGGCGTGCAGGAGCTGAGGGCCCCCGGTGTCGAGGTCGTCCGGGTTACCGCCGACCTCGTTGAGGGCAACGAGCCGGTGGAAGCGGTAGAACATCGTGTCCTCGATGCCCTTGGCCATCACCGGCCCCCACGTCTGTTGGAGCCTCGTACTGAAGTCGAGGGCGGCAGCATCGTCAGACCCGGTCGGTACGGTCAGCGGCATCAGGGCGAACAGCTCGGCCTCGAGATCGGGTCGACTGACGCGAGCCTTGGTGAACGCTTCTGTCAAGCGATGCCGGGCCTCGTCGCTGAGCGCCTCGTCGGGCCGTACGTAGGCCCGGTAGACCTCGCCAGCAACCAGCAACTCGACGATCGCCTTGCGAAGCCGCTCGGGATCGAGGTCGGGCAGGGCCTCACGGGCCCGTCGGACCAGCCGCTCCACCTCGGGCCCGAGCGACAACGACACGACGTGACGCTTCGCCAAGTCCGAAGACTCCTCGAGGGAGTGCTCTGCCCCGGCCGCGTCCCATGCGGCCGTCAGGTCGGCCGCGGCCGCGGTGTCGACCAATCCGGCAGAGATGGCGCGCAGCCCGTCGTACCCCGTCGTCCCCACGCAGGCCCAGTCGGCGGGCAGCGACTCGTCGCCCTCGAGGATCTTCTCCACCCATACCGGGGTGTCGCGCTTGGTGTGCTTCTTGAGCAGCTCCAGGTAGGCACCGGGGTCGGCCAAGCCGTCGGGATGGTCAATCCGGAAGCCGTCGATCAGGCCGGCGTGGTGGAGGTCGAGCAGCACCTGGTGGGTGGCCAGGAAGACCTTCTCCAGCTCCACCCGCACGGCGATCAGCGAGTCAACCTCGAAGAACCGCCGGTAGTTGAGCACGGAGTCCTTCTCGCGCCAGCTCGCCAGACGGTAGTGCTGCCGGTCGAGCACGGCGCGGATGACGGTGGCGTCGGTCTCGCCGACAGTTGCCAAGCCCTCGGTGC
>DAOOHL010000207.1:0-4967 GCA_035416185.1 Propionibacteriaceae bacterium | reverse complement strand
GCGGGGCTGGGTGACCTTCTCCTTACCCTTCTCGGGGTAGCCCTGGGTGAAGGTGGGGCGGAACATCGTGCGCAACGTGACGCCGAAGCCTGCCCACTCGTCGAAGAAACCCATCATGCCTCCTTCGTTGACGTGGCCGAGGCCTCGTCGCGAGCAGTCGGTTCAGATCCGGCCCGCCCGCCGCGGACCACGCCCGCCAGCTCGGGCAGCAGCTGCCCAGGCATCGGGGGTACGGGGTAGCCGCCCGCGAAGGCATTGAACTCACCTGTCGCGAACTCGGGGACCCGGCTCTTGTCGTCATCGGAGTTGGGGTGGATAGAGCTGTCGTCGCCGTCCTTGAGCACCCGGCTGAGGATCGCGACGGCGATCACCGCCATCAGTGCGATCACGCCGAGCAGCACCAGGATGTTGACCGACCCGCGGAGCACGTTGACCGTACCGATGGCGACGATCCAGGCGAGCGAGATCGGGATCAGCCACTTCCAGCCGAGGTCCATCAGTTGGTCGTAGCGCAGTCGCGGCAGGGTGCCACGCAGCCACACGAACAAGAACATGAACATCAGCACCTTGGCCAGGAACCAGATCGGACCGAGCCACCCGGAGTCGATGCCTGGGATCAGGTTGAGCGGCCACGGGGCGTGGTAACCGCCCAGGAACAGCGTGGTGGCCACCGCCGAGACGGTCGCCATGTTGATGTACTCGGCAAGGAAGTAGGTCGCGTAGCGGAAGCCGGAGTAGTCGGTGAGGAAGCCCGACACGAGCTCCTGCTCACACTCGACCAGGTCGAACGGTGCGCGGTTGCACTCAGCCACCATCGCGATCACGTAGATGATGAACGAGGGGATGAGCAGCAGCCCGTACCAGCCTGGGAAGTTGATCGCCGGGATGATCGGCTGCGTCTGCGCCTCGACGATCCTCGAGGTCGACATCGTGCCGGCCTGCAGGAACACCGCGACCAGGGCCAGGCCCATCGCGATCTCGTAGCTGATCATCTGGGCTGTGGACCGGATGCCACCGAGCAGGGAGTAGGTCGACGACGAGGCCCAGCCAGCGAGCACGATGCCGTAGATGCCGATCGACGCGATCGCCATGACGAACAGCACGGCGACCGGCAGGTCGGTGAGCTGCAGGCGGGTGCGGACCCCGAGGATCTCGACCTCACCGCCGAACGGGATGACGGCCCAGGCGCTGAACGCGGCCACACCGGTGAGGACTGGAGCGAGGTTGAACACCCACTTGTCGGTGCCAGCCGGGCGGAAGTCCTCCTTCAGGATCAGCTTCGCGCCGTCACCGAGCGCCTGACCGAGTCCAAGCGGCCCGTTCATGATCGGGCCCTTGCGGTGCTGCATCTTGCCGACCACGCGGCGCTCGTACCAGACGTTGAAGATGGTGAGCACGAGCAGGAAGACGAAGACCGCGACCACCTTGATCGCGACGATCCACCACGGGTCGTTGCCGAAGACCGCCATCACTGACCTCCGTCCTTCGAGACGATGCTGACGTTGCCACCCGCGGTGATGCCGAGCACCTCGGCGACCGACTGGCCGGGCGTACGGGCAGGAACCCAGACCGCACCGTCGACCATCGAGGGGTCGACGACCAGGTCGTAGGTGGAGGTGCCGTGGGCCTTCAGCGTGACCGTGTCCGCAGCCTCGAGACCAAGCCGCGCTGCCGTGGCTGGCGAGACCCGGGCGACCGTCTTGCGGGCGGTGGCCAGCAGGTCGGTCGAGCCGTCGTTGTGCCGCGAGTCGTCGATCAACTGACGGTGCGAGGCGAGGACCAGGTCACCCGCCGCGCCACCCGCAGCCTCGGTCGGGGCCGCGGGACGCGCCCCGTCCCAGGCGCCGAGCTCGGCGAGCTCAGCCTGGGCCGCTGACGCGGTCCGGATCCCCAAGTCCGAGCCGAGCGCATCGGCAAGGGCGGCGAGGATCCGCAGGTCGGTCATCTCGTTGGTCGACTGCCGGTTGACCCGACCCACCGGCCGGGGGCGGTGCTCCCAGTTGTGGAAGGTTCCGGTCTGGGCCTCAAGGATCGCCGCAGGGAAGACCACGTCGGCGCGCTTGGCGACCTCGGAGAGCCGCTGCTCGATGCTGACCACGAACCCAGCGCCCTCGAGCGCAGCGAGCGCTGCGGCCGGGTCGTCGAGGTCGGCTGGCTCCACACCCGCGACGACAAGAGCCTTCAGGTCGCCTGACGCCACGGCTGCCAGCTGGGCGACCGTGTCGCGACCGGCCTCCGCTGGCAGCGATGACACGCCCCAGGCAGCGGCCGCGTCTACCCGCGCCGAAGCGTCGGCCACGGGGCGACCGCCCGGCAGCAGCGACGGCAGGCAGCCGGCGTCGATCGCACCGACCTCGCCAGCGCGCCGAGGTACCCAGGCAAGCCGTGCACCGGTGCGGTCGGCCAACGCCGCGACGGCGCTGAGCGCGCCGGGCGAGGTGGCGAGCCGTTCGCCGGCGAGGATGACCGTGCCGGCGTCGATGTCTTCAAGGGCGCCGATCGCGGCAGCCTCCTGACCCGGCAGGGTGGGGATGACGGTCGCGGAGATCTTCTCCGAGCCGCGTGACTGGTAGGCCGCGATGGTGACGACCGGGAGCTTGCGCTTCCGGACCGCCTTGCGGAGGCGGAGGAAGACGATCGGCGACTCGTCCTCGGGCTCGAAGCCCACCAGGACGACCTTGCCGGCCGTCTCCAGGTCGGCATAGGTGACCGACTCGGCCAGTGAGCGGCCAGCGACGCGGGCGGCGAGGAACTGCTCCTCCTCGGCCGACAGGCCCCGTACGCGGCAGTCGACGTCGTTGGTGCCGAGCACCGTACGGGCGAACTTCTGGTAACCGTAGGCGGCCTCGACCGTCAGGCGACCGCCAGCCAGCACTCCGGCTGACAGGTCAGCGGCCTTCAGACCGGCGACGGCGGCATCGATGGCCTCCGGCCACGAGGCGGCAGCCAGGACGCCGTCGGCGTTGCGGACCAGCGGCATCGTGATCCGGTCGTCGCCGCGGGTCGAGAAGAACGCGAAGCGACCGACGTCGCAGCTCCACTCCTCGTTCACCTCAGGCTCGGCACCAGCGAGGCGACGCTTGACCTGGTAGTGCCGCTGATCGACACGCAGGGAGCAGCCGGACGCGCAGTGCTCACAGCTCGACGGCACGCTGACCAGGTCAAACGGCCGCGACTGGAAGCGGTAGTCGGCGCTGGTGAGGGCACCCACGGGGCAGATCTGGATGACGTTGCCCGAGTAGTAGGAGTCGTACGGGTTGTCGGCGTACTGACCGACCTGCTGCAGCGCACCACGCTCGACCAGCGCGATGAACGGGTCACCGGAGATCTGCTCGGAGAACCGGGTACAGCGGGCGCAGAGGATGCAGCGCTCGCGGTCGAGCAGGACCGACGCCGAGATCGAGACCGGCTTGGGGAAGGTCCGCTTGACGCCTTCGTACCGGCTGTGGCCAGGGCCGTTGCTCATCGCCTGGTTCTGCAGGGGGCACTCGCCACCCTTGTCGCAGATCGGACAGTCGAGCGGATGGTTGATCAGCAGGAACTCGATCATGCCGACCTGCGCCTTCTGGGCCACAGAGCTCGAGACCTGGGTGGCGATCTTCATGCCATTCATCGCCTCGAGCGTGCAGGCGGCCTGTGGCTTCGGCATGCCACGCCCGTTGCCCATGTCGGGCACCTCGACCATGCACTGGCGGCAGGCACCGACCGGGTCGAGCAGGGGGTGGTCGCAGAAGCGCGGGATAGCCACGCCGATCCGCTCGGCGGCACGGATGACGAGGGTCCCCTTGGGAACCGACACCTCGATGCCGTCGATCGTCAGG
Source organism: Propionibacteriaceae bacterium (assembly GCA_035416185.1). Taxonomy (GTDB): domain Bacteria; phylum Actinomycetota; class Actinomycetes; order Propionibacteriales; family Propionibacteriaceae; genus JBHAES01. The sequence goes on along the minus strand of DAOOHL010000207.1, from coordinate 1,146 downwards.
GTGACCTGCTCGGGAGCCGGCTGAACAGCCTGCTCACCGGAGGGCTTCGCGGTCACAGTCATCAGTGGCCTCCCGCCTCGCTGGACGTTGCGAACAGAGCGCTGTTCTCGTACGGCAGCAGCTCCCTGGCCGGCGTGGTGTAGCCGGCCTCGAACTCGGGACGGAAGTACTTGACCGCGCTGGTGACACAGGCGACGGCACCGTCGGCAAGGGCGCAGAACGAGCGGCCGCCGATGTTCTCGCACAGGTCAAGCAGCTTGTCGACGTCGCCTTCCTGGGCGGTTCCGTTCTCGAAGTTGGTCAACAGCTGCACGAGCCACCAAGTGCCTTCACGGCACGGGGTGCACTTGCCGCACGACTCGTGCTTGTAGAACTCGACCCACCGCAGCGTCGTACGGACGACTGAGACCGTCTCGTCGAACACCTGCAGCGCCTTCGTGCCGAGCATCGAGCCAGCGCCGGCCATGCCCTCGTAGTCGAGCGGCAGGTCGAGGTGCTCGTGGGTCAGGATCGGCGTCGACGACCCGCCCGGAGTGAAGAACTTGAGCTCGTGGCCCTCCCGGATCCCGCCGGCGAGCTCGAGCAGCTCACGCATGGTGATGCCGAGCGGCGCCTCGAACTGGCCCGGGTTCTTCACGTGGCCCGATAAAGAGTAGATCGTGTAGCCCTTGGACTTCTCCGTGCCCATCGACGAGAACCAGTCCTTGCCGAACCGGATGATCGACGGTACGGAGGCGATCGACTCGACGTTGTTGATCACGGTCGGTGACGCGTACAGGCCCGCGACGGCCGGGAACGGCGGGCGCAGTCGCGGCTGGCCACGACGGCCCTCGAGCGAGTCGAGCAGCGCGGTCTCCTCGCCACAGATGTAGGCGCCAGCGCCGGCGTGGACGACGATGTCGAGGTCGAAGCCCGAGCCCAGGATGTCCTTGCCGAGGTAGCCCTTCTCATACGCCTCGGCGACGGCCTGCTGCATGCGGCGGATGACGTGGAGCACCTCGCCGCGCACGTAGATGAAGGCGGTGTGCACGCCGATCGCGTAGCTGGAGATGATGACGCCCTCGACCAGCGTGTGCGGCGAGGCGAGCATCAGCGGGATGTCCTTGCAGGTGCCCGGCTCCGACTCGTCGCCGTTGACCACGAGGT
>DAOOHL010000206.1:0-5137 GCA_035416185.1 Propionibacteriaceae bacterium | reverse complement strand
CCGATCCGGTGGTCGACATGGAGGATCCAGCACCGGTCGACGACGAGATGGCGACCGCCAGTGGAGCCGAGCCGGGAGTCACCAGCCATGCCGTGCTGGAGATGGACGCCGGTCCGTTCGACAGCCACGCTGACGATCACAGGAAGGACGGGGTCTGATGCTCGAGGTCAAGGACCTGGTCGTCTCCTACGGGCGCGTCAAGGCAGTCAAGGGGATCAGCTTCACCGTCGAGCAGGGCGAGGTGGTGTCGCTGCTGGGCACGAACGGCGCTGGTAAGACCACGACGCTGCGCACCATCTCGGGACTGCTGCGGGGCGAGGGCACCATTACGTTCCAGGGCAACCGGATCGACCGCATGCCCGCCCACCAGATCGTCGCTCGTGGCCTGGCGCACTCCCCCGAGGGTCGGCGGATCTTCCCGAAGCTGACGGTTGAGGACAACCTGCTGCTGGGCGCCTTCTCCCGCAAGGACAACGCGGGGATCCGTGATGACCTGGCGAAGGTGTATGACCTGTTCGAGGTGCTGCTGGAGCGTCGCACGCAGCCCGCTGGAACCTTCTCGGGCGGCGAGCAGCAGATGCTGGCCATCGGCCGAGCCATGATGAGCCGCCCGCAACTGCTGATGCTCGACGAGCCGTCGATGGGCCTGTCGCCGATCATGACGCAGCGGATCATGTCGACGATCCGTACCCTGCAGTCCGAAGGCGTCACGATCCTGCTGGTTGAGCAGAACGCCGCGGCAGCCCTGAAGCTGAGCGACAAGGCGTACGTGCTCGAAGTCGGCAACATCACCCTCGAAGGCACGGGCGAGCAACTGCTGGGAGACGATCGCGTACGACGGGCGTACCTGGGCGAGGACTGATCTCGCACCGTCAGGCTAGGTAGGTTGTGGGAATGACGATCAGCTCGCTGCCTGCCGCCCGGATCCCGCTGCCGACCGAGGCTGCCGGCCTTCGTTGGGGCGTCGTCGGACCGGGTGGGATTGCCAACGGCATGGCTCGTGCGATGCGTGGTTGGTCGCAGCAGAAGATCGTCGCAGTGGGGTCGCGGTCGCAGGAGCGGGCTGATGCCTATGCGTCGCGCTACGGGATTGAGCGGGCGTACGACTCGTACGAGGCCGTTGCCGAGGATCCCGAGGTCGACATCGTCTACATCTCGACGACCCACAACCATCACCACGGCCCGGCGCTCGCCGCCATCGCCGCAGGGAAGCCGGTGCTGATCGAGAAGGCGTTCACGCTCAACGCTCAGCAGGCGCGAGAGATCCGCGACGCGGCGCAGGCGGCTGGAGTCCTCGTCGTCGAGGCGATGTGGCCACGGTTCGGAGCGCGCTACGACATCGTGCGCCAGCTGCTGGCTGACGGGGCGATCGGAGACGTGATCGGCGTGCAGGCTGACCACAGCCAGGCCCTGACCCACGTCCCTCGGCTGATGGACATCCACGCCGCTGGCGGCGCGATGCTCGACCTGGGGATCTATCCCGTGTCGTTCGCCTCGTTCGTGCTGGGCAAACCCGGCACCGTGTCGGCCGTTGGCGTGCTGGGCGAGACCGGCGTTGACGAGTCGGTCGCGATCCATCTCACCGATCACGAGAACGCCCGAGCCGTCGCGTCTCTCACCACAACGCTGCTCTGTCGCGGGACTGTCGCTGCGACCATCCTCGGCACCGAGGGCCGGATCGAGCTGGATGCGACCAGCTTCTACGCGCCCGGCCCCGTGCGTCTCGTGAAGTCTGACGGCACGCGGATCGAGGCACCGACCGGAGTAGTGGCTGCGGGCGATGGATTGGCGTACGAAGCTGCCCACATGGCGACGCTCGTGCGGGACGGCGCGACCGACTCGCCGCTGATGCCGCTCGAGGAGACGGTTTCCGTCATGGAGACGATGGACGAGGTACGGCGCCAGATCGGGCTGGTCTATCCCGAAGAGCGCTGACCTGGCCCACCTGACCTGGTGGTAACGGCTGTTGAGCACCTGTCGGTCGCTGATGGGAGACTTGGCGTCGTGATCATCGATCGCGGCACGGCGCCGTACGCCGTCCACTCCGACGACCCCGTTTCCGTCGCGCTGGCCAAGATCGCTGCAAACAAGGCTCGGCTCGTCTTCTGCGTCGACAGCCACGGCATGGTGCTCGGGTCGATCAGCGATGGAGACTTCCGGCGCTGGGTGATCGCCTCAGGCGGCGCGGACCTCTCACGGCCCGCCATTGAGGTGGCCAACCGTCGCCCGGTCATCGCGCAGGAGTCCGCGTCGATGGCCGAGATCGAGGCCCTCTTCGCCTCGCGGCCGGGCGTCGAGCGGCTGCCCGTGGTCGATGCGCGTGGCCGGTTGGTTGCCGTGGCTTCGCATTCGACGCGGGAAGTGCGGATCGGGCGTCACACCATCGGTCCAGACTCGCCAGCCGTCGTCATCGCCGAGATCGGCAACAACCACCAGGGCGAGGTTGACCGCGCCCGCCACCTGGTCGACCTGGCCGTCGAGGCCGGCGCCGACATGGTCAAGTTCCAGCTCCGCGACATGGACTCGCTCTACCGCGGGTCCGGTGACCTGACCGCTGGCGAGGACCTCGGGCCGCAGTACACGTTGAACCTGTTGGCCAAGTACTCCCTGTCGGCCGACGACATGGACCGGGTGCTCGACCACTGCCGCGACGTCGATATCGATGCGATCTGTACGCCCTGGGACCTGCCGTCGCTCGATCATCTGGTGCAGTACGGGGTTCCTGGCCTCAAGATCGCCTCGGCCGACCTCACCAACCACCAGCTTCTCGGTGCCGCGGCCGACACCCACCTCCCCCTGTTGATCTCGACGGGCATGTCGAGTGAGCAGGAGATCCGGCAGTCGGTCGAGCTGGTCCGGAAGGCGGGAGCCCCGTACGCGCTCCTGCACTGCCAGTCGACCTATCCGGCGCCGTTCAAGGACGTGCACCTGCGCTACCTGCCTCGCCTCGCGGAGATCGGTGGGGACTGCCCGGTGGGCTACTCGGGGCATGAACGCGGGTTCCACATCCCGGTCGCGGCCGTGGCGCTGGGCGCGAAGATCGTCGAGAAGCACTTCACCACTGACAAGTCGCTCGAGGGCAACGACCACAAGGTGTCGCTGCTGCCTGACGAGTTCGAGTCGATGGTGCGTCAGATCCGGGAGGTGGAGCAGTCGCTCGGGACCAGCGATCCCCGCGACGTGTCAACCGGCGAGATGATGACTCGGGCCAACTTGGCAAAGTCCCTTGTCGCCGCGCGCGACATCCACGTCGGGGACCTGATTGATGAGGCGGCGGTTGCGGTCAAATCGCCCGGTCGCGGGTTGCAGCCGAATCACCTCTCGCAGCTGGTCGGGCGGACGGCTCGTCGAGCGGTGAGCGCTGGCGACTTCTTCTATCCCACGGACTTGTCGGACTCCGTGTCGAAGGGTCGGCAGTACTCGTTTCGTCGCCCCTGGGGGCTTCCGGTTCGTTACCACGACTACGAGTCGCTGCTCGCTGACACCTCGCCTGACTTCGTGGAGTTCCACTTCTCCTACAAGGACGTCGAGATCGACCCGGCGACGGTGTTCACGTCCCGCCAGCCGATGGGCTTCACCTGCCACACCCCGGATCTCTACTCGGGCGACTTCCTGATCGACCTGGCGGAGTTCGATGATGAGCGCTGGGAGCGCTCGATCACGGAGGTGCAGAAGGTCATCGACATCGCTCGGGACCTGCGGCAGTGGTTCATCGATGAGCCGCCGGTCGTGATCTGCACGATGGGCGGATTCAGCCGTGATGGGCGGCTGCCTCGCTCGGCTCGGCGCGGGATGTACGACCGGATCGCCCAGGCGCTGGCTCGGATCGACTCGTCCGGCGTTCGGCTGACGGCGCAGACGCTTCCCCCGTACCCGTGGCTGATGGGCGGACAGCTCTTCGACAACCTCTTCATGGATCCCGAGGACACGGTCGAGTTCTGCGAGCGGGAGGGCGTGCGGCTGACGCTCGACATCTCTCACTCGAAGCTCGCCGCGAACGACGCCAAGCGGCCGTTCTCGGAGTTCGTGGAGCTGATGGCGCCGTACGCAGACCATCTTCACGTCGTTGATGCCTCCGGGATCGATGGCGAGGGCCCGCAGATCGGCGAGGGTGAGGTCGACTGGCCACAGCTCGCGGCTCAGCTGGACCGGCTGGCTCCGGGGGTCGGGTTCATCCCTGAGATCTGGCAGGGCCACGTCAACAACGGCGAGCGGTTCTGGACGGCGCTCGAGCGCCTCGAGGCGTGGTTCTGACCGTGCGACTGAGCATCGACCCGCTCGTGCTGTGGGTCATCCCGGTGAGCGGGCTGGGGGGCGTGGCTCGACACGTGTTGGACGTGGCTCGCGTCAAGGTCCCTGGGTTCCGAGTGTGGTTCCTGTGTCCGCCGGGCCCCTTGGCAGAGGCGCTGCGGGAGCTCGGGGCTCCAGTGCTGACGGGCGAGATCGGGCCGCAGTTCGGTACGAGGACGAGCGTTCGGACGTTGCGGCGTACGGTCTCGCGACTGCGCCCAGCCATTGTGCACAGCCACCTTGCACATGCCGACGTGGTCGCAGCTGTGGCAATGGTGGGTCTGCCGGTGAGGCTGGTGTCGACGGAGCACGGGATCGCAGGAAATGACCGGGTCTACCACGGGAACCCGGTACGGCAAGCGGTGATGGCTGCGGTCCACACCGTACGGGCGCGCCGGTTCGCCTCGCTGATCGCCGTGGCTGAAGCGACGGCTGCGGCGATGCGGGCCAAGTGGCACGTACGGGATGTGACCGTGATCCTCAACGGGATAGACCGCCCGGACCCGGTCCCTGGGCCTGTCGAAGGGCAAGCCCACTCTTCGGTCCCTGAGCGTGCCGAAGGGGGAGACCCGCACGCAGACGGGCGGGCGGCCGAGATGGCGCCGTCGCTTCGCGTCAGCTCCCTCGCTCGCCTGTCCCCAGAGAAGGGGCTCCCGGCTCTGCTCGAAGCGTTCGCGGTGCTCCGCCGGACGCATCCTCAGTCCACGCTGACCGTGGCTGGCGAAGGGCCACTCCATGGCGAGCTGGCGGCGCAGGCCGTCCGGCTCGGGATCGGCGACAGCGTGACCTTTCCCGGCTTCGTCGACGCCGATGAGCACCTCAGTGAGACCGATGTGCTGGTGCAGTT
>DAOOHL010000205.1:0-5178 GCA_035416185.1 Propionibacteriaceae bacterium | reverse complement strand
GCCTCGCCCGGATGGTCAGCCCCGGTTACTGGGCTTTCATCGACTACGTGATGAAGGCCGATGACGAGTGGGCCGACTCGGTGATGCGCACGATCACCAAGAAGGTAGGCCGGTCGTCGCCCGACCACCAGATGATCACCATCGGTGACCGCGACGCCCCTGCCGTACGGCGCTGGCTCGGCAGCCGCGAGCTCACCCTGGGTGAGCTGCTGCGCGACCCGGCTGACCGTGACCAGCACCTGCCCGTCGTGGGCGTCGAGATGCTCCGGCACGGCGAGCGGACCATCCTGCCCGCGCTCGACACCAAGCTCGCGGTGGGCGACAAGATCGTGCTGGTGGCCAGCCCGCAGGGCCTCACGGCACTCGGCGAGGCGTTGTACGACGACTCGACCCTGCAGTACCTGGTCACCGGGCGTGACGTGCCCACCTCGCTGATGTGGCGCCTGGCCACCAACCGGATCCTGGTCGGCGACCGCCGCGACAAGGGCGGGGAGCTCTAGGCGGCGCTGCCTACTCGGTCGCGCCGGAGCGCCGCAGCACTTCGGACAGCCGCTCGGCCGCCGCCATCACAGCCGCGGCGTGCAGACGCCCGGGCTGACGGGAGAGGCGCTCGATCGGGCCGGACACGCTGACCGCGGCGATCACCTTGCCGCTCGGGGAGCGGACGGGCGCTGACACCGACGCCACGCCCGGCTCACGTTCGGCGACGGACTGCGCCCAGCCACGGCGCCGTACAGTCGCCAAGGCGACGGCTGAGAAGTTGGCGTGCAGCAGGCCCTTGGCGATCCGTTCCGGCTCGTCCCAGGCGAGGAGCACCTGGGCTGCAGAGCCGGCGTTCATCGTCAGCTGGGAGCCGATCGGCACAGTGTCGCGCAGGCCAGAGGGACGCTCGGCCGCCGCCGCGCAGACACGCGCATCTCCTTGGCGGCGGAAGAGCTGAGCCGACTCGCCAGTGATGTCGCGCAGGCGTGCCAGGATGGGGCCAGCCGTGGCCAGCAGCCGATCCTCGCCAGCCGCGGACGCCAGTTCGGTCAGCCGGGGGCCCAGAACGAAGCGACCATGCAGGTCGCGGGCGACCAGACGATGGTGCTCCAGCGCCACTGCCAGGCGGTGAGCCGTGGGGCGCGCCAGTCCGGTGGCGGTGACCAGCCCGGCCAGGGTGGTCGGGCCGCTCTCGAGGGCGCTGAGTACGAGCGCTGCCTTATCGAGGACGCCTACGCCGCTCGTCGAGTCCTTGTCCATATTGTGATACTAACGTCTCAACAGATGGGCGTCCAGTGGCTATCCTTCCAGCATGGGCAGAACGCTGAGCGAGAAGGTCTGGGACGACCACGTCGTCCGAGCTGGTGACGGCACTCCGGACCTGTTGTACATCGACCTCCACCTCGTTCATGAGGTGACCTCCCCGCAGGCGTTCGACGGCCTCAGGCTGGCCGGTCGGCCGGTGCGTCGGCCCGACCTGACGCTGCTCACCGAGGACCACAACACCCCCACACTGAACATCACCGCTCCGATCGCCGACCCCGTGTCGCGGCTGCAGGTCGACACGCTGCGGGCCAACGCCAAGGAGTTCGGGCTGCGGATCCACTCGCTGGGTGACCGCGACCAGGGTGTCGTGCACATCATCGGCCCGCAGTTGGGCATCACCCAGCCCGGCATGACGATCGTCTGTGGCGACTCCCACACCGCCACCCACGGCGCCTTCGGCGCGCTGGCATTCGGCATCGGCACGTCCGAGGTCGAGCACGTGCTCGCCACCCAGACCCTGCCGCAGGCCAAGCCGAAGACCATGGCCGTCACCATCACCGGCGACCTGCCCGAGGGCGTGACCGCCAAGGATGTCGTGCTCGCCCTGATCGCCAAGGTCGGTACCGGCGGCGGCGCTGGCTACGTGGTCGAGTACCGCGGTGACACCATCGAGAAGCTCTCGATGGAGGGTCGCATGACGATCTGCAACATGTCGATCGAGTGGGGCGCCCGCGCTGGGCTCGTCGCCCCAGACCAGACCACCTTCGACTACCTCAAGGGCCGCCCGCACGCCCCGGCCGAGGGCGAGGACTGGGACGCCGCTGAGGCCTATTGGCGCACGCTGTTCACCGATCCAGACGCCACGTTTGACCGCGAGGTATTCCTCGACGCCACCCAGCTCACCCCGTTCGTCACCTGGGGCACCAACCCCGGCCAGGGCGTCGGGCTCGGCGACACCGTGCCGAACCCTGCCGACTTCGACGACCCGGTCGAGAAGGCCGCAGCGGAGCGTGCGCTGGAGTACATGGCCCTCGAGGCCGGTACGAAGATGCGCGACGTCAAGGTCGATACCGTCTTCCTCGGCTCCTGCACCAACGGCCGGATCGAGGACCTGCGGCTGGCCGCATCGGTGCTCAAGGGCCGCAAGGTAGCCGATGGGGTGCGGATGCTCGTCGTACCCGGCTCAGCTCGGGTGCGCCTCGAGGCGATGGTCGAGGGCCTCGACACCGTGTTCAAGGAGGCTGGCGCCGAGTGGCGTGAGGCCGGCTGCTCGATGTGCTTGGGCATGAACCCCGACACGTTGAAGCCGGGGGAGCGCAGCGCCTCGACCTCGAACCGCAACTTCGAAGGCCGGCAGGGCAAGGGCGGCCGTACGCACCTGGTCTCCCCAGCCGTCGCCGCAGCCACCGCCGTCACCGGCCACCTGGCTGCTCCGGCAGACCTGTGATCCCCGACCTGACTTCTCGAAGGACGCACTGACATGGAACCGTTCACCAGCCACGCCGGGATCCCCGTACCCCTGCGGCGCAGCAACGTCGACACCGACCAGATCATCCCCGCCGTCTACCTCAAGCGGATCACCCGTACCGGCTTCGAGGACGGACTGTTCTCCGCCTGGCGCGACGATCCCAGCTTCGTGCTGAACCAGTCGCCGTACGACCAGGGCACCATCCTCATCGCTGGCCCTGACTTCGGTACGGGCTCCTCGCGCGAGCATGCCGTCTGGGCCCTGCAGAACTACGGCTTCAAGGTCGTCATCGGCAGCCGCTTCGGCGACATCTTCCGGAGCAACTCCGGCAAGGCTGGCCTGGTGGTCGCGACCGTACCGCAGGCGGTGGTCGAGGAGCTGTGGGCGTTCGCCGAGCAGAACCCGGGCGATCCCATCGAGGTCTGCCTCGAGGACCGGAAGATCTCGACCAAGGCAGCTGAGTACGACTTCGCGATCGACGACTACACGCGCCACCGCCTGCTCAACGGCCTCGACGACATCGCCGTCACACTGCAGAACGAGGCAGACATCACCCGCTATGAGCAGTCGAGGCCCGCGCTCAAGCCGGCCACGTTGCCCGTACGGACGGCGGGCTGAAACCTGTTGAACCCTTCACTCACAAGGAGTGAAGGAGTATTCTCACCCGTGCCACCCCCGTGCGCATGCAGTATCGCCGTCAGTGATGGGGAGAATGGGTGTGAACAAGGTCGAGCTTGTCGAACTTCTGGCCAAACGGCTGGGCACCAACCGGATTGAGGCCAACCGCGTGCTGAACGCGGTGACGGACACGATCATCGAGCAGACTGCCGCGACCGGGAAGGTGTCCATCACCGGGTTCGGCGTCTTCGAGCGGGTCCACCGTGAGGCACGCATCGTACGGAACCCGAAGACGGGTGCGAAGAAGCCGGTCGAGGCCATGGACTACGTACGGTTCCGCCCGGGCAGCATGCTCAAGCGGGTGGTGTCGGGGGATGGATCGTAGGGGGTTTCGGCGACGCTGGTCTGGGCCTGCGCCGGTCAGAGCCGCGCGTGGCTGACCCTCCCGTCCTCGCCGCACGTCGCCGTGAGTCGTTGCCCTGCATGCAGGGTGAGCAGCGTCGCGTCCAGCGCCGTCTGCGGCAGGAACCAGCGTCTGCCCTGCGTGTCGACCACATGCCAACCGTCCTCGGCCGCCTGGCCATTTGACACGACCGTGACAGCGATCTGGTCTCCCTCGTCGGGGCTGGTGGTCATGGCTCCATCGTCGCATCCGGTCCGCTACAGTCACCACGACTGCGACAACCAGGTCTCTTCGGGAGGGTCATGACCACTCATACGGGTCTCGCATTGCCGCGAATCCCCTCCAACGAGACCGCGGAGCCCGTCTACCGGGGTCTGGCGAAGGTGGTCCGGGTGATCATGCCGCTGCTGGGCACGAGCCAGTGGCAAGGCTTCGAGAACCTGCCTCAGCAGGGTGGCATCATCTGCGTCGGCAACCACATCTCCCACTTCGACCCGCTGGTGTTCGGGCTCAGCATGATCCAGAACGGTCGGTGGCCCAGGTACCTCGGCAAAGTACAGATCTTCCGGTCACCCTGGCTCGGCCCACTGGCTCGGGCGTGCGGCCAGATCCCGGTCGACCGCGGTTCCGTACGGGCTGCCGACTCGCTCAAAGCGGCAGAGGTCGCGATCGCCAAGGGCAAGGCCGTCACCCTGTACCCCGAGGGGACGCTGACCGGTGACCCGGACGGCTGGCCGATGTCTGCCCGGACAGGGGTGGCGCGGCTCGCGCTCGACACCCGCGCGCCGGTGATCCCGTTCGGGCAGTGGGGCGCCCAGGACCTGATGCCCGATGGCAAGAAGGGCTTCCCGCTCGTGCTCGGCCGCCGGAAGAAGTTCCGGGTGATCTGCGGGGAGCCGGTGGACCTGTCGGATCTGTACGACCTGCCCGTCACGCGCGAGGTGCTCGAGTTGGCGACCACTCGCGTCATGGATGCGATCACGGCCCTGGTCGAGGAACTTCGCGGCGACAGGGCCCCGGCTGACCGGTGGAGCTTCCGGACGAAGCGACGCGAACCGGTGGTCCGGACACTGCGCACTAAGGTGTCAGGCGAGAGCGACGACCTCGTCGCCGACGCCGACCAAGGAGCCTGATGACCCCACGCACCCGCCTGCTGCTGGTCTTCGGGGGTGACTCGTCGGAGCACGAGATCTCCTGCCTGACGGCGAGGGGAGTGCTCCAGGCCGTCGATCCTGACCGGTACGACGTGACCTGTGTCGGCATCGCGCGGGGTGGGCGCTGGGTACGGGTCGACCATGAGGTCGTGGCGGCCTACGCGATCCGCGATGGCAAGCTGCCGAGTGTCGAAGCTGACCTGCAGGAGGCCGTCCTGGTCCGGCACCGCGGGTCGGTGTGTGTCGCTGGCCGGGATGGGGACCAGCTCGTTGACGTGACCCCGGTC
>DAOOHL010000204.1:0-5179 GCA_035416185.1 Propionibacteriaceae bacterium | reverse complement strand
GGGCGCTGTCACGGTGGCGAGCAGCTTGTCGAGCAACGCCTTCGTGCCAACCACGTTGGTCAGGAACGCCTGGTCGATGGGCGGGTCGAAGGACACGTCGCCGGCGCAGTGCAGCAGCACATCGATGTCGCCCGGCAGGTCCGGCACGTTGGGCAGGTCGCCCTCGATCACCTCGATGCGCTGGTCGACGAGCTCGCTGGCCGACCCGTATGGCGCCCTTACGTCAGCGAAGATCTTCTTGCCGACCAGCGACACCATCCGGTCACGGGCAGTGACCGAGCCTTTGCGACGCACCAGCACGCCCACCTTCGTGCCGGGGCACTCGGTGAGGATCTTCCAGAGAATCTGCTCACCGATGAACCCGGTGACTCCGGTCATCACGATCTTCTTGCCGTCGAGCAGGTCCTTGATCCGGCCCTGGAGCAGCGGTGGCAGGTCGAGTGACGCCGACGAGCTGCCACCGAAGCGAGTGGCGGGAGCGGCGTTCATGCGCCGACCTTGCCGAGCGGGTCACGAGCGATGGTCAGGGCGTCAGGCAGGGTGAAGTTGCCGACGTAGAGGGCAGTTCCGATGATCGCTCCTTCGACGCCAATGGGCACCAGACCGCACAGCGTACGGATGTCGTCGAGGGTGGCGATCCCGCCCGAGGCGACAACCTTTCCCTGGGTCCGAGCACAGATCGCGCCGAGAAGCTCGAAGTTCGGGCCAGTCAGCATCCCGTCGCTGGCGACGTCGGTGACCACGAACCGGGGGCAGCCAGCGGCATCCAGGCGGGCGAGCGTCTCGTACACGTCACCGCCCTCGCTCGTCCAGCCGCGGGCGGCGAGCTGGGTCCCCTTCACATCGAGGCCGATCGCGATCTTGTCGCCGTACAGCCCAATGACCCGCTCGCACCACTCCGGATCCTCGAGCGCTGCGGTGCCGATGTTGACGCGTCGGCAGCCCGTGCTGAGGGCCCGCTCCAACGACTCGTCGTCACGGATCCCGCCAGACAGTTCCACGTTGATGTCGAGCTCGCCGACGATCCTGGCGATCACCTCGGCGTTCGAGCCGCGCCGGAACGCGGCGTCGAGGTCAACGAGATGGATCCAGTCAGCCCCGTCGTCCTGCCAGCGCTTGGCGGCATCGAGTGGGTCGCCGAAGATCTTCTCGGACCCGGCAACGCCCTGGACGAGCTGTACGGCCTGGCCGCTCTGCACGTCGACGGCCGGAAGGAGAACCAGTGAATCCACGGCCTGACCCTACTAGACACCGCCGAGCCGGACGCCACCTCGTTGGGCGTACAGGACGCAGCGCCCGGCCTCAGGGATTCCGCGCGTAGAGGACGATGCCCGCCACGCCGGCCAGCAGCGCGACGACGGCCGCCACGACGGCGACCCCGCCGGCGATGTACAGGTCTGACGGTGCCCCAAAGGCGAACTGTAGGCCAGCAACGACCAGGGCCAGGAGTGACAGCACCGTGGCGAAGGCGGCAGTCGCGCGCCGTCGGAACAGGTGGAGCACGAGGGTGAGGAAGCCGACGAAGAGTGGCACCAGGAGGGAGAACCACAGCAGCTGGGTCGCGCGATTCGCCGTACCGTTGATCATCCGGGCGAGGAAGCGGTCGTCGACCAGGACGACGAGGTAGACCATGCTCGCGCCGACCAGCAGGATCCCGCCCAGGATGCCGAGTCCGGTGGCCGCGTTGGCGCCAGCGGGCTTCACGAGGCTGCCCGGCCAGGGCGAGGAGCCTGGTCGAGCTGACGGTGATACGGGCCGTTGGGCGGGCCCGGTCGGACCTTGCGGGCCGCGTGCACCGTAAGGAGGCGCCTGCTGTGGCATCAGCGGCTGCGGTGGCGTCTGTTGCGGGGGGTACGGCTGCGGCGACTGGCTCGATTGCGGGTGCTGCGTGTGCTGGGGGTGGTGGAAAGCCTGCTGCTGCGGCGGTGGCCCGGGCTGGTGGGGCGGTCGCTGCGGCGTCGGGTTGCTCATGCGCTCGAGTCTGCCCCTCGACCGGTCCTCACAAGGTGCTGACCCAGTTGGTGAGCAGTCTCGCGCCAGCGGCGCCTGACTTCTCAGGGTGGAACTGGGTTGACGACACCGCCCCGTGTTCGACGGCGGCGATCACGTCGGCCCCCTCGTGGCGCGTCCACGTCACGAGCGCCTGCGCGGGAGCGTCCGTACGGGAGAGCGCGGCGTAGGAGTGGACGAAGTAGAACCGCTGGTCGGCCACCCCGTCGAAAAGCACTGAGCCTGGGTCGGGGGCGACCTCGTTCCAGCCCATGTGAGGCAGTCGCTGAGCCGGAACCTGGGTGACCGTTCCCGGATAGACCCCGCACCCAGCCGTGACGACCCCATGTTCGTCGCCCGAGCCGAAGAGGATCTGGTGGCCGACACAGATGCCGAGCAGGGGGCGACCGGCCGCGACCCGGTCGGCGATGATCTGGTCGCCGCCCACCCCCAGCAGCCCAGCCATGCAGGCGGCGAAGGCACCTACTCCGGGTACGACCAGACCGTCGGCAGCGGCAGCGACCGCAGGGTCGGAGGTGAGCTCCACCTGAGCACCCGTCGCAGCCAGCGCACGCGTGGCTGAGTGGAGGTTGCCTGAGCCATAGTCGAGCACCACCACGCGCGGTGAGCTCACAGGGCGCCCTTCGTCGACGGCACACCGGTGACCCGCGGGTCGGGCTCGACGGCGGTGCGCAGCGCGCGAGCCAGCGCCTTGTACTGAGCCTCGCAGATGTGGTGCGGGTCCCGACCAGCCAGCAGCGTGAGGTGGACGCACAACCCAGCGTTCAGCGCCAGTGCCTCAACCACGTGATAGGTCATCGACCCGGCGTACGGGACCCCCGACCCACCGATCAGGGCGTAGACCTGGCCGTCGGGCTCGCCCTGGCAGACCACATAAGCCCGTCCAGCCACGTCGACAACGCAGGTGGCCAGCGCTTCGTCGAGCGGGACCGTGGCGTCGCCGAACCGCCGGATGCCCTTCTTGTCCCCAAGCGCCTGCTTGATCGCCTGACCGAGAGCGATGGCGGTGTCCTCGACGCTGTGGTGGCCATCGATGTGCACATCACCTGTGGTAGCGATCCGCATGTCGATCAGCGAGTGCCGCGAAAGGGCCGTGAGCATGTGGTCGTAGAAGCCGACGCCGGTAGAGATGTCCGACTCGCCCGTGCCGTCGAGGTCGATCTCCACGACGACAGTCGACTCCGAGGTCGAGCGCTCCACCCGTGCTGTGCGTCCCATGTCACTCCTCCATCCGGGGGGCGCCCTCGTCGAGCACCTCGGTCAACGCGTCGTAGAACTGCTCCATCTCGTCTGGCGTGCCAGCCGAGACGCGGAGATAGCCGGCTGGTCCGGTCTCCCGTACCAGCACTCCTCGGTCGAGCAGGCGTTGCCACACATCATGCCGGTCGGCGAACCGGCCGAAGAGCACGAAATTGGCATCCGAGGGGACAACCTCGACCCCAACCCCAGCCAGTCGGGTCAGCGACTCATCCCGTACCCCTCTGAGCACGTCGACCTGCCCGAGCATCTCGGCGGCGTTGGCGAGCGCCACGCAGGCGAGCGCCTGGGTCTGGGCCGAGAGGTGGTACGGGAGACGGACGATCCGCAGCGCGTCAACGATCGCCCGGTTCGCCGCCAGGTAGCCCAACCGGCCACCCGCGAACGCGAACGCCTTGCTCATGGTGCGGGAGACGACCAGGTTGCCGTGGCTCGACAGCAGCGTGAGCGCCGTCGCCTGCGGGTCACGCGCGAACTCCATGTAGGCCTCGTCGACGACCACGATCGTGTCGGTGCCTTGGAGCACCTCAGCGATCACGTCGAGCGACGTGCTGGTGCCGGTCGGGTTGTTCGGGGTGGTCAGCACGACGACGCTCGGCTGGTGCCGGGCAATAGCGTCGAGCACCAGCGCGGCGTCGAGGCTGTGGTCGGCGTGCCGGGGCTCCGTGACGAACCCGGAGTGGGTGTTGCGGGCGTACTCGGGATACATCGAGTAGGTCGGCGAGAACGTGAGTACCGTACGGCCCGGGCCAGCGAAGGCGCCGAGCACCTGGGTCATCACCTCGTTGGAGCCGTTGGCCGCCCACACCTGCTCTGCGGTGATCCCATGCCCGAGATAGCCCGCCAGGGCCGTGCGCAGCGCCCACGCCTCCCGATCCGGGTAGCGGTTCACGTCGGTGGCTGTCGCGAGCAACGCCTCAGTCATCTGCCGGGCGACGTCCGATGACGGGGGGTACGGGTTCTCGTTCACGTTCAGCCGTACCGGCACGTCGAGCTGAGGGGCGCCGTACGGCTCCTCCCCCACCAGCTCGGGACGCAGTGGGAGCTCGGCCAAAGTCACGTCACTGCGCATCGGACACCCGACCCTCGTCCTCAACCGGCGCCGGCTCACGACGGACGGTGATGGCGTTCGCGTGACCGGGCAGATCCTCGGCCATCGCGAACAGTTCGACCCCGTCTGCGACCTCCATGAGCGCGCGCCGGTCATAGTCGATGACGTGGACGACCCGGCGGAAGGAGTGCACGGTCAGACCGGACGAGTGGCACGCCGCGCCTGCTGTCGGGAGGACGTGGGTCGATCCCGCGGAGTAGTCGCCGAGCGACACGGGCGAGAAACCGCCGACGAAGACGGCACCCGCGTTCGTCACCCGGGCGGCGACTGTGTCGGCGTCGCGGGTCTGGATCTCGAGGTGCTCGGCTCCGTACGCGTCGACGACAGCCAGACCCTGCTCGAGGTCCCGGACGAGGACGATGGCCGACTGCTGGCCTGACAGGGACGTACGCACCCGCTCGACATGACGCGTGGCGGCAACCATGGGCTCAAGCTCAGCCACGACCGCCTCAGCCAGGTCACCTGAGTCGGTCACCAGCACCGACGCCGCCATCGGGTCGTGCTCAGCCTGGCTGAGCAGGTCGGCTGCGACATGCCGCGGGTCGGCCGAGTCGTCGGCCAGCACGGCGATCTCAGTGGGGCCAGCCTCGGAGTCGATGCCGACCCGACCTCGCAGCAGCCGCTTCGCAGCCACCACGTAGATGTTGCCTGGGCCGGTGACCAGGTCGACCTTGCGGCACAGGGCCGGAACCCCGTACGCGAACATGGCGATCGCCTGGGCGCCACCGACCGCGAACACCTCGTCGATCCCGAGCAGGTGGCACAGCGCCAGGATGTTGGGGTGCGGTAGGCCACCGAAGT
>DAOOHL010000203.1:0-5183 GCA_035416185.1 Propionibacteriaceae bacterium | reverse complement strand
GTCGATCAGTGGAGTCGCAGCCCGATTCCAGGTCTCATGGCACACGGTAAAGAGATGGGCCGACAGATAGGTCACCCGCCGCACGCGATGGTCCACGGGGGCGCCGCCGATCTCGACGTCGTGGACGTGGCAGCCTTCGCATCTGGTCCGACCGACTGCCCTCGACGACGAGGGGCGGGTGGCCGTGGCCACCCACCCCTCCCGGGTACTGATGTTGTCAGCTGTTCACGCACGTTCCCGTGCCATCGCCGGGGCCCATGCCCTGGCCTGCGCCTGCCCCTGCGCCTCGGCCGGCACCCTTGCCCGCCCCGTCTTGCTGACCCCCAACGCCCTGACCTACCTCAGCTCGCTGGCCCCCGGCATTGCCCTGGCCTTGGCCGCGTCGCACCGCTGGCCCGGTCCCGTCGGCGGCGCAACCGGCTCCCGGGTCGCGACGTCCAGCCTGCATGCCGGTGCCGTCGTGGGTTCCGAGTGGCGTCCCGGCCTTGGCTGCCTCGAAGGCAGCCAGATGCTGCTGGGATGCCCGCAGCTGGTTGGTGAGGACGCGCGTGACATCCGCCGTCGTCGTTCCTGCGAGGATCTTCTCCAAGTCGGCAATGTCTGCCTTCTCGATGGCGATGCCAACGTCGTACGCGGCTGCGAGGGAGGCCTTGCCCTGCTCCATGAGGGCGGTGTATCGCGCCTGCAGCTCAGGCTCGGCGTACGTGCCGGCCGACTTCCCGGATGACGGATCAGCAATGCCGTAGCGGGTCAGCAGAATGCCGATGGCGTCGAAGTGCTGCTGCTCGCTCATTGCGATGCTGGCGAACGGCAGTGCGTCGTCGTACGTCGCAGCTAGCGATGTATAGACGTCTCGCGCGAAGCGCTCCTCCTCGCGCATCCAGGACAGGTCCGCCGCCAGCTGCGCGCTGGCCACTGCGGGTGTCGTGGTTGCCGCCGGAACCCCTGCGGCTCCGTGTCCTGCCCACGGTGGGGAAGCGATCGCCGGTGCGGCGAGGACGCCTGCCCCTGCCAGGGATCCGAGAATGCTGATCACGATGGTGGTCTTGGTGCTGGTGTTCATGATGAACCTCCTTGTCAGGTCAACTCGTGATCCCGAAACTAGGGGCGCCCCGTGAAGGGCTGAGGGGCGCCCGTGTGAAGGTTCTGTGAAGGTGGCGGAACGACCACGCCAGCCACGCGATCCCTAGCGTCCAAACAAGCCAGCGAAGAAGCCGCGAGGCTTGGCGGCAGCGATCTCATCCGCCGTGTGCGTGTTGTTGCACCACTGACCCTTCGGAACGGAGGCCTTGACGGCGGCGACATGCTGACCGCAGCCAGCCCACGTGGTCTTGCCGCAAACGCGGCATGCAACCGGACGACACATATTGGCTCCTTCAACGGGAACGAGGGACACGTACGCTCAGCGTATACCCCGGGGGGTATTTTCTCGAAACGGGCGCGATCTTTCCCGCGGATGATCTGGTCATGGACGACTTCGATCGATCAACGTAGGTTTGGTCTGACTGAAACTGTCCAAGTGGCGGCGAGGTCATTCCCCACGTACACCGCACCACAGCGCCGGAGGAGGTCCCGTGAAGAAGTGTCACTGCTTGTCGTTCCACTGTACGGCGCCCTGTACGGCTTCCTGCTCAGCGCCGTTGTCGGCCTGGCCCTCCTGATCAGCCGCCGCGGCGACCGCACGTCTCAGTACCCCTTCGGCCCGCTCATGATCCTGGGCGCCGTCATTGCCGTGCTCACTGTCTGAACCCGCTCACGACGGACGCGGCCGTACGACGATCACCGGGCAGTGCGAGTGCCGTACGACATGACGGCTGGTCGAGCCGAGCAGCAACCCGAGGAAGCCACCCTTCCCACGTGCGCCCACAACCAACGCCGACGCCGTACGCGACCGGTCCACCAAAGCCTCGCGCGGGTACCCCTGCACGACCTCGAGCTCGGCCAGCACGTCCGGGAACTCCTCGCGGTAGCGCTCCAGCGACTCCTCGATCAGCGACCGCAGCTCCCCGTCGATCGCGAGCGGGTCGCTGAGCATCACGGGCATGTCGAACGGGGTCGCGAAGATCATTTCCTGCCAGGCGTGCAGGATCACCAGCGGTCGTTTCATCACGTTCGCCTCGGTGTGCGCGGCGCGGAGTACGGGGTCCTCGGCTGCCGCGTTGTCCACGCCTGCGACCACCGGCGCGGCTCTGTCGTACGCGTCCGGCGGGACCGCCACCACCGTCCCGTACGCGTTCATGATCACGCCCTCGGCGGTCGAGCCCAGGAATGCCTCGACCAGGTCGGGCTTGCCGTGCGTACCAATCACAGTGACCAGCGCCGTACGGCTCAGCTCCACCAGCACCCCGGCCGCATCGCCCTCGCTGACGAAGGTGTCGACGGCAACGCCGGGGAACTTCTGCCGTACACGTTCGGCCTCCTCGTCGAGGCGCCGGCTGACCCGCTCCCTGACCTCGACGAGGTAGTCGGGCGAGTGCATCGCCTTGTACACCGACGTACGGGTCGGGATCGGCAGGCCCGGCGCCACCATGACGAGGGTCAAGGGAGCACCGAGCAGCTCAGCCCGCTCGGCTCCCCATTCGGCGGCCGCCAGGGCAGCCGGAGCGAGATCGGTGCCTACGACGATCGGACGGAGGGAATCTTCTGACTCAGCCATGACTCATTGTCGCGCGAAGAAGCCCGGCCCGTCAGGTATCACGCTAGTCGCCCGGCCCTCTCACGAGATGACCGCGACCCTCGCGGCACCACCGACAGGAGGCGCCCCATGCGCACACCGATCGACAAGGTCCCGCTCGACGCTCGCCGACGCGCAGCCCGGATGCTGCAGTCCCTCGTTGAGCTCGCACCACGGAACCGCGAGCAGAAGCTCACCGAGGCCCGGCTTGGTGCCGAGGTCACCCCCGTCCACCGGCCCGACGTCGACGACGTCGCCTACTGGGAGTTCGAGGTGGAGGGCATCACCACCCAACTCCCGATCGACGACTCCGAGCCAAAGGAGTTCGACCGCGGCTTCATCGTCGTCTCAGCCGCAGCCCACGACGTGCCAATTCCGCACTTCAGCCTCGAGCTGGCCCCACCCAGCAGGCAGCTGGAGCTGTACGGGGATATTGCCCGGGTCGTGAAGCTCGACTCCCTGTGCTACGTCGCCGAGGACAAGTCCGGCACGATGCTCGGCCACGTCGGCAACGTACCGCCGAAGCTCGAAGGCCTTCCCGACACGCTGCCGAAGAAGCTGCCCGAGGGCTACGCGCTCACGGTGTCGACGTCGTCCGAGTCCGACGAGAAGCCCGCGCCGCTCAAGCTGCGACTGTCCCGCGAGAAGCGCATCACGGCGACCCCGTGGCGCTCCTGGCAAGAGCTGAAGACGTCGTACGCCGACACCTACCGCCATCAGCTCGCCGCCCTCAAGACCAGAGCGGAGCATCCCTGGCAGGTCGAGGAGCTCACCGACAAGTTCGGGCAGGGCATCCGCGAAGGCGAGTCGCTCGACGTGATCCTGCTCGACCACGGTGACGTCAAGGTCGACGGCCCTGGCGCTGACTTCGTCAAGATCGCCCTCAACCCACAGCCGCTGCCCCCGCGAGTCCGGCTCACTGCGCTGACACCCAAGCACCACGACACCACCTTCCGACTGATCACGTCGTACGGCGAAGAGCTCACCTTCTTCATCCTGCCGACCGACGCCCCGACCACCATCGTTCCGACGGACTCGCCGCTCGGTGTGACCATGACAGGAGTACTGCGATGAGCTGGAACATCTTCTGGGCCGCCGGTGGTGGCGAAGCCCAGCCTCGCTACGGCCAGTTCGACTACCGCGGCTGTGCCGTGGGCTGCGGGCCGGTCGCGTGGGCGATCCTGTTCTGCTGGGGTGACCGCCAAGCCCATACGGGCAACGCCTACTGGGCGCCCCGAACCGGCCTCTACCTCCGCGATGGCGGCCGAGGCGCCGACGATGTGGCCCCGCTCACCCAGACGAACGGTGTCGTCAACGTCATCCGTGAGCTCAACGGCCAGGTCGGGACGTTCTGCATCCTCGGCTCCGGCGCCACCCTTCCCGGGGACATGCCGGGTGCTTGGCGTTACCTGAACGGTCGTACGGGCACGCGGCTGGAGTGCCACTGGAACTCGTTCGGCATCCACAGGACCAGCATCGCCAACGAGGCGGCCGAGTCGATCTGCTACCGGCGCACCCCTGCCGTGATCGGCACAGGCTGGCTCAGCCACTACCCGGTGGCGTTCGGCTACGCGTGGCAGCGCCGCACCGTACGGAAGCGCTTCCTGTGGGAGGAATGGACCGAGACGGTGACCGACACCTGCTTCTACGTCAACAACGGCTGGGGCGGTGGCGGCGCGGGTCAGTGGATCGACGCCAGCACCTGGTTCAGCGGAGAGATCCACCCCTGAGTGTGGGGCAGGGGTGAGGCTGGAGGGGGTGCCACGCGGCGGCCCCCTCCGGTCCGTCTGCCCGCTAGAGGGCCGGGTTGGCCCGTACGTCCGTGAGTCCCAGCGTCGGGCCATTGCTCCGTACGGGCATCTCCTCGGCCACGTTCACCATGAAGTCGGCGGCATTCACCAGGTAGCTCCGGATCACCACGTCATCCTCAGCAGGCAGGTGCATCGTGTCGAGAGCGCCGAGCATGTGCCGCAGCCACCGGTCACGCTGGTCGAGAGTGACGGCGTACGGGGCGTGACGCATCCGCAGCCGAGGATGGCCGCGCGTCTCGGAGTACGTGTGAGGGCCTCCGAAGTACTGCTCGAGGAACATCCGCAAACGGTCCTCGGCCGGCCCCAGATCCTCCTCGGGATAGAGCGCCCGCAGCGGCTCGTCGGTGGCCACACCCTCGTAGAACCGCTTCACCAAGGTGTCGAAGAACTCATGGCCGCCGAAGCGCTCGTACGGTGTCGCCTGCTCAGTCACAGCGCCAATCGTAGTCAGCAGCCACCACGAAGTTGGTTGCTGTACTCGCGGGTGATGATCACGGTCACCTTGTCGTCATCGCTGATCGGCTGGGCTTCGTACGCGATCATGAAGACGACCTCGCGGGCGCCATCGCGGACGTTGAGCACCTGGATCGGGCCGCCGTCGCCCTACTTGGTCTCGGTGGCGACCTTCGCGCCGAAGATCTGTCCCTCGAGCCTAGGCCGGATGGGGTCCGTAGGGACGCGTGTGACGGCCGAACGCG
>DAOOHL010000202.1:0-5190 GCA_035416185.1 Propionibacteriaceae bacterium | reverse complement strand
GCTCCTCCTCGGACAGCTTCAGGAGGTCGGTGCCGCAGTAGCGAACCTGGCCGCTCGGGATGAACGCGGGCGGGGTGTCGAGGATGCCCATGATCGCCTGCGCCGTAACCGACTTACCGGATCCGGACTCGCCCAGGATCGCCAGGGTCTCCCCCTCGTCGAGGGTGAACGACGCGCCGTTGATCGCCTTGGAGATGCCGTCGCGGGTACGGAACTCGACGTACAGGTCCTCGACGTCGAGCAGGCGGCCATCAACCGGCTTCCAGGCCCGGGTGCCGTCGAGGTTCTCCTTGGTTGCTGTCATCTCACCTCACCGCAGCTTCGGGTCGAGCGCGTCACGGACAACCTCGCCGAGCATGATGAACGCGAGAACGGTCAGTGACAGGAACAGGGACGGGAACAGCAGCATGTGCGGTGCTGCCGTGATGTAGCCGATGCCGGACGCCTCGGAGATCGCGATGCCCCACGAGATGGCCGGCGGCTGCAGGCCGATGCCGAGGAACGACAGCGTCGCCTCGACGGCGATGTAGACGCCGAGGTTGATGGTCGCCACGACGGTGACCGGGGCGACGGCGTTCGGCAGGATGTGCGAGGTGATGATCCGCCACGGCGATGCGCCGAGCGCCCGCGCTGCTTGGACGTAGTCGTGCGGCTTCACCTGCAACACGCTCGAACGCATGATCCGCGCGAGACTCGGCCAGCCCAGCACCGACAGGGCGAGCACGACCTTACCCACGACGAGCAGGAACGGTGAGTTGGGCTCGTTGGGCAGGGAGTAGAGGATCACGATGCCGCCCAGCAGCGTCGGGATGGCGAAGAAGATCTCGCCGACGCGGCTGAGCAGCGTGTCAAGGAAGCCGCCGTAGAAGGCCGACACGGTGCCGATGAATCCACCGATCAGCGTGCAGACCAGCGTCGTGAACACGCCGACCAGCACCGACGCACGCGCGCCGTAGATGGTCCGGGCGTAGACATCGCAACCCTGGGTGTCGGTGCCGAAGATGTGCTCGGCCGACGGTGGCAGCCGGGAATCCGACAGCTGGCAGTACAGCGGGTCGCGAGCGGTGAACAGCGACGGGAACGCAGCCATGGTCACGACGAGCAGGATCAGAGCCAGGGCGACCCAGAACAATGGCCGGTGGCGCATCTCCCGCCAGGCGTCCGACCACAGCGTTCGGACGGGCTCGCCGTCGCCGCCCGCTGCCGGAAGGGCGGCGCCGGTCTGGTCGGCTACCAGGACGTCGTCGCCGGTGATCCCGTCGACGGCGTCGACGGCCTCGACCGCTTCGGTCGGGCGATGGTCAGTCATGCGAGATCCTCGGGTCCAGGACGCCGTACAGCACGTCGACGATGAGGTTCATCAGCAGGTAGATCAGCACCAGCACCGTGACGGCGCCGACCACGGAGACCCCGTCGGAGGTGTTGATCGCGTTGAAGATGAACCCACCGATGCCGTTGATGTTGAAGATGCGCTCGGTGACGATGGCGCCGCCCATCAGGTTGCCGATGTCGTAGCCGATGAAGGTGATCACGGGGATCATCGAGTTGCGCAGGGTGTGGATATTGATCGTACGGGCCCGCGTCAGGCCCTTCGCCTTGGCCGTACGGACGTAGTCGGCGCGGAGGTTCTCGGCGAGGTTCGAGCGGGTCAGCCGGGCGACGTACGCCACCGACAGCGATCCCAGCACGAAGCCGGGCAGGATCAGCTGGTGGAACGTGCCTGCGCTGGCGGTGACGGGGATGTAGTCGTTCAGGTCGAGCTTCAGGACCGTGAACTGGGCGAGCGAGCCGATCACGAAGATCGGGATCGAGATGACGACGAGCGTCGAGACGGTGACCAGCGAGTCGATCCAGCTGCCGCGCTTGATGCCGGACAGGATGCCCGCGGAGATGCCGATCACGATGGTGACCGTGACGGCGATCGCGGCGAGGGTGATCGTGGTCGGGTACCGCACCGCGAGCTCGGAGACGACGGTGTTGCCGTAGAAGTTGGTGCCCAGATCTCCGCGGACCAGCTTGCCGAGGTAGAGGGCGTATTGGACGAGCAAGGGCTTGTCGAGGTTGTACTCGGTCTTGAACTTCGCGATGTAGCTGTCCGGGCAGGGCCGCTCACCACAGCGGCCTTCCCAGGGTTCACCAGGCAGCGCATAGACCAACGTGAAGATGAGGAAGGTAGCGCCGATGATCACCGGGATCATCTGCAGCAACCGCCTCAGAATGTACGTACCCATGCACCCTCCTCCACGACCGCACGCATTGTCAGCACTAGGTCGTCCACCGGCTTACCGTACAGAAACGGCGACCCGTCTGTTCGACGGGCCGCCGTTTCTGGCAGGTCAGCTACTTCACTTGACCGTGATGCTCGTCACGTCCAGAACACCGAAGGCGTTCACCTGGACGTTGGCGACCTTGTTCGACCATGCGGCCGGCTGGGTGCGGTACCACGCCGGAGCCGTCGGCAGGTCGGCGGCCATCATGGCCTCGGCCTCCTGGTACAGCTTGTTGGCGGTGGCCACGTCCTTGGCCGCGGCGGCCTCCTTCAGCTTCGCGTTGAAGGCGGGGTTGTTGTACTTCGAGTCGTTCGACGACGCGCCGAGCTGGTAGATCGGTGCGAGGAAGTTCTCGATCGACGGGTAGTCCATCTGCCAACCCGAACGGAAGAAGCCCTTGAGCTCGCCGGCCTTGACCGAGTTGCGGAGCTCAGCGAACTTCGGGAACAGCTTGACCTGGCAGTCGACACCAAGGTCGTTCTTCAGGCCGTTGCAGACCGCGTCGGCGTACGGCTTGTGGCCACCGTCGGAGTTGACCGAGAAGGTCAGCGTGCCCTTGTAGCCGCCGGCCTTGTCGTACATCGCCTTCGCTGCAGCCTTGTCGTACTTGCAGGCAGCGCCACACTGGTCGGCCTTGTAGCCGTCGACGACTGGGGAGACCCAGCCGGTGGCGGGGGTGCGGGTGCCGTTGTAGATCTGCTTCGTGATGGTCGCGCGGTCGATCGCCATGGAGATCGACTTGCGCAGGTCAGCCGAAGCCTTGAGCTGCTCGTCGTTCGGCGAGAAGGTCAGCACCTCGATGACGCCTGCCTCGCGCTGGCTCCACCGGCCCTCGCCCACGGCCTTCTTCCACGCATCGCCGACGAGCTGGTCGGACGGGATGACGTCGGTGAAGTCGATGTTGTTGGCGAGCACGTCGGTGAAGGCTGCGTTCGGGTCGTTGTAGATGCGGTAGGTGATCTTGTCGACCTTGCCGGCGTACTTGCCGGTGTAGGCGGCGTTCTTCTCGATCACGATCTCAGTGGCGGTGTTGCTGGTCACCTTGTAGGCACCCGAGGCAACCGGCATCTTGCCGAAGGCGGCGGCACCCTGGGGATCCTGGGCGGCCTTGTCGTTGAGGTACGCGTCCGGCTGCGGCACGAAGGCCGAGTAACCGAGGCGGACCGGCAGGTTCGAGGTCGGCGACGAGGTCTTGATAGTGAAGGTGTAGTCATCCTTCACGACCAGGCCGGACATCTTCTCAGCCTTGGGCTTGGTGGCGCACTTGTCGTCAGCGCACTGCACATCCTCGAAGCCTTCGATGGGCTCGAAGAAGTAGCTGCCCTGGTGGCCGTTGGGGCCGTACGCAGCGATGTTCCAGGCGTCGACGAAGTTCTTCGCCTTGATCTCCGTACCGTCAGAGAACTTGGCGCCCTTCTTCAGGGTGACTGTGAAGGTGATGGCGTCGTCGGTCTTGATGGACTCGGCGAGGTCATTCTCGGGGGCAGCGGTCTTGGCGTCGTAGTGGACGAGCTTCGCGCTGGTCCAGTCGATCACGTTGCCGCCACAGACCTCGCTCGTCATGGAGCCGACGAGGGGGTTCTGCGGGGTGCAGCCGCGGACGGTGATGGCACCACCGGTCTTGGCCGCAGTGGTCGCAGCGCCGCCGGACGTGTTGGTCTGGGGGGTGGTTGCCGTCCCACCACACGCCGAGGCCACGAGGGCGACGACGGCGATGGAGGCGGCGGCCATGAAGCGAGGGCGAGCCCGCATGTTCAAGCCTCCTGGTAGATGACTGCCTCGGTGCTCCGACGCAGGTGGACGGTCAATGACCGTCCGAATGGGCCATATCTTGGCCCTATCGGGCCCCGTTGGCCAACATTGGGAGCCCGCAGCACCTGAATCGTTAGCCAGCCGTGATCAACGTGGACCCCGGGCTGGCGGCCTTCTGCGCAGGGATCATCTACTCAGGCTGATTGACAACCAGCCACGCCTCGTGTGCGTACAAGGACCATGGAGGACCTCTCCCGGCGCGAACTCGCGATCGATGCGCGTGGACTGGTCAAGGTGTACGGCCGTCGCGTCTCGTACCACCGTGCCCTCGATGGGCTGGATCTCGTGGTTCCCGGACAGTCCGTCAGGCGATGTCGCGGCGGGTCAGCGCCTGATCGCACTCGCGAAGGCTGCGGCGATGGCCTCGTGCCCAGCCAGGTTGGGATGGACGCCGTCGGGCCCGACCAGATCTGGCCTGTCGCGCAGCGGCTCACCAAGATCAACGTACTCACCGGCGACTGCTTCGACAGCAGCCTTGACGGAGGCCTGCATTGCGCGCAGGTTGTCCGGCGGTGCCTTGTCGTTCCAGAGCGGCGAGGTGCCAATGATGCGCGCCGAGGGGAGCGAATGTCGTAGTAGCACATAGAAGGATGCAATGTCGGCTGCCACCGACGATGACGGGTCGCTGACCTGGTTGGCGCCGCCCGACACCACCACGATGTCCGGTCTGACCTTCGCCACCTCCGCCACCATCTCGGCGTAGCTCTGGCAATAGTCCAGGCCGCAGGCGGTCTTCGACATGGGACCCGACACGCCTCGACCGAAGGAGGTTCCGCCTCTCCCGAAGTTGCGCGCGTCCCAGCCCAGCGTGGCAGCGGCGATCGAGACGAAGCCTGGCGAGGCTCCTGTGTACGAGTCACCGACGAACGCCACCACTGGATGCTCCCTTGGAGACGCTGGAATCGGCGATCCGGGAGCGCTGGCTGGGGGCTGTCCAGACGGCAACGATGACGGCGGCGACGTCGTTGCAGGCGTCGAGCCGGGAGGGAGCTGGGCCTGTGCCCCGGCTCGGTCACCTGCGCAGCCAGCGGCGCTGGCCGCAACAACCGCGAGGCTGACGAGCACAGCCACGGCAAGGGGCAGCGAACGCCCCCTCTTCTGCCCCCCG
>DAOOHL010000201.1:0-5238 GCA_035416185.1 Propionibacteriaceae bacterium | reverse complement strand
AGCAGGGGACTCATAATCCCTGGGTCGCGGGTTCGAGCCCCGCCCGCCCCACCAGACAACGCAGTCAGCCCGGGCTGACGGGAGCCGAAGCTCGGTGTACGGACACCGCCACTGCAACTGAAGGTGCCTCATGTGCTGCCCAGATGTCGGAGAGGGTGGATTCAGCCGAGGCGGACGGCCCCAAGCGGATGCGGCTGCACTACGCCGGTCGCTGCGATGCCGACTGGCCGCTGTTGGGTAGCGCCTTCCAGGTCCGGGGAGTCGATGTCGTCTCGCCACGGAAGCTTGCCGGGTTGCTGGCCGAGGTCGGGCCCCTCAATGAGGCCGCCATTGGCGTCGTGGCGCGGGCGGTGGCGTCCGCCTTCCCGCGAGCCTGAGTGAACGAACGCCTGGCAGGTGTCCTGGGTGCCTCTACCCTTGGCCCGTGACGTCGAGCGCCCCGGGTGATGCGACGAGCGCGGCCGCAGCCGCCGCGCTCGTCGATGCCGTCCGGTCGCTGGCGAAGCAGAGCAACCGGTACGCCGAGGCCACGCGTCGTCGGATGGGCATGAACGCGTCGGATCTGACGGCTCTGGGTCTGGTCTACGACCATGCTCTACGCGGCCGTGGGATGACCCCCGGTGAGCTGGCCGTCGAGCTCGACCTCTCGCCGTCGGCAACGACGGCACTCGTCGACAGGCTGGAGAGTGCAGGGCATCTGGTTCGGACCCGGCATGAGAGCGACGGCCGCCGCGTGGTGCTGTCGATGACTGAAACGGCCTCCGATGTCGGCCGGCGAGCCTTTTCGCCGCTGGCCAGGCTGATCGTGGAGTCGCTCCACGGCCGCAGCCCCCAGGAGCTCGCCCTCGTGGTCGACGTCCTCACGACCGTGACCACAGCGATCGACAGCTCGGCCAGCGAGCTGCACAGCGGAGCCGGATCCGACTGAGCGGTCGTTCCGTCCGCTCCCATCGACGCTCTCGTACGGCCGCCCCGAGCACGACCCCGGGGTGCGCCTGCCATCAGCCTGAGCACCAATCCAATGCGCCAGCCACGGACAAACCTTAGACAATGATTGGACGCAACACCGTCCTGCGATCTACCGTACAGATGTTTCGATGATCGAAGGAGTTTCGATGGGTGAGTCTGGATTCTGGTGGCGGCTGGCCGGCGTCGTGTCAGGGCGACGCTCATGGGTCGTCCTCGTGCTGATGGTGCTGGTCGCAGGCGGTGTCATGGCAGCCGCACCGACCGGGTCTGCCACCGGATCCCCCTCAAACCTGCCGCCAACGAGCGAGTCAGCGAGAGTTGACGAGATCCTGGCCACGTTCCCGGACGCTGGTGCCGCACCGGTGATCGGAATCGCCACCCGTACGGACGGGGCCAAGCTCACCCCTGGCGACGTCACGTCGCTGACGACCGCGCTGGGCCGCATGAAGGCGGTCGACCGTGGCGTGACCGAGGCTCCGGCGCCGCCCGGACAAGGGGCTCCCCCCGTGATCCCGTCGCAGGACGGGCTCGCCGCCATCGTCAACGTCCCGGTGTCGACGGACCTGAGCGGCCTGGAACTCACCGACGTCATTGACAAGGTGCGCGACGCTGGCCGTAGCGGACTGGACCCGGCACTCACGCTCAAGGTGACGGGCGGCCCGGCCTTCGGTGCCGATATTGCCAACGCCTTCAAGGGCGCCGACTTCACCCTGCTGGGAGTCACCGCCCTCGTGGTCGCCGTCCTGCTGCTCCTGACCTACCGCTCCCCTGTGCTGTGGCTCATTCCCTTGCTGGTCGTCGGACTGGCCGACCGAGTCGCCGGTATCGTCGCGGCTCTCGTCTCCACCCGTGCGGGTCTGGTGCTGGACGGGTCCACGACGGGGATCACCAGCGTCCTGGTCTTCGGTGCAGGTACGAACTACGCGCTCCTGCTCGTCTCGCGGTACCGAGAGGAGCTCCGCGAGGAGGCCGACCATCGACTCGCACTGCGACGAGCAGTGCGCTGGGCGGGGCCCGCGATCGTGGCCTCGAACCTCACCGTCGTCCTCGCCGTCGCGTCGCTGTTGCTGGCCACCACCCCGAGCAACCGCGTCCTTGGGCTGAGCTCCGCGGTCGGGCTCTTCGTCGCGCTCGTCTTCGTTCTTCTGCTGCTTCCTCCGGCTCTCGCCCTCACGGGTCGTCGCCTCTTCTGGCCGTTCATTCCTAAGGCCGGGGCGACCGCCCCGACCGAGAAGAGCGCCTGGTACCGCATCGCCAACGTCGTTCGTCGTCGCCCGGTCCTCACCTTGGCCGGCACCGTCCCCGTGTTGCTCCTCGGGATCGCTGGCATCCTCACGGTGTCGATCGGCCTGTCCCAAACCCAGCAGTTCAGGGTCAAGGCTGAGTCAGCCGAGGCGTTCGAGACCCTGGCCGCCCACTACTCCACGGGCACCTCGAACCCCACCACCGTGGTGACCAGGACCGAGAAGGTGGGCGACGTCCTGACCGCGGTGAAGGGGACGAGCCGCGTCATGGAGGCCACGCCTACGGGAGCGTCGACCGATGGATGGACCCGGATCCGGGTCGTTCTCGACGCCGCGCCAGCCAGCTCGGACGCCGACCACGTGGTCGCCGACCTTCGCGAGCGGGTACACGCCGTCCCGGACGCGCAGGCTCTCGTGGGCGGGCCGGATGCGAAGGCTTACGACGGCGCCCAAGCCCTGGCTCATGATCAGCGCGTGGTGATTCCGGTCATCTTGGCGGTCGTGTTCCTGGTTCTCGTCGTCTTGCTCCGGGCTCTCATTGCTCCCCTTCTGCTCATCACGGCAACGATCCTGAGTGCTTTCGCAGCGACAGGAGCGGGCGCCTGGCTGTCGGTGCACGTCTTCGGGTTCCCTGCCCTCGACGACTCCGTACCGCTGTTTGCGTTCCTGTTCCTGGTGGCCCTGGGTGTGGACTACACGATCTTCCTTGTCACCCGCGCCAAGGAGGAGACGCCGGAGTACGGCACCAAGGAGGGCATCGTCCAGGCGGTCGCCCTCACCGGTGGGGTGATCACCAGCGCTGGCGTTGTCCTGGCCGCCGTGTTCGCCGTCCTGGGTGTGCTGCCACTGATCACCCTCACCCAGCTGGGCATCGTGGTCGGCTTCGGCATCCTGCTGGACGCCTTCGTCGTCCGTACGGTCGTCATCCCCGCCCTGTTCTCCCTCGTGGGCGACAAGGTGTGGTGGCCAGCGCCGGTGCCCAGCCGACCCCGACTTGCGGTCGACGCCTGATCTGAGACGGTCGCTGGAAATCGTTTACCCTGCATCGTTTCAGGCGTAGGGTGGTCAAGGCCGTCCATCGACGGTCTCACAAGCCCCCTTGGTCAGGAGCCGCCGACCCATGCCCGCCGCCGCCGCCCCCACAGTCGGGAGCAAGGCCAGCCGCCAAGTCTGGAGCCTGTACGGCGACGCGCTGCACCGATCCCCCACCATCGCTCCCCCGCCGGAGGGGAAGCACCGTGGGATCACCTCGCTGTGGCGGATCCGTCCGTACATCCGCCCGTACCTCAGCAGATTCATCCTCATGGTGGCAGCGATGGTGCTCGCGATCGTGGTCGCGGTCATCACGCCGCTGATCACCCGAGCGATCATCGACGGTCCGCTCGCCCACTCTGACCGGCGTGGGCTCTACGCGCTCGGTGGGCTGGCCGTGACCCTCTCCCTGATCGAAGTGGGACTCATCTTCACCCGTCGATGGATCGTCTCTCTGGGCACGATGGGCACAGAGACGGGGATCCGGCTCGACCTCTACGCGAAGCTGCAGCGGCTGCCGCTGACCTTCCACTCCCGCTGGCAGTCCGGCCAGCTGCTCAGCCGGATCATGAACGACCTCTCGACGCTGCGCCGGTTCATCGGCTTCGGCATGACGTTCCTGATCGTCAACCTGCTCCAGATCCTGCTGGTGGCTGGCATCCTGCTGCAGATGTACTGGCCGATGGGCCTCGTCGTCGTGGCTTCGGCCGTACCGATCATCTACCTGTGCCTTCGGAACGAGCGGGTGTACACCAAGATCTCGCGCCGCATCCAGGACCAGACCGGCGACGTCGCGAGCTCCGTCGAGGAGTCACTCCAGGGTCTCCGGGTGATCCGGTCGTTCGGGGCGAGCCCACACGTCTATCGGCAGTTCGACGACCGCGCCACGACCCTGTACGGAACCTCGATCGAGCGGGTCGAGAACACGTCCAGGTTCTGGACGTTCCTCGAGGTGATCCCCACCCTCACCCTGATCGCGGTGCTGGGCATCGGCGCCGTGGCCGCCTCCCAACACCGCCTCACGCTCGGCACCCTGGTCGCCTTCATCACCTTGATGCTGTCGCTGATCTGGCCGGTCGCTGCCATGGGCTTCCTGCTGTCGATGGCGCAGGATGCGATGACCGCTGCCGATCGAGTGGCGGAGATCCTCGACGCGCCCGAGACGATCCAGGACGGCCAGTTCACCCTCGACGAGCCACGGGGTGACCTGCTCTTCACCAACGTGGCCTTCCGCTTCCCCGACGCTGACACCGACACCCTGCACGACCTCAATCTCCACGTACCTCCCGGCGAGACCGTGGCCCTGGTCGGAGGGACAGGCAGCGGCAAGTCGACCGTGACCGCGATGGTGGCCCGCCTGGCTGACGTCACCGCCGGGACCATCTCGATTGACGGGGTCGACGTCAGGGACCTGCAGCTCGCCAACCTACGAACCATTGTGGCCACGGCCTTTGAGGACCCGACCTTGTTCTCAATGTCCGTCCGGGAGAACCTCACCCTGGGCCGACCAGAGGCGACCCAGGACGAGGTTGACGAGGCGATCGAGGTCGCGCAGGCGCAGTTCGTACGGGACCTGCCTTGGGGTCTGGACACCCGGATCGGAGAGCAGGGAATGAGCCTGTCCGGAGGGCAGCGGCAGCGGCTTGCCCTCGCCCGCGCCATCATCACCAAACCGCGCGTCCTCGTGCTCGATGACACCCTCAGCGCCCTCGACATCCACACCGAGGCGCTCGTCGAGCAGGCCCTCAAGCGGGTACTGGTGGGGGTCACGGGCATCGTCGTCGCCCATCGCGCCTCGACGGTGCTGCTGGCCGACAAGGTCGCCGTCCTGAGCGGCGGAACCATCACCCACGTCGGTACCCACCACGACCTGCTCGACACGGTTCCCGAGTACCGCGAGCTGCTGAGCGCCGAGTTCGACGCTGAGGCAGCGCTCGACGCCATGCCGTACGAGGAGGCGACCTCATGACCGGACGCGTCCGCGAAGGCCTGG
>DAOOHL010000200.1:0-5324 GCA_035416185.1 Propionibacteriaceae bacterium | reverse complement strand
AGCGCTACGTCTCCGAGATCATCGCGATCACCCCTGGCGAGAAGAACGATGGCCCAGGTTGGGCTGCCACGACGGTGTTCAAGCACGTCCCGCGCCATGGGGCGATCGCCGAGATCCTCCCGGATGAGTACCGCGAGCTGATCCACTACGGCTTCGACCCCGCAGCGTTCCACGCCGAGGCGGCCGAGTTCAGGAGTGAGCGATGATCCCCCTGATCCCGGCGCTGGCCGGGGGACTGATCGTCGCGGGCATCCTGGGCATCATCTACGGCGCCCAGCGGCACCCGGTCGTGGAGGCCGCACCGCGTCGCCGGGGTCGCCTGGGGACTTGGTGGGACACGCTGGGTCGCCGCACCCAGCTGGGCGCTCTGGTGGCGCTCGTGGTCGGCGTTCTGCTGGCCATCGGGACGGGCTGGTTCATCATGGCTGTGCTGCTCCCGCTGGCCGTGATCGGCCTGCCCTACATCCTGGTCCAGGGCGAGTCGAAGCGGACGATCGAGCGGATCGAGGCCATGGGGGAGTGGACCCGCAGCTTGGCGGGCGTCCTCACCTCGGGGGCCGGA
Organism: Propionibacteriaceae bacterium; assembly: GCA_035416185.1. Taxonomy (GTDB): domain Bacteria; phylum Actinomycetota; class Actinomycetes; order Propionibacteriales; family Propionibacteriaceae; genus JBHAES01. Next base: position 4,762 of record DAOOHL010000200.1, on the reverse strand, counting down.
CTCGAGCAGGCCTTGATCGTCAGCAAGCGCTCGGCCCCGAAGGCGATCGAGCCTGAAGTGAACCGTCTCGTTGCTCGCCTGGATGCGCGTTGGTCCGTCGAGGACGCCCTGCGTGCGTTCGCGACCGACCTGGACGACGCCACTGGCGACCAGATGGTGATGCAGATGATGCTGGGCGCTCGGCGTCGCGGCGCGCAGCTGGCGTCAGTGCTGAAGAGCGTGGCCGACTCCACCGCCGACGACGTGTCGTCGCGTCGCCAGATCGAGGCGGACCGGGCCAAACCGCGCAGCACGGCGCGCTGGGTCACGATCCTGTCCGCCGGTGGCCTGCTCATGTTCGGACTGACCGGCACGTTCCTGGAGCCGTACCACTCGCCCGAGGGCCAGCTTGCCTTGGTGGCGCTGCTGTCGGTGTACGTGATGCTGCTGATCCAGATGCGCAACATGTCCACCTCGCGACCGTTCCCGCGACTGCTCACCGCGAAGCCTGAGCGGGGCACGCGGACTCGCGACCTGACCGTCCCGGCGGACGGGGGTGCTCGCTGATGCCGATCCCCACCGGATTGCAGATCATGCTGCTGGCCGGCACCCTGCTCGGCCTGGGCCTCGTCCTTGCTGGCGTGTGGCTGGCCCCCGCACGCCCCGACGCCGCCGACGTGGTCGCCCGCCTCAGTGGCGCTCCGAGTCGCCGCCGCCTGGCTCCCGCAGCCACCTCATCCGGCTCGACCGAGGATGAGCTGCAAGAGAAGCTCGGACTGACGGCGATGCGGTTGCTGCCCGAAGCTGTCTGGGCCAAGACGCCCACCAAGGACTTGGCCCTGCTCCGCAAGACACTGGCCGGGTTCTACGGGGAGAAGGTCACCTTCGCCCTGATCCCGCTGATCGGCCTGCCGGTCCTCAGCGCCATCGTCTCGATCGTGTTCCCTCTCCCGCTTCCGATCCCGGTGCTCGGCACCGTGGTCTTGGCAGCCGGGGCCTGGTTCCTGCCCAACCTGTTCGTCGCCGACGACGCCAAGATCGCGCGCAAGGACTTCGAGCGCGAGCTGGCCGCCTACGTCGACCTCGTGGCGATGGAACGGGCGAACGGCTCCGGGGCTCGGCAGTCGATGGAACTGGCCGCCCGCATGGGCGACACCTGGGTTTTCCAGCGGATCGGCGAAGAACTCGCCCGTTCCCGCTGGTCTGGCGAGGCGCCCTGGGACGCCCTGCGTGTGATGTCGGAGGATCTCGACCTTCCGAAGCTGGACGAAGTCGCAAACACCATGCGGCTGGCCGGTGACTCGGACGTTCAGGTCTACGACTCGTTGCGGAAGCTCAGCGCAGCACTCCGCGACACGCTGCTCAAGGCCGAACTCACTGAGGCGAACGCGGCCAACGAGCGGATGTCCATGCCGGCGAGCCTGCTGGGAATCATCTTCCTGGCCATCCTCGTCGGACCCGCCCTGATGCGCCTGCTCTAGGCCGCATCCCCGACCCAAGAGACAACCCACTCCGAACGGGAAAGGAATCACGCCAATGAACATCTCCACCCTCCAGAAGGCCGACCAGAAGCAGACGGTCAGCGCTCGCGTCGCCGTCATGTTCATCGCGCTGTACCTGGGCATGGTCAACCGCAAGGACCAGATCCTGAACAGCATCGAGGCTCGCCGTGAGGCGGACCGCGAGCGCGGTTCGCACACCACCGACGTGCTGCTGTGGGCGCTGGCCATCATCATCATCGTCGGCATCGCGGTCGCCGCGCTGCAGGGCTACGTGATCCGCAAGGGCAACGAGCTTCAGGGGCAGCCGTGATCCGTCGTTGTTGACGACGACTCACGACGAGATGGACATGAAGACGAAGTTTGGCCGGCGGTACGGCCGGGACGAGAAGGGCTCCACGACGTTGGAGATGGTCCTGATCTTCCCGGCTGTGGTGTCGATCCTGTGGCTCGGGCTCCAGGTCGGCATCTCGCAGTACGGCCACACCACGGCCCTGGCGGCGGCCGAGTCCGGCGCTAGGGCTGGTGCCCTCGAGCACGCGACGGCGGCAGACTGCCAGACGGCCGCTGCAGCGATCCTGGCCGGGGGAGGGGACGCTCTGTCCGGCACCTCCGTGTCGTGCAGCCGGTCCGGGACGACGTCGACAGCGACCGTGTCCGGCTGGCCCATGTCAGTGGGGCCGTGGCCGGTCAATCAGGTCACCAAGACGGCGTCTGCCCCGGTCGAGAGGATCACCAGTGAAACGAACCCGTGACCAGCGTGGCTCGGCGACGATTGAAGCGGTGATCGGAGCCATGGGCTTCGCCGCGTTCTGCGGGCTGATCTACTACGGCGGCCAGATCGCGTTGGCCGAGCAGACCGTCCAAGCGGCCGCTGCCGAGGCGGCGCGCAGCGCCTCGATCGCCCGCAGCGAAGGCGCGGCTCAAAGCGCTGGCTTCGCTGCTGCCCAACAGGTCCTCGACAACCACGGCCTCAACTGCGATGCGCTCAATGTCCAGCTCGACACGAGCGCGTTCGGGCTCCCTATCGGGACGCCTGGTGAGGTCGTCGCCGTCGTCACCTGTCATGTGTCCAGCGCGCAGATCGCCACGTTCTACGGCGGCGGCGTCCAGGTCCAGAAGACCATGAGCAGCGCTGTGGACACCTACCGGCTCCGCGGCTGAAACAGTGCCGGGCCGCTGAACCTCGAATACATCCCACCACGCACGGAAGGGACTCCCAATGCGCTCACGATCTCGCGATGAACGCGGCTCCGTCACGTTGTTCTACGTGATGGGGGCGATCGGCATGATCGTCATCCTGGGTCTGGCGCTCGACCTGTCCGGCATGGTGTTCGCCAAGCAACGGGCCTACGACGTCGCCGCCCAAGCGGCTCGCGCCGGGGCCGAAGCAGTCCAGACGGACTCGATCATGACGGGTCAGCAGCTCGTCATCGACAGCGGCAAGGCAAGCGCCGCGGCCAGCACCTACATCGCTGGCTCCGGAATGACCGGCTCGGTGTCCGTGACCGCGACATCGGTCGACGTCACCACTCGCTACGCCTGGACGCCGCAGATCCTCGGTCAGTTCGGCATCGGTGCCCACGAGTTCGAGGGGCACGCTTCGGCGCGCCTCGTTCGCGCCGTGCAGGGGACCGAGCGATGAGGGGCTTCGCGGCGCGCTTGCGCGGCCTTCTGGCGAGCCTGGTCATCGTCGCGGTGCTGATCGGGCTTCCGTGGGTGTTGGTGCGTCTGGGTGCCCCCGCGTTGCCTGCTCACTTCGACCTCGCCGAGCTGTGGCGCATCCTGACCAACCCCGACGACGGCACGCTCACCATCACGCTGATCAAGGTGGTTGCTTGGGCAGCCTGGCTGGTCCTCACCATCCTGATCGGCGTCGAAATCGTGGCCCGCCTGCGCCACGTCGAGGCGCCCAACCTCCGCGGCCTGGGCCTGTCGCAACATGCGGCTCGAAGCCTGGTCGCTACCGCCGCGATGCTGTTCATCGCAGGCAGCAGCATCGGCAACGCCGCGGCCGCCATCGCAGCTGCGCCCGTGGCGGCGCCCGTGACTGCGACGGCGACGAGCGGGACAACGTCGACCCAGGTCACCTCGGACGCCAGCAAGACGACCGCAGAGACCAACGAGAAGACCAAGCAGCAGACGGCGCAGGTCGCGACGCGGAGCTACACCGTCCAACCCGGCGACACACTGTGGCGGATCGCCGACCACGAGTTGGGCCAGGGCAAGCGCTACCACGAGATCGTCAGCCTCAACACCGAACGACTGAGCAAGGGCGCCGACTTCCTGCGTCCTGGCTGGACGCTGCAACTGCCCGCTGACGCCAACACTGTGGTCGTGCAGCCCGGCGACACGCTGTCCGCGATCGCCCGCGATCACTTCGACGGCGACGAGTCCAAGTACCAGCAGATCGTCGACGCTTCGGCCGGCATCGTCCAGGCCGACGGACGCCACCTCACCGACCCCAACCTGATCTACCCCGGTTGGGTGCTCCACCTCCAGCCCACCTCGGCCGCGCAGCCAGCGGCCCAGACAGCACCGCAGGAGCCCGCGGCGCCCGCGCCCAGCCAGACGCCAGCGCCAGCGGACGCGCCGGAACAGCCCAGCCAGAACGCTCGGGCCACCACCGGGGTCGCGCGGCCCGACACCGACAATGAGGTCGCCGCCCCGGCTGAGCAGCAGCCCGTCTCGGCCCCGGCCAGCACTGCCACCCCCATTGCCAGTCAGTCCACGGCGTCGACAGCGGATGCGGCGCAGCAGGACCGTGAAGTGGTCGCGCCTGCGCCCTGGATGCTCGCGGGCCTCACCGGGGGAGGCGTGATGCTGGCCGGCGCGATGGCGTTGGTGTTGAAGCAGCGTCGGGCCGCACAGTTCCGCGCGCGGCGTCCGGGACGCATGATCTCCGCGCCGCCGGCGCGTCTGGCGCGCGTTGAGAAGACGCTGGTCACCGTTGGCGAGATGGCCGCCCCCACGGTGGAGGCCCTGGATGCGGTCCTCCGAAACCTGGCGGCTTCCCTGGCCAGCGCTCAGCGCCCCGTCCCCGCGGTGGCCGCCGTCGAGCTGTCGCGGAGTCACCTCATGCTGCACCTCGTGGAACCGTGCGACCTGCCCGAGCCGTGGCGCAGCGACGAGACCCGGACCCATTGGGAGCTGGAGTCCAAGCACGTCGCCTCCGCGGCCCTGAACCCCAATCGGGACGGTGCCGCCCCCTACCCGCAGCTGGTCACCATCGGCCAGAGCGACGACGGCACGGTGTGGCTGTTCAACGCCGAAGAGTTCGGCGC
>DAOOHL010000199.1:0-5327 GCA_035416185.1 Propionibacteriaceae bacterium | reverse complement strand
CCGGGTCGATGGTTGCCAGGTCGGCGATGGGTGGTGATGCGGCGAATGTGACGGCCGCGGTCGTGGGAAGCGACCTGCGCATCGCGGACGCGGACCCATCGAGGGCGACCGTCCCCTGGCTCAGCAGCGTGACATGGTCGGCCAGGTCGGCGAACGGGTCGAGCCGGTGGGAGGCCAGCACGATCGCAGCTCCGTCGTCCCGCAGCTCGCGCAGGACGTCAGTGAGCACCGAGAGGTCGTTGGCGTCGAGCGCCGTTGACGGCTCGTCCAGCAGTGCGACTCGGGGCCGGTGGCCCAGCGCGACAGCGATCGCAAGCCGCTGGGTGCCATTGACGTCGAGCCCGGCCGTGCGGCTGCGCAGATCCAGCCCCAGCCGTCTCGCCAGGTCTCGGAACGGGGCGACCGGGGCGCCTGAGAGCCTGGCGGCGTAGCCCAGGGTGGAGCGGACGGTTCCCACTGGTTGGAACCGAACCGGGGCGGGCAGGAAGCCCACCGATCGACGGCGACGGGCCCCGCGCCGACTGGTCGCACCGAGCAGGGTCACGCTGCCCGATGAGGGTCGCAGCAGGTCAACCAGCACCCGCAACAGCGTTGACTTGCCCGATCCATGCGGCCCCACGACCGCTGCGACCTCGCCTCCGTGGACCAGCAGATCGACCCCTGACAGGACAGGTCGTCGGCCAATGGTCTTCGTCAGGTCCTCAACGCGAACCAGGACGTCGCCAGCTGGGATGCCACGGGGAGGCAGTACCGTCATCGGGCCTCCTCGCTCTGGTTGCGGGTCCTACGGTCACCCGACCGTCGACGCGCGGCACATTCTGCCAGGCATCGGGCGTTGTCGCACCGATCTCGGACCGCCGAGCCAGGCGAGCTCCCTGGCGGACGCAGGTGCGTCGGACCCGGAGCCAGATGTGATGCAGGTCAGCGTGGAAAGTGATGTACTGCCGTGCAGTACGTGGCTCGAGAGACCCTCCCGCGCGAGCCGGTGGGCGTTGGGTCGGTGACTGACGCCCGGATGCGGACCGAGTTCGCACCGCGCGGATCCGCCGAGCCGTGGTGTCGCCAAGTGACGAGGAGGTCACGATGAGGGTGTCAGTTCCATCTGAGGTCAAGAATCGCGAGTACCGGGTGGCCATCACGCCAGTCGGCGTGCATGAGCTGGTGAGAAACGGGCACGAGGTGTTCGTGCAGTCAGGGGCCGGCGTCGGCTCGGCGATCAGCGACGAGGAGTACGAGGCCCAGGGCGCCGTGATGGTCGACACGGCCGCGGAGGCCTGGGGCGCTGGCGAGCTGGTCCTCAAGGTCAAGGAGCCGGTCGCGAGCGAGTATGGCTTCCTGCGCGATGACCTGGTGCTGTTCACCTACCTCCACCTCGCGGCTGACCGTCCCCAGACCGACGCGCTGATGGCGTCTGGGACGACGGCGATCGCGTACGAGACGGTGCAGCTCCCATCGGGGCTGCTCCCCTTGCTCTACCCGATGTCGGAGGTGGCAGGCTGTCTCGCTCCCCAGGTAGGCGCCCACGCGATGATGAAGGCCAACGGTGGCCGAGGCGTCTTGATGGGGTGCGTCGGCGGCGTGCCCAACGCGAAGGTGGTCGTTCTCGGCGCTGGGGTGGCTGGCCAGAATGCCGCCAACGTCGCGCTTGGGATGGGCGCCGACGTCACGATCCTCGACACTGACCTCGACAAGCTGCGGATGTCGTTCTGGCGCTACGAGAACCGAGTCAAGCAGATCGTCTCCTCGTCGCTGTCGATCCGCGACCAGGTGCTGGCGGCCGACATGGTGATCGGGACCGTGCTGATCCCCGGCGCCAAGGCACCGAAGCTCGTCACCAACGAGATGGTGGCTCGGATGAAGCCTGGCTCGGTGCTGGTCGACGTCGCCATCGACCAGGGAGGCTGCTTCGAGGACTCACACCCGACCACCCATGACGACCCGACATTCATGGTGCATGGAACAGTGTTCTACTGCGTCGCCAACATGCCGGGCGCCGTACCCAACACGTCGACCTGGGCGCTGACGAACGCCACCCTCCCGTACGTGCTGCAGGTGGCCCAGAAGGGCTGGAAGCAGGCCCTGCGCGACAACGAGCCGCTGGCCAAGGGTCTCAACGTCTGGAACGGACAGGTGACCTACGCGGGAGTAGCTGAGGCCTTCGGGCTGGAGACAGCCAGCCTCAGCGAAGCCCTGGCCTGATGCTCGAGCGGTGTGACCTGGCCACCGGTCAGGGGACCCGCTGGGGTCAGGAGGAATGGTCGAGCGGAAAGGTCTCCCGTACCTCATAGCGTGGCGCACCAGACCCGAGGTGTGACTGCACCAGCGCGATCTCGGTGACCTGCCACTGCTCGGCGTAGGTGCCGACGAGGGCGCGCAGCCAGCGGGTGGCCGCCATGGGTCGGTTCGAGCGAGCCAGGGTGAGATGCGGGACGTACCGCTCCCCCGCAACCTCGATTCCCGACGTGGTGGCGGCTTGATGACACCGTCGGTGCAGCCCGGGCAGCGAGTCGGTGGGGTCATCGACGGCGGCGTACAACAGCTTCGCGCGGGTCGGATCGGAGCTCGGAAAGCTGCCGACCCCTTCGACCCCGAGCGGGAACGAGGGTGTCGTGGCCGCGGCCGTGGCCAGTCGGTCGACGAGGGACTCGTAGCGCCAGGGGTCGACCTCGGCGTAGAACGAGAGCGTGATGTGCCAGGTGTCTGGCCGCATCCAGCGCCATTCGTCGTCGCGGCGGGGTTCGACGATCCGATCGAGAGCCTCACGGACATCGTCGGGCAGCAGCACGGCTGCGAACATGCGGTCGGTCATCGCAGGTAAGGCTAGGTCGCGAGGTCGGTCCTTGTCGCTCGACTTTCCACGAACACCCCCAGGTCAGTCGCCCTCGGTCTTCTTGCCGCGCTTCACGATCAGTGGGTCGGGCTCGCCCACCACGTCCGGATCCTTGCCGGTGTAGTCGAACCGGCTCAGGATGTAGCGCATCGCGTTGATCCGGGCCCGCTTCTTGTCGTTGGATCTGATGGTCACCCAGGGAGCTGCCTTGATGTCCGTCCGGGCGAACATCGCTTCCTTGGCCGAGGTGTACTCGTCCCACCGGTCCAACGACTCGAGGTCCATCGGAGAGAGCTTCCAGCGTCGTACGGGGTCGATCTGGCGGATCGCGAACCGGGTGCGCTGCTCGCGGCGGGTGACCGAGAACCACAGTTTGGTCAGCGAGATCCCGGATTCGACAAGGGACTTCTCGAAGTTGGGTACCTGGTTCATGAAAATCTCGTACTCGGCCGGCGTGCAGAACCCCATCACCTTCTCGACGTTGGCCCGGTTGTACCAGGACCGGTCGAACAGCACGATCTCGCCCGCTGTCGGCAGGTGAGCGACGTAGCGCTGGAAGTACCACTGGCCGCGTTCCCGGTCGTTGGGGGCAGACAGGGCCACCACGCGGGCATAGCGGGGGTTGAGGTGTTCGGTGACCCGCTTGATCGTTCCGCCCTTGCCAGCCGCGTCACGACCCTCGCAGAGGATGACGTGCTTGAGGCCGTTGTCCTGGGTCCAGTACTGGAGCTTCAGCAGCTCCACCTGGAGCTTGTACTTGAGGGCGTCGTACTCGTCGCGGTCCATCCGTGTGTCGTACGGGTAGTCCTGCCGCCACGTCTCCACCGGGTTGCCGTCGGGCGCGATCAGATCCGGGTCGGACCCGTGCTCATCGGCGCGAACGGTGTAGCCCTCGTCGATCAACTGGGCGATGAACTCCTGGACGCTCTGCACGTTGGCCCCTTCCTCTGGCAGGCACGACGCTAGCGCAGCGCACTCCTCAGCCGCTGGGCCTCCGTGACCACTCTCGTCCGGCCCCCGGCATCAGCAGCTGAGTCGAGTCCGGCGACGGAGCCCGAGGCGCCGACGACCAGCGCAGTGGCGGCCGCGACGCCGATCAGGTCAGCGAAGCAGACCCGCTTCTAGACCGCGTCCACGGCGTGTCGGAATCCTACGAAGCACAGGCTCCACGTACCCCGAGGTCAGCCCTCCGTACGGAGCACCACCGGTCCGACGAGCCCGTACGGCTGGACCGACGTCTGGACGGTCGCCTCAGCCTCGCCGAAGTCACGCATCAGCACATCGGGGACGCCGTCGTAGTAGCCGCGAGCCAGCAGCCGGTTGTTGAGCGAACTCGACACTCGTACGACGACCTGGTTCTCGCCGGCGCGCACGAGGCCGGTCACGTCGACCACGGGTACGGCCGTGTCGAAGCCGCGCGCTGGCGTGTCGTTGACCACCACCGAGCCCAGTCCGCCGCACACCGAGCCAAGGTCAAGGAGGTAGCGAACGCCGTCGTCGATCTGGTCGATCCGGAACGTCGCGGCGTACTCTCCCACGCCCGACACGGCGTCGCCGACCTCGGCGATGTCGCACCAGGGGCGAAGCGGCCCGCGGCCAGCCTCGATCCGGGTCACCTCGGTCGTCGGGCGTACCTCGCGCGTCTCGTAGCCAAGAGCGCGGTCCTCGATGATCAACCGAGGTTCCCCCGCGTCCCAGCTCTCGACGGTGGTGGTCCAGCCCACGACCCGCTCGACGTCGTTGCGCACCGTGGGCTCTGATGCGTGAGTGGCGTGGGCCGACCGGTCGAGGGTGAGCAGTGCCGTCTCCCCCGGTGACAGCGAGACGGTCGCGATCGTACGGCCGCTGTCGTACCGCACCCCCTGGTGCGGCCGAAGCGCGCCGGACCATGGGTCGACCACGTGCAGACCGCCCTCGCCCACCAGCGATACCTCGACGGTGGTCGGTTCGCCGGTCTCGTACAGGAAGTGGTACAGGAAGAGGTGGCTGAGATCGCCGTCCTCACGCAGGTGCGACAGCACCGACTCACTCGGGGTGACCAGCTCGGCGCGGCCTGAGACGCCCAGACCACGGAGGGCCGCGACTGTCTGTGCGGGATCACCGATCTCGGCAACGCTCGGCTGCTGGAGCAGCTCGGCGATCGTCGACTGCAGCTCGGCATCCCGGTTGTCGAGCCCGAACGTACGGGACGCAGCCTGCCGATGGGTCGTGAACTCGTTCGTGGCCAGTCGCTTCACCTCCAGGGCGCCGTGGACGAGCAGCACCCGCAACCCCCGCTTCGCCCACTCGAGCAGGCGAGCCGCCACGTCCGCGGACAGGCCCTCCTGGTAGACGATCAGCGCCTGGTAGCCCGGGCCGTCCGGCTGAACGAGACCGTCGTCGCCCAGCGACACCTGCTCGTGCAGCAGCAGCGAGCCGTCGAAGAACTCGTACGTCCAGTTGGCGTCCTGCATGCCGAGGTCCTGCCACCAGTGGTTCTGCCGGTCGCGCATCCAGT
>DAOOHL010000198.1:0-5397 GCA_035416185.1 Propionibacteriaceae bacterium | reverse complement strand
GATGCCGCCCGGCGGCGCATCGACGACCGTGCACGGCAGCGAGTAGCGCATCCACGAGCCGACATCACCGTCGACGGTTGGCAGCAGATTCTCGGCAAACGGGGACCGCTCCGGCGTGCCGACCGAGACGTACTGCCATGAATCCATCTCGGCCGGTCGCTGAAGCAGTACCGTCGGCGACATCCGCAACAGCAGCTCCAGAGCCCGCGCGTCGGCGTAGGAGTAGACCTCGACCGCGAGCGTGAACCGGCCCGCCTGCATCACGCCGGACTGGACGATGGGCGTCTCCCGGCCGATCGGCTCCATGATCGACTGCGGCCTCGACATCGACACGGACGGGCGGCGCAGCGGGCACACGACAGCCTCGGTGCCCGGATACGCCGGAGCCCGCAGCCTGACCTCAGTCGAGACGATCTCCAGCCACGCCGACGTGTACAGCGTCCCGCCCGAGGTGAGCTCGTAGCGGAACTGCAACTGCCCAGCGACCGGCGTGTACGGGGCCAGGTAGTCGTACACCTGAGACACCCCGCCAGAGACCGGCGGCAGGCCACGCAGCAGGTCACGGGTGCCATCCGAATGCGCCCGCCACACCTCGACGGGACCGTCAGGCGTCACACCCGAAAGCGACACCGAGACGCGCAGGGACGCAGCCTCGACGACGGCAGTCACAGCAGGAGCCATGTCACCTCACCCCCGCAACAGATCGGTCGTACTGGGACCGCTGGGACTCATCGACGGTGGCGCGGATGCGGTCCAGCAGCGTCCCGTCACGGTCCACGATGGTCAGGTACATGTCCCCGCCACCGACGCCCGCAAGCGCCGACGGGCCACCCATCAGACCCTTGGTCTGGGCGGCCGTCAGGACCGTCCCGGCCGTGTCCGGCACCCACAGCTCGTTGGCATGGAACATCGCCAGCTCGCCAACCCGAGGACGACCACCGACCGCATACTGCGGCACCTTCGGGGCGAGCACCGTGCCACCGGCAACAGGTGCCGCACCGGTCTGCGTGTACGACGTCAGCACCTTGATCTCGATGCTCTTCTGATTGGGGATCTTGGTGATGTTCGAGGCCAGCTTGTCGGCAGCATCGGCAGCGCCGCGCATCTTGTCGGCGGCGTCCTTCGCCCAGCCAAAACCGGGAATCTTGCTCAGGCCGTCCAGGAAGTTGGCGACCCCGCGAGCAACCGCCGCGAAGCCACCGACGATGGCGGTAATGACCGGCTGCAGGATCGTGTTCCAGAGCCACGTACCAGCTGCGGCGATCGCCTTGAACGCGCCGTCAACGACGTTACGGAAGGTCTCCGAGTTCTGATAGGCGTAGATCAGCCCGGCCGCGAGGGCGGCGATGGCGATGACGACCAGGCCGATCGGGTTCGCCGACATGGCCGCGTTGAGCAGCCACTGAGCAGCAGCCACCGCCTTCTGCGCGACCGACGCCGACACCATCGCGGCGGTCGATGCCACCCATGACGCGGCGGCGCGGGCGTTCGCGACCACTTGAGCAGCACCAGCAGCAACCGCGGCGGCCTGCGTCGACACCCACGCAGCGACGATCGCCGCACCCGACGCCACCGCAGCAGCGCCCTGCTTGACCCAACCGCCGGCGGCTGACAGATGCGCCGCGAGTTGCGCCACCTGCGACGCTTTCGCGGCCACCTCCGACGCCACCCACGCGGCCGCCAGGACCCCCAGCACGGCCCCGAGCGCGGTCACTGCGCCCTGATTCCGGCTCGCCCAGTCGAGGGCGGCCAGCCCCGCCGACGCGAGCGACACGAGCACTGGTAGCAGCTTCTCGCCGATCGCCTCCTGGACGTCGCCGAACTCGGCCCGCAGGATCGCCGTCTTGCGAGTCGCCTCAGGGACGCCCGTCTCGGCATAGCCGCTGACCTGCGACGTGAGGCCCTGCATGACCTGGTCGAAGTTGCCGGCGACCGACCCCGCGTCCTTGAAGTCGATACCGATGCTCTTGAGCGCCTTACCCGAGCCCAGCATCGCCTTGCCGAGATCCTCGGCCGCGGTCGTCATGTCCTTGCCGGTCTTCGCTGCATAGTCGACCAGTAGCGGGGTCATCTCGCGCAGCTGCTGCTCGGTCAGGCCGTACTGAGCCAGCGACGCCTGCGCGGCGGCGAGGTCGTCTGCGTCGGCGCCTGTCTTCTTCTGCAGCTCGCCATTCAGTTCACGCAGCGCGTCAGCATTCGCCCCAGCGAGCTCGGGGAACCGGGAGAACGCGTCGTCAAGCTTGGCTTGTGCCGCTTCCGCGTCGGCGAACGCGGCCACTGAGTCCTTGCCGAAATCAACCGCAGCTGTCGCCGCACCCTTGAGCAGGTCGGCGGTGAGAACACCACCTGCGATCTTCCCTAGGCCACCGAGCTTGCCGCCCGACTTCTCGGCCTCGTCGCCAACGTCCTTGATCGCCTTCTGCGCGTCGGATGAGTCGCCGGTGATCTTGAGCTTGATGTCCTTGTCAGCCACGACTCTCCTCCTCTCGCCTGCGAAGCCACTCGTCTGCAAAGTCCCGGTAGGCGAGCCACTCGTCCCACCGGAGCAGGTCGATAGCTGGGGGCGTCAGGCTGAACAGCCGCGAGAACAGCGGCAGTCGGGTCAGGACTTCAGCGCGGAAGTCGTGCCCCTCTTCCGGCCACGCGACTTGGGTGCCGCGTGGTCTTTTGGGCGGGGACGCTCGTCGCCCGGCTCCACCTCGATCTGAATCTCAGACGACCGCAGCTCACGGAATGAGGGGCGCTGACCAGCCTCCCAAAGTGCAAAGTAGGCCGTGAGGCGCTGTCCTGGCATCAGATACGGCGACGCCATAGCCTCCTCGGCAGACGCCCCCTGTAGTGCGGCGACCTCAGTCATGAGCTGCTGCGTGGACCTCATGCCAGGTAGATCCATCCGCATCAGGTCTTCGTTGAGAACCTCAAGCGCCTCACGAGTCGGCGGCTTTGACGAGACGGCGTACGGGACACCGTCGACAATGACCTTCACTAGAGCTCCTTTGCCACATCGTCGAGTACGTCGATCAGTTCCCGCTTGATGTCGTCGGCCCGTTTGGCGAACGCCTCGGTCCACGACTCAGCCGCCACCGACTGGAGGAACCAGTGCTTCTTGCGGCCGAACAGCGGATGCCGCAGCTTGCCCTCGTTGAGCTTGGCGAGCTGCACGCCGTACTTGCCGCGGTCCTGTAGCACCAGCTGCACAGCCGACGCAGTCATGGACACACGCGGCTTGGCATTGCCCTTGAGGTAGTCCACGATGCCCGACGGCATCGCATCGGCACCCTCCTCGGCAACCTCCTTGGATAGCGGCTCAGCCGCCTCCCGGAGTCGCTTTCGGACCTTGGTCGCCAGCGACTTGTCAGCCTCCTTCAGACGGGCCTGGAACGCCCGCCAGTCGGCCGTGTCGATAGTGACCGTGGTCACAGCGCAGTGTCCGCCGTACGGACGACCAGCCACATCATCTGAGCGGCCGAGTGGAACGCCTCAAAGTTGACCTTGTGCGACACCAGATCACCCGTCGTCGGCGTCGGAAGGTCACCGTTGAGCTTGATGTCAGGCAGCACCACCTGCACCGCATCCGCGCCGCTGGTGAATGTGGCGATCAGAGAGATGGACGCATCCGACAGGATCAGGTCGGTGTAGGTGTTGGAGTCGTACTCGATGGTCATCGAGCCGTCCACCTTGCGCAGGTCAGCAGAGCCACCCTTGCCAGGCTGGCCGCCCGTGCAGGAGCCCTCACGAGCCCTGTACGCCTGGTCCACCTTGACGCTGAAGTCGCGCACACAGACTGTCGTCGGAGCCGACGCGAGCGCGGTCGTCGTCGGTGCGACCAGCGTGCCGGTCGACAGTGCAGCACCCGCGAACGTCAGCAGCGGAGCCACGGCCGGGTACGTCGGCGTCAGCATGGTCGTGGTCCCAGAGGTGGGGAACTTGGTCAGCCAGTCGGCCTTGATCTTGAGGATGTCCTTGGAGCTGATCGACAACTCGAATCCGGTGCTCATCGCACCGGTGAACGTGTACTGACCCCAGGTCGTGCCGTTGAGCTGCGGGATCGACTTGCGCAGCGTCACCGACGCCGGCGGAGTCGACGCGAACGTGAACACCTGCTGGTACAGGCCAGCGGAGACCAGCGTGGACGTGCCGGAGCCCATCAGCGCCTGGAACAGCAGGCCCATGCCGCGCGCGACCGCCTCATGCTCAGTCGAGCCGCCACCCTCCGACCACGTCACGCCTCTCGTCCGGGCACCCATCAGCCCTGGACGCAGCGAAGCGGACGGCTTCGTCTCCTTCTTGGCCTGCAAGCTTTCGCCCGTCATGTCGAGGCCGCGCCACGGCGTACCGGCGGTGCCGTACGTCGACTCCGGCGCCACCTCGAGGGCGTAATCCAGTGGGGTCGGCATCTCACTTCTCCTTCGCGGCGGTGGTGCGGGACTTCTCAGCGGTCACCCAGGCGCCCGACTCGATCAGCACCTCGGCCTGGACGTCGTCGACCTCGACGACCTCGCCAGGCTCGGCAGCGATGCCCAGATTGGGCACCTCGACCGGGTACGGCAGGATGGACTTGATCTTCATTGCGGGCTCCTCAGATGCGGGCGCGGTAGGCGATGCGGGCAGAGATGGCACAGATGGCACCGTCCGAGGTCTGGTCCTGGCCGAGCCGGTACGAGTCGATCCGCACACTCCAGATGGACGGCAGGCCGAACGGGTGCCGCTCGCTCCTGAGCCAGTCATCGATGGCGTTGAGTTAGGCGATGACAGCCGCGCGGGCCATGGCCGCCTCAGACTCGCCGCGAGCCGCGTGAATGGCGATGGTGACCCGGCCCTCTTCGTCGGCGGCGCGGCCCGATGCGTGCGCCCAGTCAATGGTCGCCTCAGCACTATCGGCGGCCGATGTGGAGAACAGATCATCGACGCCGACCGCGACAAAGTCCCGGGTATTGCTCGACAGCGGCCACGAATCGAACACGTCGAAGCCGTGGCAGGCCGGAATCCGGGCCACCAGTTCATTGATGACCCGCTCGACAGCGACGGCCACGTCAGTAGACCCCAACAAAGCGGTGCGGATCCATGAGCTGCGCGGCCTGGTTCGGGACGAGGTAACCAGCGCCGGGCACCTGGACATCAGTCGGGCCACGGCGGGCATTCGCCCCAGCACCCCGGCGGGTCCGCCACAGGTGCTCAAAGATGATGAGGGCCGCATCGACGGCCCACGACGGCGGCGTCGCGTAGCCGGCGGTATAGGTCACCGTCACCGGCGCCGACACCGGCGAGATGCGCCACACCCGATCGTCGAGCTGATAGTCACCGACCACACCCGACGAGACGGCAGTCAGCTCGATAGGGCGAGCACGAAGCAACCCGTCGGTGCCGACAGTCTCGGTCACGCTGGTCTGACCGATC
>DAOOHL010000197.1:0-5427 GCA_035416185.1 Propionibacteriaceae bacterium | reverse complement strand
TCACCCTGTTCACCGGCCAGTGGGCCGACCTGCCCTTCGAGGAGGTGGCCCGCCTCGCTGGCGAGTGGGGCTACGACGGCCTCGAGATCGCGAGCTGGGGCGACCATCTCGACGTACGAAAGGCAGCCGAGGACCCGGCCTACGTCGAGGACCGGCTTGCCATCCTCGAGAAGAACAACCTCAAGGTCTGGGCAATCTCCAACCACCTCGCCGGCCAGGCGGTCTGCGACGACCCGATCGACGAGCGACACCAAGGGATGCTGCTGCCGCGGATCTGGGGCGGCGGTGACCCCGAAGGTGTACGGCAGCGCGCCGCGGAGGAGATGGTCTACACCGCCCGCGCCGCCCGCGCGCTGGGTGTCTCGACCGTGACCGGCTTCACGGGCTCCAAGATCTGGAAGACCGTGGCTGGGTTCCCGCCCGTACCGGAGTCAATGATCGAGGACGGGTTCGACGACTTCGCCCGCCGGTGGAACCCGATCCTCGACGAGTTCGACGCGAACGGCGTGCGGTTCGCCCTCGAGGTGCACCCGTCGGAGATCGCCTTCGACTACTGGACCTCGAAGCGCACCTGGGAGGCGATCGGCAAGCGCCCGGCGTTCGGCTTCAACTTCGACCCGAGCCACTTCGTCTGGCAGGACCTCGACCCGGTGGCGTTCCTCGACGAGTTCCGCGACGCGATCTACCACGTGCACTGCAAGGAGTCGCGCCTGCACCTCGACGGCCGCAACGGTCGCCTCTCCTCGCACCTCCAGTGGGGCGACCCGCACCGCGGCTGGGACTTCGTCACCGCTGGTCACGGGGACGTTCCCTGGGAGGGCATCTTCCGGATGCTCAACGCGATCGGCTACTCCGGTCCGACCTCGGTCGAGTGGGAGGACGCCGGGATGGACCGCCTCGTCGGCGGGCCGCAGGCGCTGGAGCTCGTCCGGAGGTACGCCCAGATCACGCCGCCGCACCAAGCCTTCGACGCTGCCTTCGCTGTGAAGGACTGAATTCCAACGATTCGCTATACGTTCAGGTCAATGAACTAATAGGGTGGGTTCATGACCACACGCCAAGCACTCGTCGTCCGCGGCGGCTGGGAGGGGCACACGCCCGTCCAGGCCACCGACCTGTTCATCCCGTACCTCGAGGAGCAGGGCTTCTCTGTCCGGGTCGAGTCGTCACCTGAGGTGTACGCCGACGCCGACGCCATGGCCGCGACCGACGTGATCGTGCAGTGCGTGACGATGAGCACAATCGAGCGGGACCAGCTGGAGGGGCTTCGTACCGCGGTCGCCAACGGCACCGGGATGGCCGGCTGGCATGGCGGTATCGCGGACTCGTTCCGGAACTCCTCGGACTACCTGCACCTGGTGGGCGGCCAGTTCGCGTGTCACCCCGGCAAGCCGGAGGACGAGAGGGTCGGCGACGCGAGCGACAACTTCGTTCCGTATCGGGTGGAGTTCAACGAGGCGGCCGGCAGTCATCCCATCACCGAGGGGCTCGAGGACTTTGACGTGCTCACCGAGCAGTACTGGGTGCTGGCCGACGACTACATCGACGTGCTGGCGACCACGACGCAGAAGGTGCTGCCGTACGGCACCTGGAACCGCCCGGTCGTCTCGCCGGCGGTGTGGACCAGGCAGTGGGGGAAGGGGCGGATCGCGATCATCACCCCTGGTCACAGCATCGATGTGCTCGAGCACCCCACCGTGTCGACCCTCGTCAAGCGCTCGATGCTGTGGGCAGCCCGATGAGCGGCGTCCTGCGCATCGGCATGGTCGGCGCCGGCAACATCTCGAAGCAGTACCTGGCCTTCTTCGACCGGGTCGAGACCGTACGGCTGGTCGCCGTCGCCGACCTGAACGCCGAAGCCGCGTCGGCTGTTGCGGCTGCTCGGCAGGGCTGCCGCGCGCTGTCGGTCGACGACCTCGTTGCCGATCCCGAGGTTGACGTCGTGCTCAACCTGACGATTCCGGCGGCCCACGCACCGGTCGCCCTCCAGGCCATCGCGCACGGCAAGGGGGTGTACGGGGAGAAGCCCCTCGCCGCCACCCTCGCCGAGGCCGAGCAGGTGATGAGCGCTGCCTCGGCTGCGGGGGTTCTGGTCGGCTGTGCTCCCGACACTGTGCTGGGTACGGGGATCCAGACGGCTCGCAAGGCGATCGACGATGGTCTGGTCGGGGCGCCGATCGCCGCATCAGCGGTCATGGTGACGGCAGGACATGAGCGCTGGCATCCCAACCCTGACTTCTACTATCTGCCCGGTGGAGGGCCGCTGCTCGACATGGGGCCGTACTACGTCACCGCTTTGGTGCAACTGCTGGGCCCGGTGACCTCGGTGGTTGGTGCGGCTTCGAGGTCGAGGGACTCCCGCACGATCGGGTCGGGGGCTCGTGCGGGTCAGGTGGTTCCGGTGGAGATCGACACCCATGTCAGCGGGGTGCTCACCCATGCCTCTGGGGTGCTGTCGACGATCACCATGAGCTTCGACTCGACCGCTTCACGGGCATCCCGCATCGAGGTGCACGGTACGGGCGGCTCGCTCGTCGTGCCTGACCCCAACCGGTTCGACGGCGACGTTGAGCTGAACACTGGCGGCGAGTGGGCGCCAGTCGGGCCGTCGGCTGGCTATGTCGATGCTGGCCGCGGGGTCGGTCTGGTCGACTGGGCCCAGTCGAGCGGAGTCGGCAGCCGGGCGTCGGGGGAGGTGGCGTTCCACGTGCTCGACATCATGGAGTCGCTGCTGGCCTCTGCGGGATCGGGGAGCCGGGTCGAGGTGACCAGCTCGGTCGAGCGCCCCAGCCTCGTGCCGCTGCAGGATCCGAGGTAGCTCGCCCGGGTCAGTCATGAGCATGTCGGGGGATAGGGCTCCTGGGACCAGATCCCTCGACATCGTCATGTCATGCCGCGCCTGAGTGACCAGGGTTTGGCCCCCTTGCGGAGCGTCGAAGTTCTAGTTATTCTATAACTATGTTGTGGCAGGTCGACCCCAGTGCAGCGAGTGCGCTGTACGAGCAGGTGGCGGAGTCTGTCCGTACGGCGATCGCCTCCGGCGACGTGACCAAGGGCGAGCGACTGCCCGCGGCCAAGGAGGTCGCCGAGTCACTCGACATCAACCTCCACACCGTGCTCAAGGCCTACCAGCAACTGCGCGACGAGGGGCTGATCGAGCTTCGGCAAGGGAGGGGCGCCGTGGTGACGGGCTCCGACCCAGCCCGGGCACGGCTCCGTACGCTCATCACGCAGCTCCAGGCCGAGGGTGACCGGCTCGGGATGACTCGCCATGACCTCGCTCAACTGATCGAAAGGATCTGACCATGGACCTCCGGACGGCGCGACGGGTGAGCCCGGCCATCGCTGCTGGCGTCGCTATCGCGACCGTGGCCACCGGAACCGGGCTGCTGATTGCCGCCCGGTCGCGGCTGCCCGAACCGGTTGCGGTGCACTGGGGGCCGGGCGGCACCGCGGACGGGTTCCAGTCGTTGACCGGCGTGGTCGGCACGACGGCCGCCTTCGTGCTGGCGCTGACGCTCCTCCTGGTCGGCATCACCATCCCGACCCGCCAGCCTGCGGTCGCCTCGGTCGCCTCCGGCACCTCGGTGTTCATGGGAGCGCTGATGTACGGCGGCGTCCTCGCCCAACAGGGCATCACCGACCCGGCCACGGCACCCATGCCGAACGCCGCCATGGCGATCGGTGTCGCCGCGGGGGTCGCGGTCGGAGTGGGGCACGCGCTGCTCGTCAGGACGAAGCCGGGCGTTGCACCGTACCCCAGGCCGTCGGCTCCCGACGGTGCGGTCAGGGCTCATGTGCCTGGCAGTGCCCGGGTGGCCTGGTCGGGTCGGATGCGGCACTCTTCGGGCGCTGCGATCCTGATGTCGGCTGTCGTGGCGCTGCTGCTCGGCTTCGCGGTGTGGATGTGGCAGATCGATGGGCCCTGGTGGTTGATGCTCCTGACCGCTCTGCTCGTGGCTGCCACGTTCGTACCGATGCAGATGTCGACCGTGGTGGTCGACGCCACCGGTGTCGTGGTCCGGGTGTTCGGCCGTACGCTGCGGCGGGTCGAGCTCTCCCAGATCAAGGGAGCGCAGGTCGTCGAGGTGCGCCTGCTGGGCCAGTACGGGGGGTACGGGATCCGGGCAGGCTTCGATGGCTCGCAGGGGTTCATCACTGCTTCCGGGGAGGCCCTACGGCTGGCGCGGTTCGACGCCGCCGACCTGGTGCTGACCGTTGACGGTGCCGACCAGGCTGCGGCCGTGGTCAACACCCTGATCGACCGTCAGGCTGACACAGAGCGCTGATCGTGGGGCGCGTCAGGTCACCTGCAGGCCGGCCATCGCCGTACGCGCGTCAGCGAGGTGGGTCGGGTTGCCGTCAGGGATCGACGCGAAGAACATCGAGGTGCTGTCGGGATCGGTGCGCACCAGCACGAGCAGCACGGTCTCGCCCTTCGCCTTGATGCCGGGCTTGTCGAACGTGAGGTGTGCCTCGACGAACCAGGCCGGCCGGTTGGAGACCTGCATCGCCCGGCTCGCCACGTAGGTGCGAGCGACGGCCGTCTCGTAGGTGCCGAGGATGCAGTCGAGCACCAGTTCATGTGCGTCGGCGGGCATCGGCAGTCCGTCGCCCGAGGTCAGCTCGCCAATCTCCACCCCTGACACCCAGATCGGCTCACCGCTCGGGCTCTTCTCTGTCGCAATCCACTGCCAGTTCGACGAGATCGTGTAGGGCGTACGGAAGATCACCTGCGGTGCGCTCCACGGGGCGGGCAGGCGGGGGTACGACAGCAGCCCTCCCGTCACCCGACCGGCGCTGATGCTGGGGACGGGGCTCGGCGTCGGGTAGGTCGGACAGGTCTTGGCCGACGGTTGGGCCGAGCCGGCCGCCGGCCGGTCGGGGGGAGAGGTGCCGGGACCGCGGACGACCAGCCACACCACGAGGCCGACGACCACGATGATCGTGATGATCGCCAGCGTGACCCAGCCGGCGGGGTTGCGGTCGCCCTGCGGAGGCGGCGGAGGTGGCTGGGTCTGAGTGACCGGTGCAGGCCCAGAGAAGCCGCGGCCAGGGACGTACGGGGACGACGGATCCCACGCCGGCTGCCCGCTCATGCGGTCACCGTACCGAACGTGCCTCTCGTCGCCGGCTCACTGGTCAGGCGTTGACGCTGGCCACCGCGGACCAGTCACTGGTTCCGGCAGCGTTGGTGGATCGCATCCGGAATCGGTAGGTCGACGCCGTGCCGACCTGCGCCAGGATCCGGACCAGGTGGGCGAACTGGTCGATCTCCTGGGTGATGAACGACGTCGGCCGGGCGCTGGCGGGGATCACCGACAGCGTCTGCCATGCGCCGGTGCCGGCGTCCCATTGGATCTCGTACGACTGGGCCAGAACGTCGGCGGAGGTCCATGTCACCGTGAAAGTGCCCGCATGGACGAT
>DAOOHL010000196.1:0-5428 GCA_035416185.1 Propionibacteriaceae bacterium | reverse complement strand
CCGCAACGATCCCGATCGCATGGAGCTGAAGAAGTTCTGCCCCAAGTGCACGGCCCACACGGCGCACCGCGAGACCCGCTGACGAGGTCCCGCACCACAAGCTCTCGTACGAGGCCGTCCCCACCACCGGGGGCGGCCTCGTGCGCTTGTCGGTGGGCGGCGCTAGCGTGGGGTCATGCCCATCAGTGAGTCTCACGTCGGCCGAACGTACGAGCCGACGCCCCCGTACGAGGTGAGCACCGCGAAGATCACCGAGTTCGCGCGTGCCATCGGCGATGACAACCCGGCGTACTTCGGCGAGTCCCCCGTCGCACCACCCACCTTCCTCGCCATCGTCGCTGCCCGCGCCTGGGATCGGATGTTCGACGACGAGGAGCTGGGGATGGCGCTCAAGCGGGTCGTCCACGGCGAGCAGGCGTTCACCCACCAACGCCCGTTGCGGCCCGGGGATGTCATCCAGGCGACGCTGACCATCGACAAGGTACGGGTGCGCGGCGCGATGGAGTTCGTCACCGTCACGGTCACCATCGCGACCACGGCCGGAGAGCCGGTCTGCCACACCACGTCCACGCTGGTGCACTCGAGGGAGGCAGCATGACCACCACCGCGCAGGCCCTGCCCGAGGTGGGGGCTGTCCTGCCCGAGCTCCGCTTTCCCGCCACCCGGGCCACGGCGGTCCGGTACGCGGGGGCTTCCAACGACTTCAACCCGATCCACTACAGCGACCGAACCGCAGCCGCCATGGGACTGCCCGGGGTGCTGGCGCATGGCATGTGGACCATGGGTTCGGCTCTGCGGATCGTCACGGACTGGGTTGGCGACCCGGCGAAGGTGCGCTCCTACAGCCTGCGGTTCACCAAACCGGTCGTCATTCCTGACACCGACGAGGGCACCGAGGTCGTCGTCAAGGGTGCGGTCACGGCGGTCAACGACGGCGTTGTGACGGTGACCCTGGAAGCCACGTGCGGGACGGAGAAGGTGCTGGGCAACGCGGTGGTGGAGGTCGTCTGGTGATCGACGCCACGGCCGATCTCGACCCGGAGATCGGGGCGGCCTGCGCCATCGACCGTACGGTGACCGCGTCCCCAGCCGCGCCAGAGACCGCCTCGACGCTGCTCGCCGACCACACCACTCTGCGCGTGGGCGGTCCGGCCACTCGAGTGGTGGTGGCCCGGACCACTGAGGAGCTGATGACCGCGGTCGGCACGGCTGATGCGGCGGGTGAGCCTGTGCTGCTGATGGGCGGTGGCTCCAACCTGGTGGTCGCCGACGAGGGTTTCGAAGGCGTCATGATCCTGGTGGCCACGCGGAACATCGTCGCCGATGTCTCCGACTGTGCGGGCGCGATGGTGACCGTGGCGGCGGGGGAGCCCTGGGACGCCGTGGTCGCGCACACCGTCGCCAACGGCTGGGTTGGGCTTGAAGCGCTCTCGGGCATCCCAGGACTGACGGGTGCAACGCCGATCCAGAACGTCGGTGCGTACGGCGCGGAGGTCGCCCAGACGATCGCCTCGGTGCGCACCTGGGACCGAACGGACCGCGCGTACCGCACCTTCGCGGCGGCTGATTGTGGGTTCGGCTACCGCTCGAGCCGGTTCAAGGCCGAGCCCGGCCGCTACGTGGTCGTGTCCGTGACCTTCCAGCTTCGGCTCGGCGACCTGTCGGCCCCCGTCCGCTACGCCGACCTGGCCGCCGAGCTGGGGGTTGAGCTCGGAGCCAGGGTGCCGAGCCTGCGGCTGCGGGACGCCGTTCTCACTGTCAGACGCCGCAAGGGGATGGTCCTCGACGAGTCGGACCACGACACCTGGTCAGCTGGCTCGTTCTTCATGAACCCCGTCCTCGATTCGGCAGCGGCGGCAGCGCTGCCAGCGGGGGCTCCCCGCTTTGCCCAGCCCGACGGCACGCTGAAGACGTCCGCCGCCTGGCTGATCGAACATGCCGGCTTCACGAAGGGATTCCATCTCGATGGCCAGCCGGAGGCAGCCCTTTCGAGCAGGCACACACTGGCCATCACGAACCGGGGGGGAGCGAGCGCAGCGGACCTGGTTGCCCTCGCCCGTGCCGTTCGCGACGGCGTGGAACGCTCGTACGGGATCCGCCTCCGGCCAGAGCCCGTCCTGGTCAACTGCGGTCTGTGATGGGGACGGACAACGCAGGACCAATGACGGCCGCCAGCTCGCGGACCATCTGGCGCCTCGATGGTGACCGCGTGCCGGGGCGGGTTTGAGCGCGAGCAGTCGTCACGAGGGCTGGGTTCGGTTCGCGCGAACGCGGGAAAGCACGTACACTCGTTCTCCGGTGAACTCACCACAGTCGCGGCGTGCCCTCGGCTGGGGAGGAGTCATTGAAGGGCAATAGCTCAATTGGCAGAGCAGCGGTCTCCAAAACCGCAGGTTGGGGGTTCAAGTCCCTCTTGCCCTGCGAAGCAGGACCATGCGCGCGGCCTGTCCGCGCACCCGCCCGGCCTGACCACGGCCGTGTGGGCCGACTCGAGAAGGACTCCCGGTGGCGAAGGACGACACGACGCGCTCGAATGACGAGCCGACGCTGTCGGATGCCCTGGCGAAGAACTCCGCCGAGCTCGACGCGGCCCTGTCCAGCGGAAGCTCCAGCTTCGCCGGCTACATCCCGGCCAACGACCCCGACGACGCAGAGGCGCTGGCCGAGGCGGACACCTCCGCCGCGGCCGACGACCTGGCCGTCGTCGAAGCTGCCGAGGGTGACGACGCGGGTCTTCCCGGCGAAGAACTCGCCGGTGACCTGGCCGATCCCAAGCCATTCCTGGTGATGGATGACGAGGCCGAAGAGCTCGACGGCGTCGATGTCGACGCGATCACCGAGCCGGCTGTTGAGCCGCTCGTCGACGATGAGGTCAGCCTCGAGGAGATCCTCGACGACGAGATCTCAGACGACCCGGCTGACGTGCTGATCGACGACGAGACCGGTGAGGTCATCGAGGCCACCCAGGCGATGGACCTCGCTGAGCTCGGCGAGCCCCAGATCGATGATCCCGAGCAGCTGGCCGACGCGGAAGCCGTCGCCGTGGCCGCCACCTCAACCCGGCCGACGCGGCGGCCCAAGAAGAAGGCTGCGCTAGCGAAGGCCGACAAGGTCGCCGATACCGACGAGGCCGACGCCGCAGCCAACGATGACCTCGCCGACGGCGCTGACGTTCCGGTCACCACCCGCCCGGCGCGCAAGACCGCCAGCACGACCGCCCCCACGCGTAAGGCCACCAAGACGCCTTCCCGCAAGGAGGCAACAGCAGCCACGGGTGCCAGGTCCTTCCCGAACCCCGTGCGGTTCGTCCGGGAGTCGGTCGCCGAGCTTCGCAAGGTCGTGTGGCCGACCGGTGCGCAGGTCCGCCAGTACTTCGTGGTGGTCCTCGTGTTCGTGCTGTTCATCATCGTGTTCGTCGGCCTGCTCGACTTCGGGCTGGGCTGGGCGCTGCTCAAGCTGCTCGGGTGACGACGTGACACCAATCGAGAGGAACTGATCCGTGGCTGACGACGACCTGACTCCTGACGTCGAGCAGGAGACCGAGCTCGTCCTCGACCTGGGCGATGCCGACGAGCAGGAGCCCGAGGCCGAGTCCGACCTGGCGCTCAACCTTGACTTCGGTGACGACGATGACGAGGCCGAGGAGGCCGCCGACATCGTGCTGTCGTTCGGTGCCGAGTCGGAGGCCGAGGAGGCTGAGCCCGGCTCGGCTGACGACATCGCCGCCCAGGCCGTCGAGGCGCTGCGCGTTGAGCTCGTGTCCAAGTCTGGCGAGTGGTACGTCGTGCATACGTACTCCGGCATGGAGAACCGCGTGAAGCAGAACATTGACTCGCGCGTGAAGACCCTCAACATGGAGGACTACATCTACGAGTCGGTAGTGCCGACCGAAGAGGTGTCCGAGATCCGCAACGGCGTACGGAAGACCGTCATCCGCACCTCGCACCCCGGCTACGTGCTGGTGCGCATGGACCTCACCGACGAGTCGTGGGGCGCTGTTCGTCACACGCCATCAGTGACTGGCTTCCTCGGGTACGGGAACACCCCGGTCGCGCTGTCGACCGAGGATGTGCTCAACATGTTGTCCCGGGCAGCGATCGCCAAGGCGAGCGCAGCTGCGGGTGCGCCGGCCAGCCGGCGCAAGAAGGTCGAGGTTGTCGATTTCGCGGTCGGCGACTCGGTGATGGTGGTCGACGGCCCCTTCGCGGGCGTCCACGCCTCCATCCAGGAGATCAACCCCACCACCCAGCGCCTCAAGGCACTGGTCGAGATCCTCGGGCGCGAGACCCCCGTGGACCTCACCTTCGGTCAGGTGCAGAAGGCCTGACCGGATCGACCCAGCCAGGGTCGTCCACCACCCGGCCGCTTCCAGCGGCCACGATCAGCAAGGACCCACGCAATGCCTCCCAAGAAGAAGGTTGCGGCCGTCGTCAAGATCGCCTTGAACGCTGGCTCCGCCACCCCCGCGCCACCGGTCGGTACCGCTCTCGGTCCGCACGGCGTGAACATCATGGAGTTCGTGAAGCAGTACAACGCTGCCACCGAAGCCATGCGCGGCACGGTCATCCCGGTCGAGATCACGATCTTCGAGGACCGCACGTTCAAGTTCATCACCAAGACGCCGCCTGCCGCTGAGCTCATCAAGAAGGCAGCGGGCATCAAGAGCGGCTCGGCCGTGCCCCAGAAGAACAAGGTCGGCAAGCTGACCTCTGCCCAGGTGCGCGAGATCGCTGAGACGAAGATGCCTGATCTCAACGCCAACGACGTCGAGGCCGCCATGAAGATCATCGCGGGCACGGCCCGTTCCATGGGCGTCACCGTCGAGTGACGCTCCCCGGGACTTTCTGAGTCCCACCAACCCCCGTGGTAGGGCCAGCGCGGCCCGCTCACCACACCTGGCAGATCGTCATGCGAGACGGTCACGCGAAGAAGGAACCAGAACATGAAGCGCAGCAAGGCCTACCGCGCCGCCGCCGAGAAGATCGACGAGGCGCAGCTCTACTCAGCAACCGAGGCCATCACCCTGGCGAAGCAGGGTGCCTCGGCGAAGTTCGACGAGACGGTCGAGGTGGCACTTCGCCTCGGCGTCGACCCCCGCAAGGCCGACCAGATGGTCCGCGGCACGGTCAACCTCCCTCACGGCACTGGCAAGACGGCACGGGTCCTCGTCTTCGCCACCGGTGAGAAGGCTGCCGACGCCGAGGCCGCGGGTGCCGACATCGTCGGCGCTGACGAGCTGATCGACCGCGTCGCAGCCGGGTTCACCGACTTCGACGCCGCCGTCGCCACCCCGGACATGATGGGCAAGGTCGGCCGCCTCGGCCGCGTCCTCGGCCCGCGTGGCCTCATGCCCAACCCCAAGACGGGCACCGTCACCATGGACGTCGCCAAGGCCGTCACCGACATCAAGGGCGGCAAGATCGAGTTC
>DAOOHL010000195.1:0-5445 GCA_035416185.1 Propionibacteriaceae bacterium | reverse complement strand
CGCGGTCACCGACGAGGTGCCCGCTCAGGTGGCTGGCCGCGCGCTGGTGGTGGGGCGGCTGGAGATGATCCCGGTCGAGTGCGTGGCTCGTGGCTACCTCGCCGGGTCAGCCTGGCGGGAGTACAGCGAGACTGGTCGTGTGGCCGGCGTCGAGCTGCCCGAGGGCCTCGCTTTCGGCGCTCGGCTGGAGCGCCCGATCTTCACTCCGGCCACCAAGGCGCCGAAGGGCGAGCACGACGAGAACATCACGTACGAGCAGCTGGTCGACATGGTCGGCGACGAGACCGCTGCACGGCTGCGCTCGTTGACGCTGCGGCTCTACATTCGCGCCGAGCGGATCGCTCGCGAGCGCGGCCTCCTGCTGGTCGACACCAAGTTCGAGTTCGGTCGCCGAGCCGACGGCACCATCGTGCTGGGTGACGAGGTGCTCACCCCTGACTCGTCGCGCTACTGGGATGTCGAGGCGTACGAGCCCGGTACCCCTATGGACAGCTTCGACAAGCAGTACCTCCGTGACTGGGTCACCCGCGACTCCGGCTGGGACGTCGACTCCGGCGCCCCGGCTCCTGAGCTGCCGGACGACGTCGTGGCCGGCACGCGGGAGCGCTACGTCGAGACCTACCGTCGCCTCACCGGCGAGGAGTTCGTGCCCGCGTCCCGCCCGCAGGACGTCGAGCCCGAGGCTGCCGAGGTCGCCCACGACCTGGCCGATGCTGAGGCCACCGACGCCCCTGAGGTCGCCCAGGCTGCCGACACTGACGCCGCCGAGGAGCAGGCCGTCGAGCAGCCCACCGCGATGGTCGTTGTCGACGTCATGCCGAAGCCCGAGATCCTCGACCCTCAGGGCAAGGCCGTCACCGGCGCCCTGAAGCGGCTCGGCTACGAGGGGCTGTCCGTACGGCAGGGCAAGCGCTTCGAGATCGAGGTCTTTGGCGAGCTCACCGACGAGCGGCTCGACCAGATCGTGAAGGCCGCCGAGACCCTGCTCGCGAACACCGTCATCGAGGAGTACGAGGTCTCCGTCTACACCGAGACCGACGAGTGCGGCTGCCAGGAGTGCCAGACCGGCGGTGCTGAGGCGGGCGGCTGCTGCGGTGGTGCCTGCGACTGCGGCGCCGACGAGGGCCACGAGCCCGGGTCGCAGGACGTCCAGATCGACGACCGCCCCGAGGACCATCAGTGACCGTACGCGTGGGGGTGGTGACCTTCCCCGGCTCCCTCGACGACGACGATGCCCGTCGCGCGGTCGCCCTGTGCGGGGCGGAGCCCGTACGCCTGTGGCACGGCTCCGACTCACTCGACGGCGTCGACGCGGTGGTGCTGCCGGGCGGCTTCTCATACGGCGACTACCTCCGTTGTGGAGCCATCGCCAGCTTCGCGCCGGTGATGACCGAGGTGGTCAAGCTCGCGAAGCAGGGCCTGCCCGTCTTGGGCATCTGCAACGGCTTCCAGGTGCTCTGCGAGGCGCACCTGCTGCCCGGTGCCCTGACCCGCAACGCCAAGCAGACCTTCATCTGCAAGGAGCAGAAACTGCGCGTGGAGACCCGCGACACCGTCTGGACCAATCAGTTCAAGGTGGGCGAAGAGATCACCATCATCCTCAAGAACGGCGAAGGTGCCTACGTCGCTGACGACGACACCCTGCGTCGCCTCGAGGACGCCGACCAGGTGGTCTTCCGCTACGTGGGCAACCCGAACGGATCGATGAACGACATCGCGGGTGTCACCAACGAGCGTGGCAACGTCGTCGGCCTGATGCCGCACCCCGAGCACAGCGTCGAGGAGCTGACCGCCTCGACCACGGACGGGCGGCGGTTCTTCGAGAGCCTGCAGAGCTTCCTCAGCGCCACCCTCGCGCGATCCTGACCGCAGTCGAGGGTTGCCAAGGGTGGCGCTTTCCTGAGAGGATCACTCTCGTTCCTCTCAGCCAACGTTCAGGAAAGATGCTTGTGCAGTCGTCTGCGTCCCTACGTGCCCGTCAGCTGGCCAGCCTCGTGCTTGCCGTGCTCGTGGCCGTCGTTGGCGTCGTCACGCTGAGCCCTAGCGCTGATGCGGCCCCCACCGCTCCCGCGGCCGTCGTGGTGCCCCAGCCCTGTGCGATCTCGCTCGCTTATCCCGAGGGTCAGTCGCCAGCCAAGATCAGGGAGCTGTACGGCACCCACTACGGCTTCACGATGGTTGGCCGCTACTGGGACGATCCGGCTTACCAGGGCATCGTCCGGGTGATCTGGGAGACCACTGACGCGATCGCCTGCACCCCGTTCCTCGAGGATCTGCGCGCCCACCACGGCAGCCAGCTGACGTTGAACGCCTCGGCGCTGAGCGGCTGGAAGTCAGGCGACTACGGCCTCACCCGGGCTCTGACCGTCAGCCTCGACTTCCCTCAGCTGAAGTCCTACTACGACAAGGGCGACCACGGCCACGTTGCGCGCCTGTTCGTGCACGAGATCACCCATGCCTACCAGCGCGACCGTGGCGACAGCCCGGCCTACTGGTCGGCGTTCGTGCCGCTGCACTCCAAGCTGGGGCGGCTAGGAGGGTACGGGTGGGACTCCACCGAGGTGATGGCTGAAGTGGTCGGCTGGTACGTGGCTCGCTGCGCCCAGAACAACCCGTACACGTCCCGCTACCAGGCCTACTACGACTACGCCAAGGGACTGTTCGGGGGCAAGGAGTTCGGACCGCCACTGGGCCAGCCGATGGACTGCTCCCAGCAGGTCTTCCCGGCTCCACCGCCCGCTCCCCCCGCGCCGCTGGCAGCCCCGGCTCCTGTACCGGCAGCGCCCGACGTGCCGACTCCCGAGTCGGTGGGCAGCTACCCTCGCCTGGAGCCGTTCGACCCGATGATGGCCGCCCTCACCGCCGACGACGCCCCGGCCGTGATCGCAGCGCAGCGCTGAGATATCAGTCGGCCCCTGAACTGCGCTGCGGCGCCCGGCCCTCATCGCTGAGACTTCTTCGGTCCCTGTGTTGTGCTGAGTAGACGCCCCGGCCCCGGCGGCGTCGCGGTACTCGGCCACCACGTCAGGGCCCCAGGGGGGGCAGCAGGGGTGTAGCGCCTGGCTGATGGCCGTCGACGACAGCACATGTTCCCTTGTCCGGGCACTGTTCAACGCATCAGGCGGTGGCGATGTCGATCTTCCCGAGCAGGCTTCCGGTGGCGGTGGCCATGCGTGCGGCTCCGTCCAGACCGTTGCCGCTCGGAGCCACCACCTCGGCGTCAGGTCGGAAGGTGTGCAGCGTCTCGACGAAGTGCTTCGCGAGCAGGGCGCCGTTGAAGACGTTGCCCAGCCGGCACACCGGCGCATCAGCAGCCGCCCCGACCCGATGCAGCGCCGCTGCGACAGACTGGGCCAGTTCCTCGGCGGCCGCCAGCAGGATGCTGCCCGCGATCACGTCTGTCCGGGACAGTTCGTCGACCTTCTTCGCGTACGACGCGACGCGGCGCACCCGGTCAGGGTCGGCCTGGAGGTCGAGGTACATCTGGGCCAGATCGGGGAAGTCTGCGGTCACGATGGGGGTGAGCGCGGTCGAGGGGCCGCGGCCGTCGTATTCCCGGAGCACGGCGTCGAGGGCTGCACGGCCGATCCAGAAGCCGCTGCCGGCGTCGCCGACGATGTGTCCCCATCCGTCGACCCTGGCCACCGCTGTCTCGCCGACTGCGAAGATGATCGACCCGGTGCCTGCGGCGACCACGCAGCCTGGCCGATCGCCGAGGCCACCCAGGTAGCTGGTCACCGAGTCATGGGCCAGGCGCACCTCCCGTACACCCGGCAGGTGGGCGAGCAGCGCCGCAGCCGTGTCGCCCGACCCGAGCCCGGTCGTGCCGATGCACACCACATCGACGCCACCGGGGGCCGCCTCCCGAACGAGCGCGCTGAGCTGGGCCACCACCGACCGATGCGTCTGGATTCCAGGCAGGTCGATCGCGGGGCCGTCGTCGATCCGGGCGCGGCAGCCGGACTGGCCACCGTCGAGTGCAAGCAGAGTCACGGGGGGAGTCTACGGATCCGGGCCCGTTCCCTCGCCCATGGGAGGGGAGTGGGGTCCCCGAGACCGACCGACGACGGTAGGTTATGACCCGTGGTGGACACCGTAGCGAACGCACAGGAGACTCCCGATCACGCCCAGCCGTGGGCGGCGCTCGGCCTGAAGTCCGACGAGTACGACCGGATCCGAGCGATCCTCGGTCGGCGCCCGACCGGCTGCGAGCTCGCGATGTACTCGGTCATGTGGTCCGAACACTGCTCGTACAAGTCGTCGAAGGTGCACCTCAAGCACTTCTCGCGGCTGCCCCAGACCACTCCGCGGGGGCCGCTGTTGGCTGGCATTGGTGAGAATGCTGGCGTTGTCGACATTGGTCAGGACTGGGCCGTCACCTTCAAGATCGAGTCCCACAACCACCCGTCCTACGTCGAGCCGTACCAGGGCGCGGCGACCGGCGTGGGTGGCATCGTGCGCGACATCCTCGCTATGGGTGCGCACCCGATCGCAGTGATGGACGCGCTCCGGTTCGGGCCGCTCGATGCCCCCGACACCGCCCGCGTGCTGCCCGGTGTCGTCGCTGGCGTGGGTGGGTACGGCAACTGCCTCGGCCTGCCGAACATCGGCGGCGAGGTGGTGTTTGACCGCTCGTACGCCGGCAACCCCCTCGTCAATGCGCTGTGCGTGGGCGTGCTTCGGCATGACGACCTGCACCTGGCGCATGCCACGGGCGTGGGCAACCAGGTGATCATGTACGGCGCTGCCACCGGCGGCGACGGCATCGGCGGCGCGTCGATCCTGGCGTCGGAGACCTTCGAGACCGAAGGTGCCGCCAAGCGTCCGGCGGTCCAGGTCGGCGATCCGTTCATGGAGAAGCTGCTGATCGAGTGCACCCTCGAGCTGTTCGCCGCGGGCATCGTCAACGGCATCCAGGACTTCGGCGCTGCCGGCATCTCCTGCGCCACCTCCGAGCTCGCCAGCGCTGGCTCCGGCGGTATGCACGTCGACCTCGACAAGGTCGTGCTGCGCGATCCGACGCTCGCCCCTGAGGAGATCCTCATGAGCGAGTCCCAGGAGCGGATGATGGCCGTCGTCGAGCCCGGCAACGTCGCGCAGTTCATGGAGATCTGCCGCAAGTGGGACGTGCTCGCCACCGTTGTCGGCGAGGTGATCGAGGGCGACCGGCTCTACATCGACTGGCACGGGGAGCGGGTCGTCGACGTCGATCCCCGTACGGTGGCGCACGAGGGCCCGGTGTACGAGCGCCCGTACGCCCGGCCCGACTGGCTCGACCGGGTCAACGGCTGGTCGGCCAGCGACCTGCCCCGCGCGACCACCTCCGACGAACTAGCCCAGCAGGTGCTGACCCTGGTCGGGTCGCCGAACCTGTGCGACACCTCGTGGGTGACCGACCAGTACGACCGGTTCGTCCGCGGCAACAGCGTGCTCGCCCAGCCCGAG
>DAOOHL010000194.1:0-5448 GCA_035416185.1 Propionibacteriaceae bacterium | reverse complement strand
GCGTTGCCGAGGGCCGAGGCGTAGCCGAACTCGCCGTTGCCGAAGGCGCGCTGGTAGGCGAACAGCATCGGCAGCATCGTCCTGCCGCCAGGGCCGCCCTCGGTGAGCACGTAGACCAGGCCGAACGAGTTGAAGTTCCAGACGAAGTCGAGCGTGGTGATCGCCACCACGACGGGCTTGATCGCCGGCCAGGTCACCGTGGTGAACCGCTGCCACGTGTTCGCGCCGTCGAGCGCGGCGGACTCATGCAGCTCGTACGGGATGTTCTGCAACCCGGCAAGCAGCGCGATCGTGGTCTGCGGCATGCCCGACCACACACCAACGACGATCACTGCCGGGAGCGCCAAGGAGAAGTCGCCCAGCCAGTTGATGTTGTGGGTGATCAGCCCGGCGTTCTTGAGCATGGCGTTCAACAGGCCAGCGTCGGGGTGGTAGATCAGCTTCCACAGGATCGCGGTGATGACCGACGGCATCGCCCACGGCACGAGGGCCAATGGCCGTACCAGCCACTGCAACCGCAGACCCGCGTTCAGCAGCAGCGCCAACGACAGCGCGAGGAAGAACTGGATGACCGTCACCGAGAACGACCAGATCAACCCGATCTGGAAGGAGTTCCAGAACAGGTCGTCCTTCAGCAGCTTGGCGTAGTTGTTGAGCCCGTTGAAGCTGAACCGTACGTCGTAGCCCGCCGCGGCGTCGGTGAACCCCAGCCAGATGCCGTTGGCGAGCGGGTAGACGCTGAACGCGATCACCGGGATCAGCGACGGCAGCAGCAGCCACCACATCGCCCGATTCTGCCGCTGGGCAAGGTTGACCCGACGCTTGGGCGCGGTCGTGGTAGCCACGCTGGCGACCGAGTCAGCCATCCCAACCCCCTCACGTCACGACGTTGTAAACGTTTACGGCTGGACTCTAGCCGGTCGCTCCGACAGTCGCCAGAGGTTGCGAACGTCGGTGTCCGAATCGTTATGTGCAGGGTGGCGAGCACTCACGCTGAGCCATCCTGGCTACGATCACCCCACGGACGTGCTTGATGGTCAGCTCAGGATCGAGGCCCTCAAGCCCCCTCTCGCAGAACGGATGACCAGGTGTTCCAAGGAGCCGTCATCGCGGCCGTCGTTCCGGCGTACCGCGAGGAGAAGCTGATCGCCACGGTCATCACGACCATGCCCGACTTCGTCGACCACATCGTGATCGTCGACGACTGCAGCCCCGACGGTACGAGTGCCGCCGTCGAAGCGGTGGGCGACCCCCGCGTCACCTTGATCCGTCACGAGAAGAACACTGGCGTCGGGGGCGCGATCGTGACGGGCCACAAGGCCGCGATGAAGCTTGGCTCCGACATCAACGTGATCATGGCTGGCGACGCCCAGATGGATCCCGCCGCACTCCCGGCGCTGCTTCGACCGATCACCGTGCAGGGGTACGGCTTCGCCAAGGCGAACCGCTTCTTTGCCCCCGAGTCGTTCAAGGGAATGCCGGGATACCGCGTCTTCGGCAATATCGTGCTGTCGTTCATGACGAAGCTCGCCTCGGGCTACTGGAATCTGTTCGATGCCCAGAACGGCTACACCGCGACCCGTACGGACGTGCTCGAACGCCTCCCGCTCGACCACATCTCCCAGGGCTACAGCTTCGAGAACGACTACCTGATCCACCTCAACATCCTGCAGACGGGCGCGACGGACGTGCCGATCGCCGCCTTGTACGGCGAGGAAACCTCCACGATCAGCCTCAAGCGCGTGATTCCGGAGCTGCTGCGGCTGCTGACCTTCGGCTTCTGGAAGCGGATCTGGTACCGCTACGTTCTCTGGTCGTTCTCGCCCGTCGCGGTGCTGCTCTTCCTCGGTCTGCCCTTGTTCGTGGTCGGCTTCGTGCTCGCGATCCTGTTCACCGTGCTGACGGCGGGTACGGGCACCGCCACGGCTGGCACCACGATGCTCGCCGCGCTGCCCATCATCGTCGGCACGCAGATGTTGCTTGCTGCCCTCCAGCTCGACATCCAGGGCAGCCCAGACAAGCCCACCCACGAACCGTTCCTTTCGGCGGCCGAACGCGCCCAGCTCAAGACCGAGCGGGCTCGAGGGGCGCTGCCTCCGGCGGCCACGACCATCGGCCTGGCACCGTCAGAGGACACCGAGACCGACAGTGAACTGACCGTCGAGGTCCCAGAGCCCGAGCAGCCTCGCTGACTCAGGCGCCCAGCGGCCGGGCGTCAGTACCCTCAGGGCCCTCAGCATCGTCAAGCCCGCTGGGACCGGCTACCCGCTCGGCTCCCTTCGGACGCAGCGCCACGGCCACCAACGCAGCCGCTCCGGCGGCCATCAGGTCGCCAGCGGTGAACATCAGCCGCGACACGAGGCTGACCGCGGCCGCCTGCGCCTGCGACATCACCAGCGACATCGCCGCGATCAGGACCGCCTCGCGCACGCCCACTCCCGAAGGGAGCAGGAAGGCCAGCAGCGACACGGTGAAGCCGATCGAGACAGCGCCGGTGACGAGAAGGAGCACGGTGAGGTCCCAGGTGACCATGGAGCCAGCCAGCAGCCAGAGGTGCAGTCCGTAGAGGAGGTAGCCCAGCAGCGTCCAGCCCATCGCCTTCGCCACCGTGACCCCAGACACCGTGTGCGTCAGCGGGGGCCGCTTGGCGAGCTTCAGGATGAACGACGCCATGGCGGTGAGGATCTTCGGATGTAGACAGATCAGCCCCGGCGGCAGGAGCGCGAAGAGCCACAGCACCTCGGGGCGTGACGCGAGCAGAGGAAGGGAGAGGCTGCCGAGCAGGAGCGAGGCGACGACCCCGATGCCGGCGGCGTACAGCGAGGCGATCAGCACCCGCGACCGGACCACCCCGCTCGCGCGACCCAACTCCATCTGCATGACGTATGCCCACAGAGATCCCGGGACGTACTTGCCCAACGAGCCGACCAACGCGATCTGAGCACCCTTCGCGATGGGCACCCGCGGACCAAGACCGTTGAGCAGGGTTACCCAGGCCAACGTGATGACCACCAGGCCGGCAAGGACGACCAGCATGGACAGGCCGAGGTACAGCGGCGACATCTCCGAGAGGGCGGCCCCGACCTCGTTCCACTGCCTGGCGAGGTAGTACGTGGCGAAGCCCAGCACCAGAGCGAGCAGGGCGAGTCGGACGACCAGCGACAACCAGTCCCGTGCGGTCCGATGCGCCATCAGCAGCAGCTGCGCGGGGAAGCGTACGGGACGGTCACCCCGCCACTGTAGTGTCCAGTGAACGGAGTTGCCCACGCGCTGGCTGAGCTCGAGAGAGCGCCTGAGCAGGTCCTCGGCGACGCGCTACGGGGAGGGGGCTGATCATGACGAACCCACGAGTCATGCTCATCGGGGCGGGCACGATGGGCGCCCACCACGCCCGCGTGACGGCGTCATCTCCTCGCGTGGAACTGGCAGTGGTCGTCGATCCGGACGAGCGAGTGGGTCGAGGTCTGGCCGAGCAGTACGGCGCGAGCTGGGCGCCAGAGGCCACCTTCACCGGCATCGACGCCGTCATTGTGGCTGCGGTCACTGACGCCCATGCCCACGTGGCCAGCGCCGTGCTTGACGCACGCCTCCCGATGCTCCTGGAGAAGCCCGTCGCAACCGACATCGCCATCACCCGCGACATCGTGGCCGCCTCCCAGCGAGCGGGGACGCCCCTCATGTGTGGCTTCGTCGAACGCTTCAACCCTGCGGTCATCACCGCGCGCGCCCTGCTCAAGGACCCCGTCTACCTGACGGCCCAGCGTCACTCCCCGTACGCGCGCCGGATGAGGACCGGCGTCGCCTGGGATCTGCTCATCCATGATGTCGATCTGGCCATCCAGATCCTCGGCTCTGAGCCCACGTCGGTTCAGTCCGTCCTGGGCGAGTTCTCCTCACAGTCCGCACCCGGCGAGGAGGACGTCGCTGACGCCATCCTGGGCTTCGGGTCAGGCGCCGTCGCCACCGTCTCCGCCGCCAGGATCGGGCAGCGCAAGGTACGGACGATGGTGATCCATGAGGAGGACCGTCTGGTCGAGCTGGATCTGCTGCGCCGCAGCATTGCTATCCACTGGAGTGTCTCCGAACAGCTCGTGGACGGCGGCCGAGGCTACCGACAGCAGTCCATCATCGAGATCCCTGACCTCGCCACGAGCCAAGAGCCGTTGGCGGCTCAGCTTGACCGGTTCATTGACCTCATCGATGGCCGAGCTGATCTCGACCAGGAGCGAGACGGACTGCTCGTGCCGCACGAGGTGATTGAGCGGGTCAGGAAGGGCTACGTGTCAACACTGCTGCCCGTACGTCATGAAAGGCCGGCGTGAGGCGAGGGCCGGCCTGCAGAGTCGCTGCCGACAACAAGCTCGCGAGCTGGCCGACGGCCGCGTACGGGGGTCAAGGGATGCGGTCCATCCGCCCGTGACACGGACTGGACGGCCTCGACGACATAGAGCGGCCTGCCGCGGGACTCCTCAACCGCCCGCCAGAGGTACTCCCCGACCATCCCGACGAGGGCGAGGTTCGTTCCGCTGAGGATGAGGACCACGACCAGCAACGTCGGCCAGCCTTCGGGGGTCGGCACCCCCACCAGGGCACGCGCGACCAGGAACAGGGCATAGGCGAAACCGGCCGCCGCCACAGCAAGCCCAATGGCTGTGCAGACGCGCAAGGGCAACGACGAGAACTGGACCATGGAGTCGACGGCGAGCCCCAGGATCTTGCGCCGCGTCCACCGGCTCTGGCCGTGCTGCCGATCAACCAGCTCGAAACCCACCCTGGTCTGTTTGAACCCCACCCACGCCACAAGTGCCAAGACGTTGCGGTTGTGTTCCGGCATGCTCACGACGGCGTCGATGGCCACTCGGTCGATCAGGGCGCCAGAGGGGCCTTCCGCTGGGTAGTCCGGCAGCCGAGCGAGCCTAGAGAAGAGGAAGGAGAACGCTTGCGACATCAGCCGATAGGCCAACCCACGCTCGACGCGGGACCGCCGGATGCCCCAGACGACATCGCTGCCGGCACGCCAATGGGCCAGACAGTCCTCGATGAAGGAGTCAGGCTCCGGCAGATCAGCACCCAGGATGAATGCTGCGTCCCCCTTGCAGTACCGCAGCCCGGCCGAGATCGCGTAGTGGGCACCGAAGTTGCGCGCAAGCGTCACCACGGTGACGTTGTCGGCCTCGCGAGCCTGGGCCAGCATCGCGCTGGAGGTCCCGTCGGTGGAACCGTCGTCGACCAGGACCATCTCGAACCGGTAGTCCGGTTGCGATGTGATCAGGTGCCGATATCGCTCCAGGAGGGCAGGCACCCCATCGTGCTCGTTCAGCGCCGGGATGATCACCGACAGCAACGGACGCGAGGCGTCGAGGCTGTCGGGCTCGGTGTCCGTCATGGTGTGTCCTTTGGTACGAAGACGACGAGGCCCAGAGCTGGAGGAACTGCGTCCAGCTTCCG
>DAOOHL010000193.1:0-5454 GCA_035416185.1 Propionibacteriaceae bacterium | reverse complement strand
TGTCGGTGCAGGGCGTTACTGTGACCGTCATGGCCGACCCTTCGACCTATCGACCTGCTGCGGGCGCGATCCCGACCAACCCGGGCGTGTACCGGTTCATGGACGCGCACGGGGCTGTGCTGTACGTGGGCAAGGCCAAGAATCTACGGCAGCGGCTCACCTCGTACTTCGCCGATCCCGCCGCGCTGCACTTCCGTACAGCGACGATGGTACGAACGGCAGCGCAGGTGGACTGGACCGTCGTGCAGAACGAGCTCGAGGCGCTGCAGCTCGAGTACACGTGGATCAAGAAGTACGACCCTCGCTTCAACGTGAAGTACCGCGACGACAAGTCGTACCCCTGGCTGGCGATCACCTGGTCCGACGAGTTCCCGCGGGTCTTCGTGGGTCGCGGGGCCAAGAAGCGAGGGTGGCGCTACTTCGGGCCGTACGGGCATGCCTGGGCGATCCGCGAGACCGTCGACGCCTTGCTCGGCGTGTTCCCCATGCGTTCCTGCTCGACCGGGGTGTTCAACGCCGCCCGGGCAAGCGGCCGACCCTGCCTGCTCGGCTACATCGACAAGTGCTCGGCCCCTTGCGTGGGTCGGATCACTCCGGAGGCCCACCGTGAGGTGGTGGAGGACTTCAGCGCATTCATGTCGGGGCAGGTGACCGGCATCATGCGCCGGCTGACCGACGAGATGCAGCGGGCCAGCGACGAGCTCGAGTTCGAGCGAGCGGCTGTGCTGCGCGATGACCTGGCTGCGTTGCGGCGGGCGATGGAACGCAACGCCATCGTGCTGCCTGACGGCACCGATGCTGACGTGGTCGCGCTCGCCATCGAGGACCTCGAGGTCGGTGTGCAGGTCTTCCATGTCCGGGACGGGCGCGTGGCCGGTGAGCGGGGCTGGGTCGCCGACCGTACCGACGACAGCGGCGAAGCTGAGCTTGTCGAGGCCTTTCTCCTGCAGCTGTACGCAGAGATCGTCCCTGCCGGAGCGTCGGCCGAGGATCGTCGCAGGGCCGTACCGCCCGAGGTACTCGTGCCTGCTCCGCCCGCCTCCGGGCTTGCCATGAGTGAGCTCCTCAGTGACCTGAGGGGCAGTCGTGTGGCCGTCCGAGTGCCGCATCGAGGACACAAGCGGGTGCTGCTCGACACCGTCACCCAGAACGCCCGTCAGGGTCTCGCGCAGCACAAGGCGAAGCGGGCCAGCGACCTGACCACCCGCAATCTCGCGCTCGAGGAGATCGCTGAGGCGTTGGAGCTGCCCAACCCGCCGCTGCGCATCGAGTGCTTCGACGTCTCGCATCTCCAGGGCAGCGAGACGGTGGCGTCGATGGTCGTCTTCGAGGATGGGATGGCCCGCAAGTCCGAGTACCGCCGGTTCGTCGTCCGCACCGTCGAGTCCGATGACACCGGAGCGATGCGTGAGGTGTTGACCCGGCGGTTCCGGCGGTTGCTCGACGAACGGGCGTTGCTCTCTGGAGTTGATGGTGCCGCGGGGTTGATCGACGCCTCGACGCGAGCCCCGAAGGGGTTTGCCTACGCGCCGGCTCTGCTCGTGGTCGACGGCGGCGCGCCACAGGTCGCCGTGGCTGCTCAGGTCGTGGCTGAGCTCGGCGTCAACGACGTGGCGGTATGTGGCCTGGCGAAGCGGCTCGAGGAGGTCTGGCTGCCGGGGGAGGAGGACCCGGTGATCCTGCCTCGCAGCAGCGAAGGTCTGTATCTTCTCCAGCGGATCCGCGACGAGGCCCACAGGTTCGCCATCAGCCACCATCGCGGTCGCCGGAGCGCATCCATGGTGGAGTCCGTGCTCGATGAGGTGCCAGGGCTCGGAGACGTACGGCGCAAGGCGCTGATGAGGCAGTTCGGGTCGTTCAAGCGGCTGAAGCTGGCGACGGTGGACGAGGTGGGCAGCGTGCCGGGCTTCGGGCCCAGGCTGGCAGAGGCGGTGGTGGCAGCCGTGGCTGCGCACGTGGCGACCGTGGAGCCGGCAGTGAACGTGACCACCGGCGAGGTGCTGGAGTGACTGCCATGATGACCTCGTGACCGAGACGCAACCTTCGCCGGAGTCGCCCGCAGCAAGGGTGGTGATCATCACGGGCATGTCTGGCGCTGGTCGCCGCACAGCCGCGCACGCCATGGAGGACCACGGCTGGTACGTGGTCGACAACCTTCCGCCGCTGATGATCCCCGCCCTGTCGCGGCTGCTGCGCGAGGAAGGCCTGCAACGGCTGGCGGTCGGCCTGGACGTCCGAAGCCGGGGTGACTTCGAACAGCTGCCTGCGGTCTTTGCCGAGCTCGCTGAGCAGGGGACCGAGCCCGAGGTGCTCTTCCTGGAGGCGAGCGACGAGATGATCGTGAAGCGTCAGGAGTCGTCACGCCGACCGGTCCCGCTGCAGGGTGAGGGGCGCCTGATCGAGGGGATCCAGCGGGAGCGCCGGATGATGTCGACGCTGCGCGCCTCGGCTGACATGGTGGTCGACACCACCAACCTCAACGTCCACCAGCTCGCGACGAGGGTGGCCCACGCATACGGGGGCGAGGACCGCGACGAGTTGCGTGTGACGATCGTCTCGTTCGGGTTCAAGAACGGCATCCCCATCGATGCTGACCTGGTCTTCGACGTACGGTTCCTGCCGAACCCGCACTGGGTACCGGAGCTGCGCCCGCAGACCGGCCTGTCAGCCAGCGTGTCGGAGTACGTCCTCTCGCAGCCTGGGGCCGAGCCGTTCATGGAGCAGCTTCTGGCCCTGTTCGCGACCATGCGCGCGGGGTACGCCCGTGAAAGCAAGCGGCTCGTGGAGCTCGCGATCGGGTGTACGGGAGGCAAGCACCGTTCAACCGCCGTGTCGGAGGAGGTGGCGCGGCGGCTCCGTGCCGACGGCATCCAGGTACAGGTGGTGCACCGGGACCTGGGGCGGGAATGAAGTTCGCCCAGCTGCCCGCGGTCGCTGCGCTGGGTGGCGGCCACGGTCTGTACGCATCCTTGTCCGCCTTGCGCCGGATCACCGACCGGCTCACCGCCATCGTCACGGTCGCCGACGATGGTGGGTCGTCGGGTCGCCTGCGCCGCGAGCTGGGCTGCCTACCACCCGGTGACCTGCGCATGGCGCTCGCGGCCCTGTGCGACGACGACGTGGAGGGGCGCCAATGGGCCGACGTGCTGCAGTCGAGGTTCGGCGGCACAGGCCCTCTGGCAGGTCACGCGATCGGGAACCTCTTGATCGCCGGCCTCTGGCAGCGACTCGGTGATCCTGTGGCAGGTCTCGACATGGTCGGGAAGCTGCTCCGTACGCACGGCAGGGTGCTGCCCATGTCGGCCGTACCGCTCACCATCGAGGCCGATGTCGTGGGACTGATCCCGGAGGCACCCGACGAGACCTCCGTCCTGCGCGGGCAGGCGACCGTCGCGAAGACGGCGGGCATGGTCAGCAACGTGCGTCTCGATCCAGACTCACCACCGGCCTACCCGCAGGCGGTCGAGGCGATCCGCAGTGCTGACCATGTCGTGATCGGGCCCGGCTCATGGTTCACCTCCGTGATTCCCCACCTGCTGGTTCCGGATCTCGCCGAGGCGATCATCACCACCCAGGCCTCGCGAATCCTGATCCTCAACATGGGCGCGGCCGATGAGACCGATGGCTTCACCCCCTCGCAGCACATCGAAGTGCTGGCCGACCATGCACCCCGACTGAGGCTGGACGTGGTCGTGGCCGACAGCCGGTACGCCGGTCGGGACCGGCAACTGGTCCGGTACGTCGAGAGCCTCGGCGGCAGGGTCCACACGGCTCGGATGGGGATGCGGGACGGATCGCCCCGGCACGACCCCCTGCTGCTCGGATCTGCCCTCTCAGACGTGTTGGAGCTATGACGACTGTGGGAGGATGACCGAATGGCGTTGACCCAACAGGTGAAGGCGGAGCTGGCGACCGTCGTGTCAGTCAAGCCGTGCGACCGCAAGGCAGAGGTCACCACGCTGCTCCGGTTCGCTGGCGCCCTGCACCTGATCTCGGG
The DNA here is from genome assembly GCA_035416185.1 of Propionibacteriaceae bacterium. Classification (GTDB taxonomy): domain Bacteria; phylum Actinomycetota; class Actinomycetes; order Propionibacteriales; family Propionibacteriaceae; genus JBHAES01. The sequence goes on along the minus strand of DAOOHL010000193.1, from coordinate 1,457 downwards.
CCGGCTGACCGTGGAGGCCGAGCTTGACACGGGTGCAGCTGCGCGCCGACTGCGGACCGCCATCGCTGAGGTGTACGGGCTGTCGAGCGAGCTGCTGGTCGTCAACGCCTCAGGGCTACGTCGGTCCACTCGCTACGTCGTCCGGGTGGTGAAGGACGGCGAGACGCTGGCCCGGCAGACCGGTCTGATCGACCAGCGTGGTCGGCCCGTCCGCGGGCTGCCAGCAGCCATCGTCGGGGGTGCTGCCTGCGACGCTGTCGCGGCATGGCGTGGTGCGTTCCTGGCGCACGGCTCCCTCACCGAGCCTGGCCGCTCCATGTCGATGGAGGTCACCTGCCCCGGTGCTGAGGCTGCGCTCGCGCTCGTCGGGGCAGCCCGCCGGCTCGGCATCCCCGCCAAGGCCCGCGATGTACGGGGAGTCGACCGCGTCGTGATCCGCGACGGCGACGCGATCGCCGCCATGCTGGCCCGCCTGGGCGCCCACTCGACGATGTTGACCTGGGAGGACCGGCGGATCCGCCGTGAGGTACGGGCCACCGCGAACCGGCTCGCAAACTTCGACGACGCCAACCTGCGCCGGTCTGCCCGGGCGGCCGTGGCCGCGGGTGCCCGCGTGGAGCGCGCATTGGAGATCCTCGCCGACGAGGTTCCGGAGCATCTTCGCTCTGCCGGGTTGCTGCGCCTGGCCCACAAGCAGGCGTCGCTGGAGGAGCTGGGTGCCCTGCACGAGCCGCCGCTGACCAAGGACGCTGTTGCCGGGCGTATCCGCCGGCTGCTCGCCACCGCTGACCGACGTGCCCAGGAGCTCGGGGTGCCTGGCACCGACGCCGCGCTCAACGAGGACGACGAGGACTGACCAGCCGTTGACCAAACCGGGACCCGGTTCGGCGCGACGGTTTCGATGTCAGTAGGCTGGGCACTGTCCAAACGCCTATCGGGAGCGTCTGCACGCCCCGGCAATAAGGAGCCCTCATGACCGTGAAGGTTGGCATCAACGGTTTCGGCCGCATCGGCCGCAACTTCTACCGCGCGCTCGTCGCGTCCGGCGCTGACCTCGAGGTCGTCGCCGTCAACGACCTCACCGACAACAAGACGCTGGCCCACCTGCTGAAGTACGACTCGATCCTCGGCCGCTTCCCAGGTGAGGTGACCTACGACGACGACTCGATCACCGCCGACGGCAAGGAGATCAAGGCCTTCGCCGAGCGTGATCCGGCCAACCTCCCCTGGGGCGAGCTGGGTGTCGAGATCGTGATCGAGTCCACCGGCTTCTTCACTGATGCCGAGAAGGCACAGGCGCATATCGCTGCTGGCGCCAAGAAGGTCATCATCTCCGCCCCGGCGAAGAACGAGGACATCACGATCGTGATGGGCGTGAACGACGACAAGTACGATCCCGCCGCGCACACCATCATCTCCAACGCCTCGTGCACCACGAACTGCCTGGCCCCCATGGC
>DAOOHL010000192.1:0-5466 GCA_035416185.1 Propionibacteriaceae bacterium | reverse complement strand
CCAGCGGGTGGTACTTGTTGGGCGGGAACGGCCCTGTGAACGGCTCGGGCTCGGCGACCACCGTACGTCAGCTGTTCCGGATCAGGTTCGTCATGCCGGTGCGCACGTCGATGGTCGGCTCGAAGCCGAGCACCTCCTTCGCCCGGGTGGTGTCAGCGGCGCGGCGCGACACGAGCACCTTGCGCGGGTTGAAGATCGGCTCGACGTCCACCCCGACAGCGTCGATCAGGATGTGGGCGAGATCCGCGATCGAGGTGTCGATGCCGGTACCGACGTTGACGACCACGTTGTCCTGCTCGGCCTCGAGGGCCATGACGACCGAGCGGGCGATGTCGTGCACGTGGATGAAGTCCATCGACTGCTTGCCCTCACCGTCGATGACCGGCGGCTCGCCGTTCTTCAGCCGGTTGACGAAGTGGTTGATCACCGACGTGTAGTAGGCGGTGGTCTTCTGGCCCTCGCCGTACACGTTGAAGAACCGGAGCGCGATCCACGACAGCCCCGCGCGACGCTCGTAGTAGGCGCACAGATCCTCGCCCGTGCGCTTGCTGATGCAGTACGGGGTCTGCGGCTTGAGCTTGCTGTCCTCGTGCATCGGCAGCTCGTCGGGGTCGCCGTACACCGACGCCGACGAGGCGAAGACGACCCGACGCACCTTGTGGTCGGCAGCGGCGGCCAGCACGTTGTGGGTGCCGATCGTGTTGATGTCCATCGACTCGTACGGGTCGGCCACCGACTTGTTGATCGACACCGCGGCCAGGTGGATCACCGAGTCGCAGCCAGCCATGGCCGCGTGGAGGGCGCCGCCGTACCGGACGTCCTGGTCGACCAGGGTGACCCGACCGGTCTTGGCGAGCTCGTTCACGGCCTCCCGGTCACCTCGGAACATGTTGTCGAAGATGCGGACGTCGTAACCCTTCTCGAGGAGCATGGGGACGACGTGCAGGCCGATGAAGCCGGCCCCGCCCGTGACGAGGACGGTCTTGGTCATGTGAAGTGCCTTTCGGGTCAGCTGCGGAGTGCGGCGGCGAGGGTCGAGACGACCTGCGACACCTGGTCTTCGGTGAGGTTGGCGTGCATGGGGATGGCAAGGTGGCGGGTCCACTGGTCGGCCGAGACGGGCAGGCTGCGATCGAAGCCGTAGATCGGCTGCACATGCGAGGCGTACGTGCCGATGTTGCACTGCACACCGTTGGCCTTGAGGTACTCGGCGACCTTGCCGCGCTCGACACCGTGGTCGAGGGTCACGACGTACGACTGCCAGGGGTGCGTACGGTCGTCGAGCGCCACCGGGGCGCTGACGCCCTCGACGTCTGCGAGGAGCTCGTGGTACTGCGCAGCCCGGGCCTGACGCGAGGCGACCAGGTCGGGCAGTCGGTCGAGCTGGGCGAGCATGATGCCCGCCTGCACGTCGGACATGCGGTAGTTGTAGCCCAGCGCGTCGAAGCTCGGCACGGGCAGGTCGTTGGACCCCTCGCGGCTCAGGGCCGGGGCAATGCCGTACGTGTGGAGCTTGCGGGCCTTGTCGGCCCACTCTGGGTTGCTGGTGGTGAGCGTGCCGCCCTCACCAGCGGTGATGCCCTTGCGGCCATGGAACGAGAAGCAGGCGATGTCGGCGAGCGAACCCGCGGGGCGGCCCTGGTAGGACGCACCGGCCGAGCAGGCGGCGTCCTCGACGAGCCACAGGCCGTGCTGGTCGGCGATCGCCCTCAGCTCGGCGTAGTCGGCGGGCTGCCCGAAGACGTCGACCGCGATGATGCCGACCGTACGTTCCGTGATCGACGCCTCGACAGCCGCCGGGTCAACGCACCACGTGTCGGGCCGGATGTCAGCGAAGACGGGCGTCGCGCCGGTCCACGCGACGGCATGACCGGTGGCGGGGAAGGTGTAGTCGGCGACGATCACCTCATCGCCCGGGCCGCAGCCCAGCACGAGGCAGGCGAGGTGGAGCGACGAGCCGCAGTTGCTGGTGGCGAGAGCGTGGGTCGTGCCCGCCACCGTCGCGAACCGGTCCTCGAAGGCTTTGCAGGTGGGTCCGGCACCCGAGAGCCAGTGGGTCTCGAAAACCCGTGCGATCGCATCAAGCTCGGCCTGGCCGACGGTCGGTTGGCCGAGGGGGATCGTCATCTCTCTCCTCTGCGGAGTTCTCGTTCGTGGGAGTGCATGCGCCAGACATCCTAGTGCCCGCGACTCGGCACAACCTTCAGCCGAGCCTCGTGTGGCCGGTCCGGTCGACTGATCGGTGGGCCGTACGATGCCAGGGCAGGTCGTCGAGGTCGGGTCGTCGTAGGAAGAGGAGTCATGGAGCCACGCAGCGTCGCGATCATCGGCGGCGGAATCGTCGGACTGGCGACGGCGCTACGACTGACCCAGCGCGGCGTGGCGGTAACAGTGCTGGAGAAGGAGGACCACTGGGCTCCCCATCAGACCGGCCGCAACTCGGGCGTCATCCATGCCGGGCCGTACTACAAGCCCGGCTCCCTCAAGGCCCGCATGTGCGTGGCGGGGAACCGGTCTATGACCGAGTTTGCCGAGGAGCACGGGATCCCGTACGACATCTGCGGCAAGCTCATCGTCGCCACGTCGGCCAAGGAGGTGCCGCAGCTGCGCAAGCTCGAGGAGCGCGGCATCGCCAACGGCACGCCCTTGGAGCGAGTGACGCCGCAGCAGGCGCGGGAGTACGAGCCGTACGTATCGTGCGTCGAGGCGCTGCACGTGAAGAGCACCGGCATCATCGACTACGGAGCGGTGACCAGGAAGTACGCCGAGCTGGCCGCGGCTGCGGGGGCCACCCTGCTGAAGGGCACCGCCGCGATCGGGATCGTCGAGGAGTCGGGCCGGGTGATCGTCGAACACACGAAGGGCACTGTTTCCGCCGACGCGATGGTGAACTGCGCTGGCCTGCAGTGCGACAAGATCGCCCGGCTGGCCGGGCTCGAGCCAGACGTGCAGATCGTGCCGTTCCGCGGTGAGTACTACGAGCTGCACGAGGACAAGCACTACCTGGTGAACAACCTCATCTACCCGGTGCCTGACCCGGAGCTGCCCTTCCTGGGTGTGCACCTGACCCGCATGATCGACGGGTCGCGCCATGCCGGTCCAAACGCTGTCTTCGCGTTCGCGCGGGAGGGCTACACCTGGGGCACGATCAACGTGAAGGAGACCGTCGAGTCGGTCACCTACCCGGGCTTCCTCCGGCTGGCGCGCAAGCAGTTGCTGACCGGGGTCAAGGAGTACACCCGGTCGTGGTCGCGGCGACTCTTCGCCCGCTCGCTGGCTCAGCTCGTGCCGTCGATCCGCGAGAGCGACATCCGTCGGGCTGGCGCTGGCATCCGGGCACAGGCTCTGCTGCGGGACGGCTCGACCGCCGACGACTTCATCATCCAGCGCACGAACCGCCAGGTCCACGTGCTGAACGCGCCCTCGCCCGCGGCCACAGCATCCCTCGAGATCGGGTCGTACGTGGCCAGCCTCGCTTTGGGTGAGCCCGTGCCGTACGCCTGATTCTCCCCTGCTAGTCAGCGCGACGGGAGCGGGGCGTTGCTTTGCGGAAGTGTGAGCGACTCCTTACAGTGAGCGGCGTGCCACCCCGTCGTCGAGCAGCGTCGTGCCTCCCTGGGCACGCCCGGCTGGTCCGGTGGCTGCGAACGTGAGCGGTGGTCCATTGATCGAGGCCGAGACCAGTTCCTCTCAGAGCTCGCTTGCTGCCTGGGTGCTGCGAGTAGTGGCCGGGATCGGAGGGGCACTGCTGGTCCTGTGGATCGTGGTTGCGGCTGTGGCTGCCCCCCGCGGGCTCGACCTCTCGGATGAGAGCTTCTACCTGCTGTCCTATCGCTGGTGGAGCACGGACACGCGTGCCTTCTCCGGTGTCCAGTACTTCTATGGACCGATTTACCAGATGCTCGGCTATGACATCGCTGGGCTGCGTGTCTTCCGGATCGCGACTGTGGTCGTGGCGAATGCTGGGTTCGGCTGGGCGTTCATGCGGTGGCTCGGTACTCACCGCGAGTGGGGCAGGCTGTCAGGACTCTGGACAGCTGCCGGTGTGCTTCTCGTGACCGCCATCGGTGGCTTGGCGATGAGCTGGCTGCCCAAGAGCCCGGGCTACAACGATGTCGCCGCCCTCGGCGCGCTCCTTGTGGCCGCGGGCGTCCTGGAACTCTCCCGCAGCGCCAACCTGCAGCGGCTCCCCTCCTGGCTGGTCGGGGGCGCCATCGCGCCTGTCGCGTTCACCATGCTCCTGACCAAATGGGCCTCAGCGGTGGTCACCCTGGGCTCACTCGCAGTGGTGGCCGTGGTGGTCGTGTTGCCGTTGGGTCGGCGGGGAGTGGTCAGGGTGGTTGCCCCATTCCTCGCGTCGCTGCTGGCTACAGCGGTGGTCTTCCAGGTGGCCATCGCCTCGCTCGACCGGGTCGCCAGCCAGATGGTGGAGACCAACCGGCTCGTTGCCGCGGCCACCAACTCCCCGCGCTCGCTTGTGGCCATGTATGCGGACTCGACGATCTGGACGGTGGTCCAGATCCTGACCACCTGGTGGCCATTCGTCCTCGCTTGTGTGGCCGCCCCGTTCCTCCGAGGTCGGGTCCTGACCATCATCGGGGTGATGGCCACGCTGGCCACCCTGGCCGTGTGCTCCTTCCCCCTCCTTCGAGATGGCGCGTACTGGGGTGGCACCATCCATCTGAACGACTTCCTCCCGGTGGTGACCGCTGGCATTGTGCTCGCAGCCTTGCTGTGGGTGTCCTCTGCGCTCGCTCACGTGTGGGACGGGCTCCGGGCTGGCCATCGGTCCCGCCTCAGGGACTCCGTACGGTCGGTGCAGGTAGGGCCTCGCCTCGGAGAGGTTGCTGTCGTACTGCTCCTGGTGCTGCTGCCAGTGCTGCAAGCGGCGGGAACAGGCAACCCGATCCTCTACCTCGCGGTCAGCTGCTACGCACCGTGGCTGGCACTGGTGATCTGGGTGTGGTCAGGGATCTCGGTCGAAAGCACGTGGGCGGCTTGGGTGTGCGCGGCCGCGATCGCGGTCCTCATGGTCAGCTCGTCCACCGCGGCGGCAGTGACCGGAACCTGGTACGTCCCCTACCGCACGACCCCAGCCAGTGGAACAACGGCTGCAGTCCGTGACGTTCCTGTTCTGACCTCCATCAGGCTGGACCCGTCCGTGGCGGCCGACGTGGCAGCGTATGTGGAGGCGCTCCGGCCTTGGACACGGGAACCTGGCCGCCGGATGATGGCGTTCGACGAGCTCGCTGGTTGGGTGCTGGTCGTGAACGGCCGGACCGTGGGCGAGGCGTGGTACTCGGCCTTGGATCCGGAACGAACCGCGCTGGGTATCGAGGCTGCCTGCCGTGAGAGTGGGCCACTCACGAGCGAGAAGCCGATCATCCTCTTCAACCGGGCGCCGATCGCGTCCGATGACCGTGCCCTGCGCGCCTGCGGGCTGGACAGGGACAAGGATTACCGGAA
>DAOOHL010000191.1:1827-5491 GCA_035416185.1 Propionibacteriaceae bacterium | reverse complement strand
GCTAGATTGGCCCCATGTCCGACACCATCCGGTTGACCGTCGCCCAGGCGACGATCCGGTTCCTCACCCACCAGTACGTCACCCGCGACGGCCAGCGTCAGCGACTGTTCGCTGGGGTGCTCGGCATCTTCGGCCATGGCAACGTCGCCGGACTGGGGCAGGCGCTGCTGGAGTCGGAGCTGGAGGATCCGGACGCTCTGCCGTACGTGCTGGCTCGCAACGAGCAGGCCATGGTGCACACGGCGGTGGCGTACGGGCGGGCGAAGGACCGGTTGCAGGTCTGGGCTTGTACGAGCTCGATCGGCCCGGGCGCGACCAATATGGTCACCGGAGCGGCGCTCGCCACCGTGAACCGGCTTCCGGTGTTGCTGCTGCCGTCCGACTCGTTCTCCACTCGGTCGGCCCAGCCGCTGCTGCAGGAGCTCGAAGACCCGCAGGCGGGCGACGTGTCGGTGAACGACACCTTCCGGCCGGTCTCGCGCTACTTCGACCGGATCACCCGGCCCGAGATGCTGCCGTCGGCGCTGCTGAACGCGATGCGCGTGCTCACCGACCCGGTCGAGACCGGGGCGGTCACCGTCTGCTTCCCGCACGACGTGCAGGCTGAGGCGTACGACTGGCCGGTCGAGCTGTTCGCCGATCGCACGTGGCGGGTGGCTCGCCCGCCCGCCGAGACGGCGGTGATCGAGGAGGCGGCTGCCCTGATCCGCGCGGCCGAGCGCCCGCTGATCGTGGCTGGCGGAGGGGTGCACTACTCCGGCGCGGTCGACGCCCTCCGTGCGTTCTCGGAGCAGACCGGCATCTGCGTCGGGCAGTCGCAGGCCGGTCGGGGCGCGCTGGTCGATGACGAGCCCACCTGCCTGGGTGCGGTCGGGTCGACGGGCACGACCGCGGCCAATCGCTTTGCCCGGACAGCCGACCTGGTCATCGGCATCGGCACCCGCTTCTCGGACTTCACCACGGCATCGCGGACAGCCTTCGCCGACCCGGACGTGAAGTTTGTGACGATCAACGTCGCCCCGCTCGACTCGCACAAGCACTCCGGCCTCGCGGTCACCGCCGACGCCCGGGCAGCTCTGGAGGCCCTCACCGAAGCGGTCGGCGACTACCACGTCGACGAGACCTACACCGCGCTGGCGGCGGCCGAGAAGGAGCGCTGGAACGACATCCTCGCTGATGCGACGGCACCGACCCCCGGCGTCGAGCTGATGAACCAGAACCAGGTCATCCGCGTCGTCAACGAGGCGTCGGACCCGACTGATGTGGTTGTCTGCGCGGCAGGCTCGATGCCGGGCGACCTGCACAAGATGTGGCAGGTGCGCGACGCCAAGGGCTACCACGTCGAGTACGGCTTCTCGTGCATGGGGTACGAGGTTGCCGGCGGCCTGGGCGTGGCCCTCGCCGAACCCGACCGCGATGTCATCGTCATGGTCGGCGACGGGTCGTTCCTGATGCTGTCGAGTGAGCTCGCGACGGCGGTGCAGGAAGGTATCAAGATCGTCGTCGTGATCGTGCAGAACCACGGCTTCGCGTCGATCGGCGCCCTGTCGGAGTCGCTGGGCTCGCAGCGGCTCGGCACCCGCTACCGCCGCCGTGGTACGTCCGGGCGGCTGGACGGCGAGTTCGTCGGCGTCGACCTCGTGGCCAACGCCCGGTCGTACGGGGTTGATGTCATCGAGGCGCGCACCCTCGACGAGCTCAGCGCAGCGGTGAAGGCGGCGAAGGCGGCCGACACCACGACGGTCGTGCACGTCGTCACCGACCCGTTCGTCGACGCGCCCACCTCGGAGTCGTGGTGGGAGGTGCCGGTCGCCGAGGCTTCTGCCATCGACAGCACGGCGGAGGCGCGGACCACCTACGAGAAGAACAAGCTGCGGCAGCGGTCGTACCTGACACCCACGAGCTGACCGCTACCACAGAGAACGAAGCAACAAGAAGACAAGGGGAGACAGATGGCCGACCTTCGGGTGGCTGTGATCGGCACGGGGATCATGGGGGCCGACCACGTCGACCGGCTGACCCGTCGCACGAAGGGGGCGACGGTCACGGTTGTCTATGACTACGACCAGGCCAGGGCGGCCGAGGTCGCGGCGGGAGCTGGGGCGCGGGTCGCCACGGATGCATTCGAGGCGATCCGAGCCGACGACGTCGACGCGGTGATGATCGTGTCGCCGGGGGCGTTCCATGCCGAGCAGGCGTTGGCCTGCTTCGAGGCTGGCAAGCCCGTGCTGTGCGAGAAGCCGCTGGCCACGACGGCGGCCGACGCGTACCGGATCGTCGAGGCCGAGGCCGCGCTCGCCAAGCCCCTGTTGACGCTGGGCTTCATGCGCCGCTACGACCCGGAGTACGCCGCCCTCGTCGCTTCCCTCCGCAACGGGGACCTGGGCGAGCCGATTCTGGTCAACTGCAAGCACCGCAACGCGTCGTCGGGTGGCAACGGCTCTGACCGTGCGGTGGTGTTCGACTCAGCCGTCCACGAGGTTGACGTGGCCCGGTTCGTGCTCGACGAGGAGATCACCGGCGTACGGGTGATCCTCCCCAAGCCCGGCCCCAACCGCGCCAACGACATCCACGACCCGATGCTGATCCTGTTCACCATGGCGTCGGGGCGGCTGGTGACCGACGAGCTGTACGTGAACACCAACGCCGGGTACGAGGTCCGTACCGAGGTGCTGGCGAGCAAGGGCATCGCGACGATCGGGCTTGAGGTGGGCCGGATGACCTCCCACACAACGGCGCTGACCTGGGGCGGCGGCCATGTGGCTGACTTCCGGCCGCGCTTTGCCACCGCGTACGACATCGAGGTGCAGGCCTGGGTGGACGCGGTGCGGCGGGGCGACAACATCGATGCCCTGGCGGCGACGAGCTGGGACGGGTACGCCGCGGCGGCTGTCTGCGAGGCGGCTGTCGAGGCGCTCGGGACGAATGGCGCCGAGGTCGCGGTCTCTCTCGCCGCCCGGCCTTCTGCGCAGACCTGAGGCCCGATGTCGCTCCACGCCGACGTCACCCGGGTGCTGACCGACTGGGTTCCGGACGACCCCGGCCAGGCATCCCTGCGAGAGGCGTTCCTGGGGTTCCTGCTGGCACGTGACGACGCGTGTCTGAGGAGCTGCACGCCCGGGCACATCACTGCCTCCGCCGTGGTCGTCGACGCGGCGGGGGAGCGAGTGCTGCTGACGCTCCACCCTCGGGTGGGCCGGTGGCTGCAGCTCGGCGGTCATCTCGAGGACGACGAGTCGCTGGTGGCCGCGGCCCTCCGAGAAGCGACGGAAGAGTCCGGGATCGAGGGTCTGGTGGCAGACCCCGTACCGCTCGATCTGTCCTGCCACCCGATCACCTGCAAGGGCTCGCCGCCGACCCGGCACTACGACGTACGGTTCCTCGTTCGTGCGCCAGACGGGGCTCAGGAGAAGATCTCCGACGAGTCCGACGACCTGCGCTGGGTCGACCTGACCGACCACACCGATCTGATGCCTGCGTTGTCGGCCGAGCTCGAAGCCCTGCTCGCCCGGGCTGGCCAACGCGCTACTTCCGCCCATGTTCCGATAGGCACCATAGTCACCGCGGGCCGGTGATTTTCGTTCCGAAAGGCACCATAGTCACCGCGGACCGGTGATTTTCGTTCCGAAAGGCACCATAGTCACCGCGGACCGGTGATTTTCGT
>DAOOHL010000191.1:0-1727 GCA_035416185.1 Propionibacteriaceae bacterium | reverse complement strand
TCCGAAAGGCACCATAGTCAACGCGGACCCGTGATTTGGGTGCCTTTCGGAACAACCTGCCTGCGCCGGCCTCGGTGCGGTGTCTCGGCCTGGCGTGGGGAGGGGGATTGGTTCGCGGGTAGAGTGACGGCACAGTCCGGGCTAGTTGAGGAGTGGTGTGGCCGAGTCGATCGTGCACGTCGTACGACACGGCGAGGTCGAGAACCCCGACAAGGTGCTGTACGGGCGACTTCCCGACTTCCATCTCTCGGCACTCGGCAGGCAGATGGCCGAGCGGGTCGCCGAGCACCTCTCCGGGCTCCCCGTGACCCATCTGCGGGTGTCGCCGCTGGAGCGGGCGCGCGAGACGATGGAGCCGATCAACGCGGTCTACCCTGAACACGAGCCGACCGTCGACGTGCGCATTGTCGAGGCCGCCAACGTCTTCGAGGGCAAGATCTTCGGTCCGCGCAACGCTGTGCTGTTCAAGCCGTCGTCGCTGTGGCACCTGCGCAACCCCCTCCGGCCCAGCTGGGGCGAGCCGTACCGGCACATCGTCCGCCGCATGCAGGCCGCCGTCATCGACTCCGCAGCGGCTGCTGGCGACGGAAACCGCGCGATCGTGGTCAGCCACCAGCTGCCGATCTGGATGCTGCGCTCCCAAGCCGAGGGCCGCCGGCTCGTCCATGATCCGCGGCGCCGGCGGTGCACGCTGGCCAGCGTGACCTCCTTCACCGTCGTCGACGGCCGCATCTCCCGCGTCAACTACGCCGAACCTGCTACCGACCTCCTGCCCGTCAAGGCTGGGAAGTCCGGTCGTTTCCGTCCGGGCGCGTGATGCGACGACGCGCATTTCTGGGAGCAGCAGCAGGGGTCAGTGCCGTGGCCGTCACGGGGCTCAGCGCCTGCGGTACGGCGGCCACCGACAGCGGCTACGTCTCCGCTGGCGGCGGTGGTAGCCCCGTCACGCTGATCCCGCCGGACAAGCGACCCACCGCGCCGATCCTGACCGGAACGACGATCGATGGCGGCACCTTCTCCACCGCTGAGGCTGCCGACAAGGTGATCGTCCTGAACGTGTGGGGATCGTGGTGCGCCCCGTGCCGCAAGGAGGCCGCCGACCTGCAGGCAGCGTCGGTGGAGACCGCAGCCGTGGCAAGGTTCGTCGGCATCAACACCCGCGACCCTGACCCTGCGCAGGCGAAGGCGTTCAACCGGTCGTTCGGCGTCACCTACCCCTCCCTGTACGACCCCGCAGGCGAGCAGGTGCTCAAGCTGCAGGGCCAGGTGCCGCCCAACGGCATCCCGTCCACGCTGGTGATCGACCAGCAGGGCAGGATCGCGGCCCGGATCATCGGCGAGACGACGAAGCTGACCCTGGTCACGGTCGTCAACGACGTCGCGAGCGGAAAGTGACATGGACATCGCTGGCTGGGTGACCAACGCGATGGGAGGCACGGTGCTGATCGCCGCCCCGGTCGCTGTGCTCGCCGGCTTGGTGTCGTTCTTCTCACCATGCGTCGTGCCGCTGCTGCCGGGCTACCTGTCGTACGCCACCGGTCTGGGCGCCGCCGACGTAGCCAGCGGCAAGGTGTCTCGGAGTCGGATGCTGGCGGGCACCTCGCTGTTCGTCGCTGGCATCGCGGCCGTCTTCGTCGTGACCGGCGCGCTGGCTGGCGGGCTCGGAGCAGTGCTGCTCACCCACCAGCGGCTGGTCAGCATCGTCGCGGGCGTGGTCGCCATCGTGA
>DAOOHL010000190.1:0-5510 GCA_035416185.1 Propionibacteriaceae bacterium | reverse complement strand
GTTGGGGCCGGAGCGGTCGCAGCGGGTGTACGGAGTCTTCGACACCCCTGGCCTCGAGCTCCGCGATGACGGCTGGTGGCCCGTGTGACGGAGCCCGCGAGGCGCGACACGGCTCGGGCGCTGCTCTTCGACGAGGAGGGCAGGCTCGTGCTGATCAGACGGACCCGGCCGGGCTGGTCTCCGTACCTCGTGACTCCGGGGGGAGCGATCGAGCCGGGCGAGGACTCGGTTCAGGCAGTCGAACGGGAGTGCGCCGAGGAGGTGGGAGCCGTCGTCCGTGTCGGTCCTGCTGTGATCGTGTCGTCGCCGGACCCGCGTGGTACGGCTACCTTCCACCTCGCCGTCCTCGACCACATCGACCTGTCATTGCGCACTGGGCATGAGCTCAGCGAGCCGGAACGAGGGTCGTACGAGACGGTTCGGCTCGCGTGGGACGACGCCGACGCCCTCGCCATGCTGCGTCCTCCGGGCGTACGGGAGGCTCTAGCCGAACACGGCGAGGCGTGGGCAGCCTGGGTCGCGGCGGTCTACCTCGAGGGTGAGGAACCACGGGGGTGAACCCCGGAAGCCTAGGTGGGCCGAAGGCAACCAGAAGGGAAACCAACGATGACCAACCCTCAGCACTTCACGCCTAAGGACGTCTCTGACGAGGCACGAGATGTTCTTGCCGGTCGCCTTCCTGTCGGCCACGCGGGTCGCCTAGGGCAGGCCGACCAGTCTGGCCACCGCGGTGGCGACGGCGCCCAGCACCACCACCACGATGTACGGGGCTCGGAGTTTCAGTGCGACCGCCGCGGCAGCGAGACCCACCAGCCGCGAGTCGAGCACGATCCGGCCCCCGTCGGTGAGGGTGTTGAGCGCCACCAGGGAGGCCAGCAGCCCGACGGTCATCGCCGTCGTCGCCCGTGCCACGACCGGGTGCTCGACCCAGGCCAGGGGGATGAGATAGCCGAACAGCTTCAGCGCGTAGCAGCCGATGCAGGCCAGCAGGATCCAGCTCCAGCCGCTCATGGGCGAACCTCTCTGCCCGGCAGCTTGAACCGGCCAATCCCCAGGGCGGCAGCTACAGCGGCCGCCACCAGCAGGGGAACGCCGTTTGGCAGTGCAGGGACCAGGGCGATCGTGACCACCGCACAGATCACGGCGACGGCGACAGCGTCGCGGTTCTTCAGCCGTGGCCAGAGCAAACCCAGGAACGCAGCGACCGCGGCACCATCGAGCCCGTACACCTTCGGGCTGCCCAGCCAGTCACCCACCAGCGCTCCCAGCAAGGTGAAGAGGTTCCACGCGACGTAGATGCCCAACCCGGCCGTCCAGAAGCCGCGCTTCTTCTCGTCGGTGGTCTCCTGCGCGACCGCAGTGGCGAACGACTCGTCGATCGTGAGCTGTGCGTACACCGGCCACATCGCCGGTCGAGGCCGGAGCTGACCCTTGAGCTCGGCGGAGTAGACGAGGTTCCGTACGCCGAGCAGCAGCGCCGAGACCGCTCCTGCCGGGCCACCCGCCGCGCCGATGTAGGCGAACTGCGAACCTCCGGTGAACATCAGCAGCGAGAAGACCTGCGTCTGCCACACGGTGAGCCCGCTGGCGACGGCGAGCGCGCCGAACGACACGCCGTACACCCCCACCGCCGCGGCGATGGAGAGTCCCATCCGGGTCGCGGGCGTGATCGTCACCCGCGCACAGTAGTGGGGGCGCGACTGGGCAACTGAGATAGGTTCGCCAGGTGACATCTCCGACCCGCGTGCACGTGCTGACGCTGGGCTGCGCCCGCAACGAGGTCGACTCCGACGAGCTGGCCGGGCGGCTGGCCACCGGCGGTTTCGAGCTGGTCGATGAGCCTGGCGACGCCGAGGCGGTCCTGGTCAACACCTGCGGCTTCATCGACGCCGCCAAGCAGGACTCGATCAACACCCTCCTCGAGGCGTCCCGGCTCAAGTCGGGCGGCGTGACGAAGGCGGTGGTCGCGGTGGGCTGCATGGCGGAGCGGTACGGCCGTGAGCTGGCTGACGCTCTGCCCGAAGCCGACGCGGTGCTGGGCTTCGACGCCTACGCCGACATCGCGACCAGGGTCGACGCGATCCTGCACGGCGCCAAGCCCGAGGCTCATGTGCCGCGCGATCGTCGCGAGCTGCTGCCGCTGACCCCCGTCGCGCGGCCGCGCGCTGCAGTCGGTGTGGAGGTGCCCGGTCACGCCCCGGCATCGGGGCCGATCCTGATCCGGCGACGGCTCGGATCGGGACCGATGGCGCCGCTGAAGATTGCCTCCGGCTGTGACCGCCGCTGCGCCTTCTGCGCGATCCCGCGGTTTCGGGGTTCCTACCTCTCGCGCCCGGTCGAGGAGATCGTCAACGAGGCCCGCTGGCTGGTCAACGAGGGCGTCAAGGAGGTGTTCCTGGTCAGTGAGAACACGTCGTCGTACGGAAAGGACCTCGGCGACCCGCGCGCGCTCGAGACCCTACTGCGTGGTCTGGCCGACGTGGACGGCCTGGAGTGGGTACGGCTGTCGTACCTGCAACCCGCTGAGGTGAAGCCCTCCCTGCTGGAGACGATGTTCTCGACTGCGAAGGTGCTGCCGTACTTCGACCTGCCGTTCCAGCATGCGTCGGCGAGCGTGCTGCGGAGGATGCGCCGGTTCGGTGACCCAGACTCGTTCCTGGCGCTGATCGAGAAGATCCGTTCGTACGACCCGCAGGCCGGCATCCGCTCCAACGTGATCGTCGGGTTCCCTGGGGAGACCGAGGCAGATGTCGACACGCTGAAGGACTTCCTCGTGGCGGCTCGCCTCGATGTGGTCGGCGTGTTCGCCTACTCCGATGAGGAGACCACCGAAGCGGTGGACCTCGACGGTCACGTCGATGACGACGAGATCGAGTCCCGTCGCGAGACCGTGGCTGATCTCGCGCTCATGCTCAACGAGGAGCGCGCCACCGAGCGGGTGGGGGAGTCGGTTCAGGCGCTCGTCGAGTCGTACGAGGATGACACCTGGACCGGTCGAACCGCTCAGCAAGGGCCTGATGACGGGGTGACTCGCGTGTCAGGAGAGGCTCGGGCGCTCGCAGTCGGAGACATCGTCACCTGCGTCGTGACAGACTCGGAAGGTATCGACCTGACGGCGGTCCCGGGAGAGCTGTGACGACTGAAGCGAAGCAGGAGCCGAGCACGCTCAACGTGCCCAATGTGCTCACCGCGTTCCGCCTCGCGCTCGTACCGGTGATGGCATGGGTCTTCCTCGCCGACCCGGCCTCGCCGGTGCACCGGTGGGCCGCCGCCGCGGTGTTCGTGGTCGCCAGCATCACCGACCTGATCGACGGGAAGGTCGCGAGGGCGTACGGGCTGGTCACCTCCTTCGGCAAGCTCTGGGACCCGATCGCCGACAAGGCGCTCACCGGCATGGCCTTCGTGATGCTGAGCGTGGTCGGCGACCTGCCGTGGTGGGTGACGATCGTCGTGCTGGTGCGCGAGTGGGGCATCACGCTGCTGCGGTTCGTGATCCTCAAGTACGGCGTGATGGCCGCGAACCGGGGCGGCAAGGCGAAGACCTTCCTGCAAACGCTGGCGCTGACGGCCTACCTGATCCCCTTGCCCGAGGTCCTGCACATGGGTGCCGTGGTGCTGATGGGGGCCGCGGTGATCCTGACCGTGGTCACCGGCGTGGACTACCTCTGGGAGGCGTGGAAGATGCGTCGCCGCTGGCTGGCGGAGCAGGCCGGGTCGGTTCAGCCGATCCAGCCCGACGGGGCGCCCGTCGCGCCGCCGGTGGACTCGGCTTCGTGACCCGGACCGCGAGCCACGTTGTGGACCAGGCGCGGGCGGTCCTCGACCTCCTGGCGGACAAGGGCTGGACGATCGCCACGTGCGAGTCGCTGACTGGCGGGCTGTTGGCTGCCGCGCTGATCGATCCTCCGGGTGCCTCTACGGTTGTCCGGGGTGGGCTGGTCACGTACGCGACCGACCTCAAGGCAACGCTCGCCGACGTGCCCGATGACCTGCTGGCCGCCAAAGGGGCCGTGTCGAGCGCTGTCGCCTTGGCAATGGCTGATGGTTCGCGGGTTCGCTGCGGTGCCGACGTCGGGGTGGCGACCACGGGGGTGGCCGGCCCCGATCCGGTCGGGTCGGTCCCGGTCGGCACGGCCTGGGTGGCCGTCTGCTGGCCGGGCGGGTTCCAGGCTCAGCGCGCACTGCACCCTGGGGATCGGGCAGCCGTACGGGCGGCGACCGTCGAGATGGCCCTGGGTCTCGTGGCGTCGTGCCTTGGGTCTTCCCCTGCCAGGTAGAGTCGTCGCATGCCCCAGCGCCACGCCAACCCGCTGCTCCGAGAGGTCCTCGGCGACACCCTGCGCGACATCCGTACGCGCCAGGGCCGCACGCTGCGGGAAGTGTCGTCGTCGGCACGGGTCAGCCTTGGCTACCTCTCTGAGGTGGAGCGCGGCGAGAAGGAGGCATCGTCGGAGCTGTTGGCCGCCATCAGCGGAGCGCTCGACGTACCCATGTCACACGTGATGGACGATGTGGCCCGACGATTCGACGCCTACGCGTCGGTGACCGTGCTGCCCGTCCGTGCATCCGTGGCCGCCTGACGGTGCGAGAGACAGAACTCTGGGACCGGTTGGGCAAGGCGCTCGGCACCTCGTACTGTCGCGCCTGGGCACAGCAGGTCGCGATCACCGAGCTCGGGTCTCGGACGGTTCTGGAAGCGCTCGCTGCGGGCGTCGAGGCGAAGGTCGTGTGGCGCGCGGCGCACGCGATGCTCGAGCTGCCCGCGTCGGATCGCTGACGTTCGCGCGACACGCCGGTGGATGATCACGGCGTTCGAACACGTGTTCGGTAAGTTGTCCCCAACGGACACCGCAGGGCCACTGTCCACAGGCGTGCATCACGCTGCTGGGAAAGTGTCGTAGGCACCGCCTACTGTCCTTTTCGACGACGAGTTCCCGCGTGAGGGCGGGCCCGAGGAGAGGTACGAGAATGGCAGTGGCAGATCGCGAGAAGGCACTCGAGGCAGCGCTCGCCCAGATTGAAAAAGCCCACGGCAAGGGGTCGGTGATGCGCCTGGGTGAGGGCACCCGCGCGCTGATGGAGGTCGTCCCGACCGGGTCGATCGCCCTCGACATCGCGCTCGGCATCGGCGGTCTCCCGCGCGGCCGCGTGGTGGAGATCTACGGGCCGGAGTCCAGTGGCAAGACCACGGTCGCGCTGCATGCGATCGCCAACGCGCAGGCCCAGGGCGGCATCTGCGCGTTCATCGACGCTGAGCACGCCCTTGACCCTGACTACGCCAAGAAGCTGGGCGTCAACACCGACGACCTGCTGGTCTCGCAGCCCGACAACGGCGAGCAGGCGCTCGAGATCGCCGACACGCTCGTGCGCTCCGGTGCACTGTCGGTCATCGTGATCGACTCCGTGGCTGCCCTCACGCCGCGCGCTGAAATCGAGGGCGAGATGGGCGACAGCCACGTCGGTCTGCAGGCCCGCCTGATGAGCCAGGCGCTGCGCAAGATGACCGGTGC
>DAOOHL010000189.1:0-5529 GCA_035416185.1 Propionibacteriaceae bacterium | reverse complement strand
CTGCCCTGCTGGCCACCGCCAACTACGTGGGCGGGACAGTCTCGTTCATCGACCTCACCGATGGGGTGCCGACCCAGGTCCGATCTGTCGTACCGCTGCCGTTCGATGCCCCGGGTCCGGATGAGCGGCAGGATGCCTGCCATCCCCACATGGCGTTCTGGCGCGGCAGCCTCCTGCTCGTACCTGACCTCGGCACCGACACCATCTGGACAGTCGACCCAGCGTCGGGGGCGGTGTCGGCTGCCTATCAGTGCCCGGCCGGGTCGGGGCCGCGTCACGTTGCGGCTGACCCTGGCGGGCGGCTCTGGGTCGCCTTGGAGCTGACCAGCGAGGTCGGCCTGCTCGAACCGCCACCCACTCGCACAGCTGCGTCAGCCAGCACGGTCAGCGAGGAACGGAGCTACCCGGGGGATCTGGTGGCGGCTGGGCGTTGGATCGCCATGGCCAACCGGGGCGACGACACGATCGGACTGTACGACGGCCGCGGTGACGCTCCCCGACTCGTCGCCGACGTGCCCTGCGGTGGGGTGTGGCCGACCGCCTTGGCGTCGGATGGTCAGACCTTGGCCGTCACCCACCGCGATTCTGACTCGGTGGCACTCTTCCCGGTCACCGACGACGGCTTGGGAGATCCGGTCCTGGTCGGGTGCACCCGCCCGATCGCCGTAGCCGTGCTCCCGAAGGGGATCTGACCCGGCCAGACCGGCTCGTTTGTAGCCAGGCTTGGCCATGCGGTCAGGGGTCGCCAGGTGGATCAGGGTCTGATGGGCAAGCTCTCGCCGAAAGCGATCACCGAGCGGGCCGCGTCGGGGGCGGCGTCGTGCAGTCGAGCCGCCATCGCCTGGGGGACGAGGATCGGGGCGTGCGTGCCGCGCAGCAGCCGATCGGCTCCGACCTCAGCCACCAGGTGCCGGAGGGTGTCCTGCGACTCAGCGTGGGAGGTCTCGCACCAGATCCGCGCCCCCGAGCTGAGCAGTTCCCTGATCTGGGCAGAGTTGGCTGCCGCAACGATGATCGTCGCCTCTGGCTGGCTCCTGTCCAGATCGAGGATCTCCACCACCGCCGGTTCGGGCAGGATGAACGACGGGTGGCTGATCCGCTGGTCACGCACCTTCATCTGCACGATCACGGCGATACCGACACTGGCGGCCGCGGAGACGAGCGACCCCGCTTCAGCCACTGAGTAGCCGTGGGCCCCCGGCAGCAGTCGGATCGCCTTCACCCGGTCATCTCGGGCCCAGAACGCGAGCTCTTCCTCCCCGCGCCGGAGTGGGTTCAGCACCGGCACCGGAGAGAAGAACGTGTTAACGCCGACCGCCTCGACCATCTCCTGGTTGGCTGGCCCAGGGCTCGGCTGAGTGATGGCCGCCACGGGCGACACCCACGCGTGGGTCACCCCCACCTCCCGCAGACCTGCCTCCAGCGAGCCCGCGTCGGTCAGCGGGACCTCCCTGAACGGCCAGTGGCCGAGGAAGGCGGAGAAGTCGACGAACGGCACGGGTCCGCGGGTCTCGTCGTCCGGTGCGTCAAAACCCGCTTCTCGATGATCGATTCGGGCCTTTGAATCGTCCCGATCGCCATCGAGAAGCGGTTTCTGACCGGAACCCGTTCCCAACCGGCTGTACAGCCGCAGCGCATTGCCGCGAGCACCAGCTCCGCCACCTCCTGCGCGAGCCGGTCGGCGGTGACCTTCGCGAGTTGCACCCCCATGTCACGCGGATCTCCGCATCGCCGATCCGACGTCCGCGTGCGTCGGCAACCGACGCAGGTCGTGAGTGGTTATCTTGTGGTCCCTCCCCTGGCCTGGACGGCCTTGTCCATGGCTTCGGTGATGCTGACGACGTCGAGCAGCTCAGAGCGAGACTGCAGCCACACCTTGGTGGCGAACAGCTCTTGTGCAATGTCGGCGACGGGGTACATGTAGTCGGACATCAGCTCGATGGGCCGATCAATGGCGCCCCCCGCGCCCTGCCCGATCAACCGGAAACCGTGCGCGACGGACGGGTGGCTCATCACCAGAGTTGCGGTGACCCCGTTGATGGTGACGTCAGCGACCACGTCGTCGCCGTCGAACCGTACGGCGACCGTCTGCACCGGCCCGCCCAGCAGCGCAACGGCGAGGTCGGCCAGGTGGACGCCGTAGAAGCCGATGCCGCCGAACTCGCTCTCGGGATCAGCGGGGCCCTCGAGCCGCAGCTCGGTCAGTCCCATCCGGCCAGCCACCGTCGCCACTGACGACCAGCGCAGCGCCGACCAGCTGGCGACCGGTACCCCGCCGCGGGAGGCCGCGTCGAGGATCGCCTCGGCATCGCCCATGGTCGCGGCGAGCGGCTTGTCGACGAAGACGGGGATGCCGGCCTCGAGCAGGGGTACGGCTGCCGCCCGATGCTGCGTGGCCCGGCGATGCCCCACGACAGCGCCATCGACCCGACCGACCAGGTCAGCCACTGAGTCGACCACGGTGATCGCCGAAGCCACGTCCGCATCGGCCGTCAGCTCACCCGGCGGTCGGGTCGCCTCAGCCAAGAACAACTCATGCCGGCCGCCCCACCTCGCGACGAACTTGTTCGTGTGGCTGCTGTCGCTCCCAACAAGAGCAAGCTTCATGGCTTCATCTCTCCCGTTCCTCGTCCTTCGGTGCTGCTCAGCGACCCTCTCGATGAGCGTTTGGTGTAGATCGCCGTGGGTGACGTGTACAGCCACACATCGGTGCCGTCGAGCTCGACGGTGTCAGCCATCGTCTCCCCAGTCAGGCACCGGGCTGCCGATCCCCGTGTCGGTGATCTCGTCGTACGGCTCATAGGCAATGTCGAGCTCCGGAGTCGGCCGCGCCACGGGCTCATGCGTGCCGTCACCCAGCGAGCGCATGGCCGCGTCGAGGATGCCGGTCGTGAGCAGGACCCGCTCCAACGGCCAGCTCTCCCGCCCGGTCAGCATCACGTTCTCGGCGTGCCGGGTGAGGAAGACGAAGTGGGAGAACGGCGTGCTCGGCTGGAGCATCGCCCGTGCGGCCACCCGGTGGTCTGGGCCAGCGGCGGCGAACGAGAACCGCCCGCTCGCGAAGTGGTTCACGTGGGCTGCTTCGAGACCGTCGCGGTGCTTGACGAGGAAGATCATCGGGTCATCGTCGTTGGCTGAGGTCGTCACACTCTCGGGCGGCGCCGCGCCGCCCACGACGAGGGCGGCCTCGTACAGCTCACGATCGACCCGGCCGTCGACCAACGCCGCCCGCGCCCGGTCGCCGGTCAGCGTGAGCACCTCGGCCACCCCGGTCTCGCCGCCCGCGCGGCGCTCCTGGTAGGACTGCGCCAGCTCGAGCAGGTGGGCGCCGTAGGCGTCGTACGAGGAGTAGCCGACCGACACCGACCGCGTCATCTTCGCTCCGAGGGGCCACTCGGGATCCCCGATCCGCCACGCGATGGGCACGCTCGAGCCAGCGAGCAGCGGCACGCCGAGGCGCCGTACGGTCCTGTACAGGTCGACCGCGTCGCGAACGTCCCAGGCGAGGTGCTTGTCGTTGAAGATCGGGACAAAGCGGCCCGCGGCCACCATCGCCGACAGAGCCGAGTCGATCAGCCGGCGCCGGGGGTAGAGGGTCTGACCGTACGCGCTGGTCCCGTACGCCCCGTGTTCGCCGACCACCACCACCCCGTCTACGTTGACCCCGCCACGGCCCACGCCCATCGCCTCGGCGACAGTGCCGTACACGGGGATCCCCGCTCCCGCAAGCACCGATGCCCCGATCTCGGGCCGCTCATCGGTGGGCAGGCCGGGTCGGTCGACGTACGCCGAGACGACCTCCACGCGGGGCTCGACCCAGGTCGCCCCGTCGACACACGGTGGCCATTCGTACCCCTCGATCAGCCGACGCCCCAGCACGTCGGCGTGGGAGTTGGCGTACCAGGCGGTCAGCACCAGAGCGATCCGAGGACGGGACATACAAGCCTCCAAGTCGCCGATTATTGGAACGTTCGTTGCACGGTATGCACCATCCTGGCACGCGCCGTAGGTGTCAGGAGAGCCAGTCGTCCTTGTTCTCGGCGACGAAGTCCTCATCGAGCAGGTCGGGGTAAGAGTCTCGTACCTGCGCGATCAGCCCAGCCTGACCCGGGGACAGCCGATCCGGGCCGAGGACTGAGGCGGTCTGCACCAGCCCCTGCTGGCGAAGCACCTCGTTGACGCCAGGCACGCAGCCGGCGAAGTCGTGCAGCACGTCGAACACTGCGGCGTTGACCTCGACCAGATCGGCGCCGAGCGCCAACAGCTCGTTCGGCACACTCCCGCCAGCTACGGCTGCGGTGGCCTCGGCGACCAGCCGCGCCGCCGCGCGCGTCCCGACCGCCCACTGCCCCAACAGCCCTCCGGTCGCACGGATCTCGCGGCCGCTGTGCCGGTACGGGGTGACGAGGTCGGCGACGATCGCGTCATCGTTGCCAGTGAGCACCGCGACCTGATCCCAGCGCTCGTGCTCGAGCAGGGTACGGACCACCGTGTTCGTGCGGTACCGGTCAAAGGGGGCAGTCTTGACCGCCACCACCGACGGCAGGTCGAACAGCCGCCGCCAGAAGTCAGCTCCGAGCAGCCGCCCCCCGACGCTCTCCTGGAGATAGAAGCCGATGATCGGGAGCACCTCACCGACGGCTCGGGCGCGGTTGATGGTGGCATCGTCGCCGCGATCGGACATCCCCCATGACGACAGCAGGACGGCTTCGTAGCCAAGCTCTCGCGCGGTCTCCGCCTCGGCGATGGCCTGATCGACGTCGCCCGCCACACCCGCGACGAGCAGTGGGTCGCCCACGCCCTGCGCCGTCTCCGCCGCGAGCTGCCAGACATCCCGCAGCAGCGTCTGGTCCAGGTGCAGCTCGAACTGGGTCGTGTGCACCCCCACAGCGAGGCCGGTCGCGCCAGCTGCCAGGTAGTAGCGGGTCAGTGCCCGTTGTGAGGTCACGTCGAGGCGCCCCTGGCCGTCGAGCGCCATCGGGTGCGCCGGGATGACCGCGCCATGGAACCGGTCCACCAGCGCCAGCTCGGCTTGCCTGGTCTCGAGCAGTGTCATCTCAGTACGCCCCATCTCGCCGCTGGAACTTGGTGGCCTTCGCCAGCTGCCGACCGCCTGATCCGACCCATTCGGCCACCCACGCCATCAGGGTCCGTACGGGAACGGTCGGGTATCCGTACGCCGCATGCAGCACGCTCGAGTCGCTCAACAGCGCATCGGAAGCCTCGGCTCCGGTGAAGGTCACCTCGCGACCGAGCAGCCGACCCAGCTCCGTTGCGGCAGCCCGGACCGACACGATCTCCGGCCCGGTCGCGTTCACGATGGTGGGATCGGTCGAGGCGAGCTCGATGCTGCGCAGCGCCCAGGCCGACGAATCGCCTTGCCACACCACGTTGGCGGCCGGCATCGTGATGTCGACCGGGTTGCCGGCCAGGATCGTGTGGGCCAGGTCGACGAGCACCCCGTACCGCAGTTCGCAGGCGTAGTTCAGCCGGAAGATGGTGGCGGGCGTTCCCCACGTCTTGGCCGCG
>DAOOHL010000188.1:0-5536 GCA_035416185.1 Propionibacteriaceae bacterium | reverse complement strand
CACCCTGCGCTGTCTCGGGGGCGACAGCCCCGTTCGGCTGGCCTCACTGCGGGGACCAATGCTGGTGAATCTCTGGGCGGTGTGGTGCACGCCGTGTCGCGTGGAGGGTCCCCATCTGGCGTCGTTCGCGAAGGCAGCCTCGGGTCGAGTGACCCTGGTCGGGGTGGACACCGCGGATCCGGATCCGGCGCTGGCGGCCGAGTTTGCGCAGTCGGTGGGGTGGACGTACATGCAGGTGCAGGATCCCGGGCATCGGCTGCCCGACGCACTCGGGCTGAAGGGCCTTCCGCTGACGCTGTTCGTGGATGCGTCCGGCCGGGTGGTGTACCGGCAGGTGGGCGCGTTCGAGTCCGAACAGCAGATCCGGGACCTGGTCGCCACGCATCTGGGGGTGAGGCTGTGACGGCCATCCCCGACAGCCTTGCCCGGCTGGTCCAGGGCCTCGAGTCTCCGGAACTGCCCGCCGCGTTCACCGACCGCACCTTCGACTTCGCTGAGCTCGGTACGGCGCGAGAGGCAGCGGTGATGGTGCTCCTGAGCGCATTGCCGGACGTGGTACTGATCGAGCGGGCGGCCACCTTGCGCAAGCACGCTGGGCAGGTGGCCTTTCCCGGCGGAGCTGTCGATCCCGGTGACGCGGACCCGGTGGCGGCAGCCTTGCGGGAGACCTGGGAGGAGATCGGGCTGGAGCCGGATCGGATCGGGGTTCTGGGTCGTCTCCCGTCCGCCAAGATCCCCGTCAGCCGCTTCCACGTCCATGGCGTCGTGGGCTGGTGGGACGGTCAGGGGGTCCTGCGGATCGACCCCGCGGAGGTGGCATCCGTACGACGGGCGCCCGTGTCTGACCTTGTCGCTCCAGAGAACCGAACCACCTGGCGTCATCCTCCGTCGGGGCGAACGGGGCCAGGGTTCTCGTACGACGACCTCTACGTGTGGGGTTTCACCGCCTACGTTCTCGACGCTGTGCTGACCGCGGGCGGGTGGCAGCGGCCATGGGATGAGTCGAGAGTGGTCGACGTGCCCGCACGGTTCATGCGCTGAGCCGTGCCGCGGCAGGAAAAAGCCGGGTCGGACCGCTGAAAACTGTCGCAGGGCGCTGCCAGGATGGGGGACATGACCAAGGGATCGGCCCCTCCTGACTCGGACTGGTGGAAGAGCGCTGTCGTCTACCAGATCTATCCCCGCTCGTTCGCTGACTCTGACGGCGACGGCATCGGCGACCTGCGCGGCATCATCGACCACCTCGACCATCTCCGCGACCTGGGTGTCGACGTCGTGTGGCTCAGCCCGGTCTACCGGTCACCGATGGACGACAACGGCTACGACATCTCCGACTACCGCGATATCGACCCGCTGTTCGGCACCCTCGCCGACCTCGATGAGCTCATCGCTGGCCTGCATGAGCGCGGCATCAAGCTGGTGATGGATCTCGTGGTGAACCACACCTCCGACGAGCACCCCTGGTTCCTCGACTCTCGCGATCCCAGTTCCGACAAGCGCAACTGGTACTGGTGGCGAGCGCCGCGAGACGGGCGCACGGGAGGCGAACCCGGCGCGGAGCCGACGAACTGGGGCTCGTTCTTCACCGGTCCTGGATGGGAGTACGACGAACGCTCCGGGGAGTACTTCCTTCACCTGTTCAGTCGTCGGCAGCCAGATCTGAACTGGGAGAACCCTGAGGTCAGGGCCGCCGTGTGGGACATGATGCGCTGGTGGGTCGACCGTGGAATCGACGGCTTCCGGATGGACGTGATCAACCTGATCTCCAAGACGGTTCCGCTGGCAGACGGACCCGAGACACCCGGAACAGGGCTGAGCTACGACCCGACCGTTGTCACTGACGGTCCTCGCCTGGTCGAGTTCCTGGGGGAGATGAAGCGTGAGGTGCTCGACGGCCACGACCTGCTGACGGTCGGCGAGTGCGTGGCGATCGACGTGGCGCACGCGCGGACGTACACCGACGGTGACTCTGGGTTCCTGTCGATGGTGTTCCACTTCGAGCACATGTCGCTCGACTCTGGGCCTGGCGGGAAGTTCGACGTACGACCGTTGCATCTGCCTGACCTGAAGGAGAACATCCGGGTGTGGCAGGACGGCCTCGCCACCTCTGGTTGGAACTCGCTGTACTGGAACAACCACGACCAGCCGAGGATCGTGTCGAGGTTCGGCGACGACTCTCCGGACCATCGTGTGACGTCGGCCAAGACGCTTGGCACCGTCCTCCACCTGCTGCGCGGAACGCCGTACATCTACCAGGGCGAAGAGCTGGGGATGACGAACCAGTCCTTCGCCGACCGATCGCAGTTCCGAGACATCGAGTCACTGGGCTGGTACGACGTGGCTGTCGGCGCGGGGCTGCCCCCGGCCGTGGCGTTGGCGAACGTGGCGTCACGGTCGCGTGACAACGCCCGTACGCCGATGCAGTGGGATGCGTCGCCGAACGCCGGCTTCAGTACGGGAGACCCGTGGCTGCCGGTCAACGCCAACCACGACGTGGTCAACGCAGCCGCCGCGTGGGCTGACGCGGACTCCGTGCTCCACCACTACCGCGCTCTGATCAGCCTTCGCCATGACCTGGCGGTGGTGCGAGAGGGGCGCTTCGACCTGCTGCTCCCACACGATGAGCACCTCTTCTGCTTCACCCGCACGTGGGGCGACGAGGTCCTGCTGGTGCTGGCGAACTGGTCCAGCGGTGAGATCCCCCTCCCCGATGGTCTGCCGAACCTGACCGGGGCATCGCTACTCCTGGGCACCCACGTCGACGGCGGAGCCGTTCTCCGGCCCTGGGAGTCGCGCATCCTCCGGCTCGGCTGACTCGGAGTCCGGTTCGAGCGCACTCGCGTCGTCGGCGGCCGGCGTACCGGCCGTCTCCAGGTTGATGTCCTCGCGGACCTCCTTGACGGTCCGGGGCGTGGTGCTCCCGGTGCTGTGACCCGGTTCATTCCGGGGTTCTGGGCGGGCGTGATCGCCAGCCGGAGTGGGCGCCCCGCAGAGGTCACGACGACGTCGCTGGCACTGGTGGGGAGGTAGTGGCCCACTCAACCAGGTAGTAGTAGTAGTTCCCCTGGGTGGGTCGTCGGTGGGTGATGGTCGTCGACTGGGTGACCAGGACCTGGCCAGCGTCTGGGTCCACCACTGCGCGAACAGGGAGGGTTACCTCCATCTCGGCCGCAGCGACGGCGTTCGGGCTGCCGAGGACCTGAAATCCGGTGACCAGGGCGATCACCAGCAACAGCCTGAGCTACGGTCGGGCCGAGAGGGTTGGCCCATGCACGCGGGCAGCGCAACTACCGCTCTTCTTCCAGGCCATAGTGGGGGTGATCCTCGCCCGTTCGGAGGCCCGGTCTCGGTGCGTCGGAGGCGCAGGCGGTCAGGTGGCGGTGCGGTCGAGCTCCGGACGGTCCGCCGTACCCAGCTCCGCGACCCTCTGCTTGCCCGACTCGACAGCCCCCTTGGCGAGGTCCACGGTCGCGACGAGGCGAGCCTTGGACTCCTCGAGCGTCGGCTTGACCTCTTTGATCCGCTTCGCCTTGCCGTACCCCACGAGTCCCAGGATGGCGGCCAACAACAGCAGCATCAGGGCTTCGGTGAGGAAGCCGAGCACGATCGACGGGAAGACTCCCAGCCAGTTCGAGTAGAGCCAACTGAACAGGGTCACGAAGAGCAGGGCGAACAGCGGGATGGTGTTGAGCGCGAGCACACCGGCGGCACCGATCAGCCCGGCGCCGAGGCCGGCGTCGGTGGCCTGTGGCTTGATCTTGGCCACGGTCAGCTGGATCTCGTCCTTGGCGATCTGGGTCGCGTCGGTGACGATCTCGGTGACCCGCTGCAGGACCGGCTTCTCGGACATGCTGCTCCTCTGGTGTGGACTGTTCGTCAGACTACGCGAACGAGGCGGGGCCTCAGAGCGTGATGTGAAGGGCGGGGTCCGCACGGACCGGGATCCCAGCCGTCATCTCGTTGTGGTCGACCCAGGCGCGCCAGCACGACAGCTTGTACGGGAGGAGCAGCGGCTCGGGTGGTCGGGCGGCCGAGTCGTACACAGCCCCAACCGCTTCCCGCAGGTCATTGCTCGCCTCCGGGGTGAGTCGACTGGCTCCCGGCGCGGCGAGGGCCATCTCGATCAGGCCCTGCCGGTCGGAAGGAACCCATAGCCGGTACGACTCGTGCTCGACCCTCGGGAAGTACGACGACTGATGGACATGGTCGAGGGAGTCCTCACCGTACGAACCCTTCATGGCATCCGGGAGCACCTGCTGTACGGCGGTGGCGAGGCGTCGTACCCAGGGAACCGAGTCGTCACGCGACAGGTACATCACCCCGAGCGCGCCTCCGACGGCAAGCACCCTCGCGAACTCGGCGAAGGCCAGCCCAGGTGCCATGGAGTGGAGGTTCTGCACACAGATGACCCTGTCGAACGTCAATGGATGCAGGGGGAGTCCCTCAGCCCGTCCGACGACTCCACCGATATCGGGACGACGCGCGACGAGCCGAGCAACGGCTGCGGCATCCTTGTCAACCACGGCGACAGCGTTGCCAGCGTCGGAGAGCATGGCTGGTACGGGCCCCGAGGCGCCCACGACCAGCACACGCAAGGGCTGGTCGCTGGTGAGCCAGGCGGCCGCCTCGGCCGGCAACGTTGGTCGCTTCGCCATGGCGGCACCTTACCGGTGCGCCCGCGAAATGCAGTCGGAGGTTGTCCCCAGCCCCTCAGGATTGGACGAGTTGTCCACAGCTGATGCCGATGCTGTCACAACGAGGGCGGTGCGTCCCATGCCACAGAACATGAACGACAGGAGAAGGCGCGTCGTGCTCCTCACCCGAGACGTGGAACTGGAGCGTACGGTGCTCGCAGCCGGCGCCGCCGTCGGGCGCGTCGTGGATGTCGTGGGTGCTTCGAACCTGGTCGGACACGCGTGGGGTGACGCCGGTTCCCTCCTGGTTGGCTGTGATCTCGCCGCGGAGGTCATCGACCTCGCTCTGCCGCGCCGTCCGGGGGTCTTTGTGCTGGGCACGGCGACAGACCGAGCGGCGGCCTGCGACTGGTCGATGCCGCTGGGGGCTGCGGTGCTGCTCCTGCCCGAGGGATCTCGCTGGCTCAGCTCGGTGATCTCCGGGGCGGTCACCCCCGAAGCTGATCCGGTCGTGGTGATCGGTGTGCTCGGGGGATCGGGTGGAGTCGGAGCCTCAACGCATGCGGTGGGACTCGCCCTGTCAGCGGTGCGGATGAAGCGTCGCGTCGCTCTCGTCGATGTCGATATCTCAGGAGGCGGGATCGACCTGCTGTTGGGAGCGGAGGACCTGCCGGGGTGGCGCTGGTCGCGGTTGCGTACGGCCCGTGGCCAGATCGGCGACCTGCGGGGGAAGGTGCCAGCCGTCGACGGGGTCGACCTCGTCACCATGTCGCGCGGCGAGCAGACAGACGTCGGCAGAGACGCCCTGGCTGCGGTGGTCTCCTCGCTGTCTCGTACCCACGAGGTCGTCGTCCTCGACATCGGTCGAGGGCTGGGGGCAGGGGCACTCGAGGCCGTTCGCG
>DAOOHL010000187.1:0-5547 GCA_035416185.1 Propionibacteriaceae bacterium | reverse complement strand
GCCTGACCAGGGCGAGCCGGTGCAGCTGTCGCTCGACCACTCCGTGGCGCAGGCTCGGATGGACGAAGGAATATCCCGCGAGGAGGCCGAGAACGGTCCTGACGCGCACGCCATCACCAAGTGGCTGGGCCGCGACTCGGCTGACACGGAGCCTCATCTCGGCGAACTGGCACCTGAGGGTGACGGGTGGCTGCTGGTCTGCTCTGACGGGCTGTGGAACTACGCCTCGCTGCCAGGTGAGGTGGGTCAGGTGTTCACCAATGCCCTCACCGCCGAGCCGCAACCGACCAGCATCGTCGATGTCGCCGAGCGCATGGTGACCTGGGCCAACGATCAGGGCGGCCGAGACAACATCACCGTGTCCCTGGCTCGGCTGGGTGGCCTCGAGATGCTCGCGCCGGCTCCAGAGCGCGCCCCTGCTCCCGTCCCGGTTGGACCTCGACCAGAGGATGCCGAGCCGATCGAGGACGCCCTGGTGTTCGAACAGCCGGACTGGGCGGCGGCCGCACCAGCAGCCGATGTCCACACTCCCGACGTGCTGCCGGTTCCGACCCAGGCCGAACCGCCGAGGCCACCCGCCGATGCCCCAGCACCCGCCGAGGGTACAGGCCCCACCGAGGGCGACAGCCCCGTACCCCCGAGGCCGTCAGCCCAGGCAGCGCCAGCTGCATCGAACGACGGGATCCCGGCCGCTCCGCCGCGTTCCGACGCTGGCGCCACTGCCCCCGAGGCGCCTGCCCCACGGCGGGCTGCTGAGGCGACGCCGACCACCCCGACCGCTATCGTGGACACACCTCCCGCCAACTGAGAGGAACCGGCATGGCCCAGTTCACCTCCACCGTCTTCCAGAACGAGTTCCTGCCCGACGGTGGCACCGACGTCAACGCGATCGTCACGGTCGACTGCCAAGGGGCAGGCGCGGCCGGGTCGAGCGGCTCCGGCGCGGTGGGTGAGATCATCATCGTCGACACGTCAGGGTCGATGGGTGAGATGAACATGCGCCTGGCCAAGCAGGCCGCCATGGTCGCAGTCGACAACATCCTCGACGGCACGTGGTTCGCGATCATCGCGGGCCACCACAAGGCGTACCTCCCGTACCCGATGGTTCGGACCGGTACGGGCATGGTGCAGGCGAGCGACATCACCCGTCGCCAGGCGAAGGATGCGATCGGGCTGTTCCGGTCTGACGGTGGCACCGCGATCGGGTCGTGGCTCAACCTCGCGAAGGCGCTGTTCAACTCCGTCCCGGGTCTGGCGCAGCGGCACGCGATCCTGCTGACCGACGGCGAGAACCACAACGAGACGCCGCAGCAGCTCGACGCGGCCATCCGCAACTGTGTCGGCCAGTTCCAGGTCGATGCACGGGGCGTCGGGGTTGACTGGAAGGTCGAGGAGATCCGGCGGATCGCGCAGGCGCTGCTCGGCACTGTCGACATCATCCCGTCGGCCTACGACATGCCCGCGGTCTTCCAGGAGCTGATGCAGAAGGCGATGGCGCGTGGCGTCGCCGATGCGCAGCTGCGGGTGTGGACACCGCAAGGGGCGCAGGTGCTGTTCGTCCGGCAGGTCTCCCCGACCGTCGAGGACCTGTCGGGGCGCGGTGTGGCCATCAACCCGCTGACGATGGGCTACCCGACTGGTTCGTGGGGCGACGAGTCCCGCGACTACCACGTGGCGATCCGGTTGCCGGCGAAGGCGGTCGGTCAGGAGCAGCTCGCCGCACGCGTGCAACTGGCGATCGGCCAGGACATTCTCACTCAGGGCCTGGTGAAGGCGCGCTGGTCGAACGACGCGTCCCTGACGGCCCGGATCAGCCCGGAGGTGGCCCACTACACCGGCCAGACCGAGCTGGCCTCGGCCATCCAGGAGGGTCTCGCGGCGAAGGCGGCCGGCGACGATCGTACTGCCACCACCAAGCTTGGCCGCGCGATCCAACTGGCCCAGCAGACCGGCAACGACGAGGCGACCGCCAAGCTCCGCAAGGTCGTCGATGTCGAGGACGCCGTGACGGGCACCGTACGGCTGAAGCGCAGCGTCGACAAGGCTGACGAGATGGCGCTCGACACCGCTTCGACCAAGACCACCCGGATCCGGAGCTGACGTGCCAGGAATCTGCGAGGCCGGGCACCGGTCGACCACCGACGACTACTGCGACGTCTGTGGTCTACCGGTCCGCCCAGCGGGGGCTGCGCCCGCAGCTCCCCCGCCGCCCCCGGCGCGTACCTCGCAGAAGTGCCCGAACTGTGGCGCCACCAACCCGCTGGATGCCCTCTTCTGTGAGGCGTGCGGCTACGACTACACCACTGGCACCCTGCCCCGGTCGGACCTGGCCGGGATGCTCGGCCTGATCCGACCCACTCCCCCGCGAGCAGAGGAGCACCCCGTGACCCAGTTGACGCCTGACTCCCCGGTCGACGCTCCAGAGCCGTCAGCACCGGCCGCCGAGCAGCCTCTCGACCTGCCAGCCGACGACAGCGGGCCCGACGTTCCTGTGGCTACCGAGGGTGAGCCGGTCGACGCTCTCGCGCCCCTGACGGCACCCGACCCGGATGCTGGCCAGGAACCGGAGGTTTCTGCCCTCGGCAGCATGCCCATCGATGACGAGCCACCGACCAAGGGGCGTCCGGCGCCGCGGCGTGAAGCCTACGTGGCTGAGATCTGGATCGACCCGGACTGGTACGACGTGCAGTCGTCGCCCGATGCGATGCCCAGCGCCGGGCTGCCCGAGACGGTGAAGCTCATCGACAGCAACCTGATCGGCCGCGAGTCGCGCAGCCGCAACATCATCCCTGAGATCGACTGCGGCATCGACACGGGCTGCTCGCGTCGGCAGGCGATGCTGACCACTGACGGCACCCGCTGGTACGTCGAGGACCTCGGCTCAGCCAACGGCACCTTCGTCGGCCCTGCTTCGGGCCCCCTGCCGACGGACCCGATCACCGGCCGTACCGAGCTCGGCCCCGACGACCGGATCTATGTGGGCGCCTGGACGAGGATCGTCGTACGGAAGGCGTCCCGCGAGGAGATCGACGCGCTCGGCTGACGCCGTACGCTGCCTGTCTCGCTACAGCGCGCCGAAGCCCACGCGGCGCTGGTTCTCGGCGCCGAGCTCGAGGTAGGCGATGCCCGCGGCGGGGATCAGCACCTTTCGGCCCTTGTCGTCGAGGAGGGTGAGCATGCCGCCGTCAGCGAGCGCGGCGGTGAGCGCCTTCTCAACCTCGTCAGCGGTCATGTCGGACTCGACGTGCACCTCGCGCGCGACGTGCTGGATGCCGATCTTGATCTCCACGTGTCCTCCTGGTTCGACTGGTGTTGAGCCTGCCACAGCGGATGGGTACGACACGACTGTGTTCGCCACAGGCTGAGGACCGTACCGTCGAGATATCCCTAGGCTCGGGCAACGGCTCTATCGAGGTGCCCGAGGCTGTGAGTATCGCGAAGGTACGCCAAGGCTGAGGCACACCCACGAATCACGCGGTTTGGCCATAGCGCGGTAGAGTTGCTCCCGGCGCGTACGAGTGCGCGTCCCCCAACCGGCGCCCCGGACCTGATCCGTGCGCGGCGCCACCCGGGTGAGGTAATCATCCCGGCCTGTGAGGGCCGGCCGTACGTGAGGCACTCCTCTGACCATCGACCCTGAGCTGCTCGGCGACGTCGCCGAAGCCGACATCATCCACACCCCCGCCGCTGAGCCCGACGAGCGCGTCACCTTCGAGGAGTTGGGCGTCATGGCGCCCATCGTCGAGGCGCTCGCGGAGATCGGCATCACCCATCCGTTCCCGATCCAGGCCTTGTCGATCCCGATTGCGATCCAGGGCACCGACATGATCGGCCAGGCCCGTACTGGCACCGGCAAGACCCTCGCGTTCGGCATCTCGCTGCTGCAGCGCGTCGCAGTGCCTGGCGAGGAGGCGTACGACGAGCTCGACGCCCCCGGCAAGCCTCAGGCTCTGGTGATGTGCCCCACGCGCGAGCTGGCACTCCAGGTGACCCGCGACATCGCTATCGCCTCGACGATCCGCAAGGCGCGGGTGATGACCGTGTACGGCGGGGTCAGCTACGACGCGCAGCTCGACAAGCTCACCGACGGCGTCGACGTGGTGGTGGGCACTCCTGGTCGCCTGCTTGATCTGGCGAACCGCCGCAGCCTCGACCTCTCCCATGTCAAGGTGCTCGTGCTGGACGAGGCTGACGAGATGCTCGACCTGGGCTTCCTGCCCGACGTGGAGCAGCTCATCGCGAAGACCCCGAACGACCGTCAGACGCTGCTGTTCTCGGCCACGATGCCGTCGGCGATCGTGTCGCTGGCCCGCCGCCACCTGTCCCACCCGGTGAACGTACGGGCCGAGGCCCACGACGCGCAGGCGACCGTCCCGGACACCACCCAGTTCGTCTACCAGGCGCATCCGCTCGACAAACCACAGATCATCGCCAAGCTCCTGCAGGCGCCCGGCGCCGACCGCGTCATGGTGTTCTGCAAGACCAAGCGTGGTGTGCAGCGGCTGGCGGACGAGCTCGAGGAGCGCGGCTTCACGGCGACCAGCATCCACGGTGACCTGACGCAGCTCGCGCGCGAGAAGTCGCTCAAGCAGTTCCGTGAGGGCAAGGCGCAGGTGATCGTCTGCACCGACGTCGCAGCCCGTGGCATCGACGTGGCCAAGGTGTCGCACGTGGTCAACTTCGAGTGCCCCGACGACGAGAAGACCTACATCCATCGCATCGGCCGTACGGCGCGCGCTGGCAACTCGGGTGTGGCCGTCACCCTGGTCGACTGGGCCGATGTCACCCGCTGGCGGGTGATCAACCGGATCCTCGACCTGCCGTTCGGTGATCCGCAGGAGTCGTACTCGACCACGCCGCAGCTGCTGGAGGACCTGCAGATCCCGGCCGGTACGAAGGGTCGTCTGGTCCCCGAGAAGCCGCGTGAGGAGCGCTCGTCCGACTCCGGTCGTGACCGTCGTGACCGCGGTGGTCGGGGCGACCGCGACAGCCGTGGTGGCCGCGGCGATCGTGACCGGGGTCGAAGCCGCGATTCCGCCTCTGACGATCGGGAGGGCGCTGTCGAGCGTCCCCGCACTGAGCGTGCCGAGCGTCCCAAGCGTTCCCGGACCCGCCGTCGCAACGGCGAGGTGGTGGCCGCGACCGAGGGAGCAGCCCCGGTGGAGGTGCTCGACGTGCAGGACGCCGTCGTGGCGGCCCCCAGCTCGGTGGCCGGTGCAGCTGGTGCCACGGGTGCCGCACGCAAGCGTCGTCGCCGTCGCCGTAGTGGTGGCGGTGGTACGAGCTCCGCCAACGGCTCTTCCCCTGCGAGCGCGAGCGGCCCTGAGGGCTCGGACGGCTGAGCCAGCTGAGTCAGAGGTCTGCCAGGGCAACCATCGCGAGGTCCCAGTCCTCCTCGGTCACCACGTGACCGCCAGGCCTGACGTGGTACGACAACGTGCCGCCGACGACCCTGGAGATCTCGGTCGGCGGCTGGTCAACGGCCGCGGTGATGGGGTCCTGCCCGTACGACCAGCCTTGTGGTGCGGTGCCAGTCGCACCGAGAGA
>DAOOHL010000186.1:0-5551 GCA_035416185.1 Propionibacteriaceae bacterium | reverse complement strand
TCCACAGCCAGGCGCCCAGGAATCCCATCCCGATCAGCAGACCGATCGTCCACCACACCCCGATCGCTCGCCCGGTCTGCAGGATCACGGCCACCTCGGCCACCGTGACCGTCAACATCAGCACCGCGATGATCAGGATCACCGGCAGGCCTCGGCGGCGCTGCGGGGTCGGACCTGGCAGGGCTGTCATCCGGACTTCCTCTCCGTCAGGCTCTTCGCCGCGTCGCCGAGCTTGCCAGCGGCGCCCGCGATCTGGTTGAAGCGATGCCGGATGCCCCACCACGTCGTACGGAAGAGCGCCTCGACCACGATGTGCCCGCTCATCTTCGACTCGCCCCGCTCGCGCTCGACGAACTCGATCGGCACCTCGACGACGGTGAAGCCGTTCTGCAGCGCCTGCCAGGTGAGGTCGACCTGGAAGTTGTAGCCGGAGCTGGAGATGTTGTCGACGATGGTTCGTAGGGTCTTCGCCCGGAAGGCGTTGAAGCCGCCGGTGATGTCCATCAGCGGGATGCCCAGCATCAGCCGGGTCCACAAGCTGCCACCCCGGCTCAGCAGCTCGCGGGACTTCGGCCAGTTCACGACCGAGCCGCCCTTGACGTAGCGGGAGCCCTTCACCATGTCGGCCGTCTTCAGAGCCTCCAGCAGCAGCGGTAGCTGCTCGGGCTGGTGTGAGCCGTCGGCGTCATGCTCGACCAGGACGTCGTACCCCTGCGCCAGACCCCACTTGAACCCCGCGATGTAGGCGGCGCCAAGGCCCTCCTTGCCCTTCCGGTGCATGACGTGGATGTGCTCATCAGCCTCCGCCAGCTGGTCGGCGAGCGCGCCCGTGCCGTCGGGCGAGTTGTCGTCGGCGATCAGGATGTGGGCCTGAGGCACCGCCTTGCGGAGGCGCGCAGTGATGAGTTCGATGTTTTCCAGCTCGTTGAAGGTCGGGATGATCACGAGGACCTTGTCGAGCGGAGCCGGGTCGACCACGAAGGGGCCTTTCACGTCGGGGAACAGCAGTAGCAGGTCCATTCTTCCCTACGGAGTAGGTCCCCCGAGTCGGACCCACCCCCAACAGCCCCCGGTAATGACCCGGTGTTGAACTGGGGGGCTCCGCCACCAGACCCCAGCCGCTCTGACGTGGATCGCTGCGCCGACAGCCACGCGAGGGGGCGGGGTCGATGCGGTGGTGCTGGTCGATCGGGGTGACAGGCAGCGTGGCTGCCGGCTCCACTGGCCACGTCAGCCCGTCGGGACGCGGTTCCCGAGGCGGTCTGAACCGATGGCGCGTGAGTGCTCCCTTGCGCGAAGCCTCCAAGACGCCAGGACAAGAAGCACTGTCGAGGCTCCGATCAGGAGCCACTCGATGGCGCCGCCGTACAACACCGCTGGCGTGAGGCCTGACCTGACGGGCATGGCGACTGCGGTGGAGGCTGCGGTTCGCTGCTGGGTCTCGTAGGCGACCGAGCCGTCCGGGCCGATGTAGCCGGACAGGGCGTTGGTGGTGGCGACGAGGACCTCGCGGCGGGACTCCATCGCTCGTACCCGCGTGATGGCCCACTGCTGGCTGATCTGGCCCGTGCCGACATAGGTGGCGTTGTTGCTCTGCACGGTGACGAGCTGCGCTCCCCCGCCGGTGGTGGCGTTGCCGGTCATCATCTCCCGGAACGTCTCGTCGTAGGCGAGTTCGAAGCAGATCATCACGCCGACCCGAACGGTGCCGTGGCCGGGTACTTCGACCTGGAGTACGCCTGGGCCCGTCCCAGGCACGCCTTGGGCGCCGACCATCTGCAGCATAGGGATCAGAGGGAGGAGCTGGCGCCTGAACGGGATCCACTCGCCGAACGGCACGAGGTTGCGCTTGGAGTACGACGCGGTCACCCCCTTGTCGGCGTCCCACCACAGCGAGGTGGTCTGTCGTTCGTACGGACCAGGGCCCTCCATGACGGCACCTACGAGGATGGGTACCTCGGCGATCCTGGCTGCGGTCTGGACGACGGCCTTGGTCTCCGGGTCCCTGGTCGGATCGATGTCGGTGGAGTTCTCGGGCCACAGCACGAAGTCGGGGGTAGGCAGCTGACCGGCCCGAGCTCGTGCCATCAGCGTGACCGTCTCGGAGAGGTGGTTGTTGGTGACGGAGCGCTGCCGACCCAGGAACTCGACCCCGACCCCGTCCACGTTGCCCTGCACCATGCCGACGTTCACCGAAGGGGTCCGGTCGGGACCAGGCTGGTAGAGCCGTCCAGCCAGACCGGCGGTGGTGACGACAGCGATCAGTGCAGCAGCCACCCCGGCGCGCCGCAACAGCGCTGGCCGGTCCGTCAGCGCCGTGAGGGCCACCCACGCCACGAGCTGGCAGACGAGGGCCACGACGAACGAGACACCTGCCGCCCCGACCAGGGGGAACAGCCCGTTGACGGGAGCATCTGCAGCGGAGAACGCCAGCCGTACCCAGCCGAAACCGCCGAACGGGAAGCGGGAGTAGCCAGCCTCGACCAGCAGCCACGCCCCGGCCGCGACCACGGGCCAGTACGGCACCCGTACGGCGATGCGCAGCAGCAGGGCCAGACCCAGAAACCACAGTGACTCGAAAGCCACCAGGACCACGGCGACCGGGATCGCGATGACGTACACCCAGCCGATGGAGACGGCGAGGAAGGTCAGGCCGTACAGGTAGCCGAGACCGGCCGCCTGTCGGGCCCGGGTGCCGACGACGGCCAGGGTGAGCGCGGCGATGCCGAGGGCCAACAACGGCCACAGGTTGAACGGCTGGAACGCCAGCGCCGTGGTGAGACCGCCACCGATCACAAGCCCGCGACGAGCCCAGGAGCCGAGCTCCAGGCCCAGGTGCCGGACCTCAGGCGGGGCCATTTCAACGGTGGCTGCTGTCACGCGGGTGAGCGTACAACCAGTCGCTGACAGTACGCCCGGCGGTCAACGACTACCGCTTCCTGGCCATCACGTACAGCCGCTCGGTCTGCACCTCGACGTCATCGTCCAACGGACCGCGCTGGTACCACTCGATGTCGACCAGCCCCGCAGCCCGGACGGCTGCCAGCACCGCGTCGCGGTCGTGCAGGACGAAGTCGAGGTTCACCTCGTGGCCCATCAGCTCGTCGACATGATGGACGGCGCCACCGACGTGAAGGGCGAGAGCGAGGCGGCCGTCCGTGGCGAGCACCCTGGTCAGGGCGGCGATCGCCGTCGGCAGCTCCGAAGGCGCCAGATGGACCAGCGCGTACCAGGCCACGACCGCGCCCCAGCCAGCAGCTGCGCGGGGTTTGAGCAGGTCGAACAGGTCACCGACATGCACATCGAGTTCGGGATGCCGAACCTGGGCCTGAGCGACCATGCCCGGCGACAGGTCGTACGCCGTCACCGTCGCCCCTCGTGAGGCCAGATAAGCGGCCAGATGCCCTGGCCCGCAGCCGGCGTCGACGATCGGGTCGGTGTCAGCCAGGTCGGCAATCCGGTCGAGCAGCCAGGTGTCGAACGGCTTGCGGTCGAGCTCGTCGTCGAGCCGATCGGCGTACGAGGCCGCGACCTCGTCGTAGGCCTTGACCACACGCTGGTCGCGAGCAGCCGGGCCGCCGCTGAGCACTGACTCGAGATCGACGGGCTCGGCCGCGGGCGCAACTCCAGCTGGTACGGGGCCCAGCAGGTGGGCCCAGCGGTGGTCCTGCTGGCCAGGTCGCCGCTCGAGCCTGACGACCAGCGGCTGCTCGCCAGCTCTCATGTGCTCCAGGACAGCCTCCACCTCGGCGCGGTCGGCGAAGTCGTGCAGCCGTTCCGTGCGGGTCTTCAGCTCACCTGGCGCCTGCGGGCCACGCAGCAACAGCACCGTCACCACCGCCGTCTCCGCAGCATCGAGCCCCAACACCTCGGTGAGCAGCTGGTGGTACTTCAGCACTCGCGACCCAGCTCCCGCCCACACCGTACGGAGCAGCTGCCGCTCCTTGAGCCGCGCCACGATCGCCAGCAGCTGGCGGTCGTCGTACGACACGACCGGGTCGCGGCTAGAGGTCTGGTTGCAGGCGGTCTTCAGTCCTGTGGCCGACAGGGGGTACGAGGCAGGCACGGTCACCTGCTTCTCCATGAGCGAGCCGAGGACGCGCTGTTCCTCGGCGTCGAGCTGAGGCAGTCCCTCGGGCATGGCGCGCTCCCCTACTGCTTCTCGCCCGCTGCCGCCATCGCGGCGACCAACCGGTCGGCAGCCGCGCCCAGGTTCAGCAGCTCGGCCAGCTCGGCGAACTTGTCAGGGTCAGCCGGTGACGACGGGAACGCATAGTCCTCGTCGTCGAGCGGGAGGTCGGTCCGTACCGACACCACCTGCCGAGCAGGGCCGATGTAGTCCACAGCCGCCGCCAGCTTGGCTGCCACGGCACCAGCCAGTGGCGCTGCCATGATCCCCTCGAGGTCGTGGTACTGCGTCAGCAGCCCTGCCGCGGTCTTCTCGCCGATCCCGGCAACACCCGGCAGCCCGTCCGAAGGGTCCCCGCGCATCACCGAGAAGTCGACGTACTGAGCGCCAGTGATGCCGTACTTGTCGGTCAGCCACGCGTCATCGACGTACTCTGCCTTCGAGATGCCCTTGGCCACGTAGACCAGCCGGACCCCCTCGCGCACCACCTGGAACAGGTCGCGGTCGCTGGTCACCACATCGACCGGGCAGTCCGCGTTCGCGGCCAGGGTGCCGATCACGTCGTCAGCCTCATATCCGTCGGCGCCCACCACCGCGATCCCAGCCGCCGCAAGGACAGCCGCGATCCAGGGCACCTGCACCGACAGTTCCTGGTCGGCGATCTCCGCGACCCCGGACGCCGCTCCCCTGCCGCCAGCACCGATCGGCAGGGCGACGCCCTTGGGCACGTCAGCAGGTCCGGCCACCCGATGGGTCTTGTACGACGGCACCAGCGACACCCGCCAGGCCGGCCGCCAGTCGTTGTCCCAGCAGCAGACGACGTCGGTCGCGCCCGTGTCCCGGACGAACTTGGCGATGAAGTCCAGCAGCCCCCGGACCGCATTCACGGGCCGGCCGTCGGTGGTGGTGATGGTCTTGGGTACCCCGAAAAACGCGCGGAAGTACAGCGCAGAGGTGTCGAGAAGGAGGAGCCTGCGGTCAGCCACGTTCGAACCCTACGACAGGTGGCGCGCCGAGGTCAGAACTCCAGGTCACCTCGTCAGCACGTACACCGCAGAGCTGGACGCGAGGTTCGCGAGGTGGTCGGAGACCCTCGCTGGCCGGCCATCAGCCCTCAGCGGCACTCGCTGGGCGATCGTGAGCCCCAGCCCGGTGAAC
This sequence comes from Propionibacteriaceae bacterium, assembly GCA_035416185.1. Taxonomy (GTDB): domain Bacteria; phylum Actinomycetota; class Actinomycetes; order Propionibacteriales; family Propionibacteriaceae; genus JBHAES01. The sequence goes on along the minus strand of DAOOHL010000186.1, from coordinate 264 downwards.
AGGTCCTCCAGCTCGTGCAGCGTGGCGTGGTGGATGTTGGGCGTGTCGTGCCATTCGTACGGCAGGTCCTTCGACCGCGGCATCCAGCCACGGGCCAGCCGGACCCGGTTGCGCCAGTAGCCAAAGTTGGGCATCGAGACGATGCACCTAGGCGCGATCCGGGCCATCTCCGTGAGAACGGCCGACGGCTTCCGTACGGTCTGGAGTGTCCGGGAGAGCACCACGACGTCGTAGGAGTCGTCGGCGAAGTCGTCCAGCTGGTGG
>DAOOHL010000185.1:0-5589 GCA_035416185.1 Propionibacteriaceae bacterium | reverse complement strand
CTCGAACACCTCGGTGTAGTTCGCCCACCTGAGCTCGCTCCCCACCAGGGTGGGAGGCCGGCTGAACACCTCGCCGGCCGGCTTGAGCAACGACGCGACCGTGTAGACGATCGGGAAGATGAAGAGCAGGGCGACGATGAGGAGCAGGCCTTCGCTCACCGCGTGGCGCACGCGGAGGAGCAACGGCGTGCGCCTGACGGGCGGAACGGCCGCAGTAGCTGGTCGTGAGCGGACAGCCGCTCGCCGGTCACTCATAGTGCACCCACTTTCGCTGACCGAGCCATTGCACCGCGGTGACGACGAGGATCAGCGCGAACAGCACCATCGCCGGAGCCGATGCGGCGCCGAGGGCTCCACCCTGGAAGGCGGTCTGGTAGACGTCCATCACGACCGTCACCGTGGCCGTCCCGGGCCCGCCGGCGGTCATCACGTACGGCTGCGCGAACACCTGGAAGGCATGGATCATCGTGATCGTCGTGGCGAAGAAGATCGCGGGGGTCAGCAAGGGGATCTTCACGTGCCACAGCTGGCGCCACCCGCTCGCCCCATCGATTCGGGCGGCCGCAATGACGTCGTCGGGCAGCTGGTCGATGGCCGCCGAGAAGATCAACGTGTTGTAGCCGAGCCCGTTCCAGATCACCACGACCACGACAGCCATGAGGGCGGTGTTACCCGTACCGAGAAGGTTCGGCATCGTGAAACCCACGCGTGACAGGAGGTCGTCGAGGATCCCGCCCGGCTGGTAGATCATCTTCCAGATGATCGACGTCGCGACGGTCGGGGTGACGACCGGTACGAAGAACAGCACCCGGTAGAAGCGGCGCCACCGGCTGGTCGCGACCCAGAACGCGAGCCCGAGGGTGAGCACGAGGTTGAGCGGCACGATCACGAGAGTGAAGACGATCGTGTTGCGCAGCGCTGCCGGGAACGTGCTGCCGCGGGCGAACAAACGCTGGTAGTTCTTGAGTCCCGCGAACTCGACGTCACCGAAGGTGGGCCAGTCGAAGAGGCTCGTCGCGATCGCGAGGATCGTCGGGACCATCACGAAGATGGTCAGCCCCACGACACTGGGGACGAGGAACCCCAGTGCCGCCGGGCCTTCACTGCGCTTGCGTGCCATGGTCGCTACAGGGTCAACCGGATCAGCCGGCCGTCTGCTGGACGTTCTCCAGGGTCTTCTTCGGGTCCTGCGACCCCGTGTAAGCAAGGATGAACTCCCGCGCGATCGTCTTGGTGGTCTGGTCCCACTTCGTCGTGCTCAGGAACGGCAGGGCATCGGCGCTGGAGCCCTCGATCGCGGCCTTCGCCTGGGCCGAGTAGCCAGGGGTCTTGGAGTCGAGCTTGGTGGCAAGACCGTCGTAGAAGGTCTTCGACGCGGCGGTGCGCGCCGGGAAGGTGCCTGCGGCCGCTGCCGTCTCCTGAGCCTTGGCCCCGGTGATGACCTGGATCGCCTGGAGCGCCTCCTTCTTGTACTTGCAGTTCTTCGAGATGCCGAAGCCGGAGTTGGCCGAGAAGGTGCCCTTGCCAGGCAGAGTCGTCACACCCACGTTGAACTTCGCCTGAGTCGCGTTCGACGAGATGTTCCACGAGCCGTCCGAGGCCATCGCGACGTTGCCGGCGACGAACTGCTGCTCGCCCCACGGGATGTCCGAGGCGCTCGCGGGTACCAGCGAGACCTTCTTCGCCGTCGCGAGGCCGGTGTACCAGGTGAAGGCGTCGACCATCTTGCCCTCGGTCAGGGTGAGCTTGCCGGACTCGTCGACGGGGCGGGCCTGGTTGTACGCGTACAGCGTCGAGAACATGTGCAGGTCCGAGAAGCTCTGGCCGAAGGCGGGCTTCCCCGTCTTCTCGGTGATGGTCCTCGCCGCGGCCTCGAACTCGGCGACGGTCCAGCCGGGCTTGGGCTCCGCGACCCCGGCGTCCTTGAAGGCGTCCTTGTTGTAGTAGAGCACGACGGTGGAGATGCCGTAGGGCAGGGCGTACTGCTTGCCGTTGTTCTGGAGCGCCTTGATCGCAGCCGGGTTCCACTCGGATGCGTTGAAGCCCGACGTCTTGAGCAGCTCGTCCATGGGCTCCATGGCCTGCGCGAACGCGGGAAGACGGAGACTCTGCATGCTCATGATGCACGGCGCCTCGTTGGCGGCCAGCTGCGACTGCAGCTTGGTGAAGTAGTCGGCGAACGGGGGGCTGGTGAGCTTCACCGTGATGTTGGGGTGCTGTTTGTTGACCTCATCGGCGAGGCCCTGCCACATCTTGTTGCCCGCCTCTCCCTGGTTCCAGAACCCCCAGTCGAGGGTCACGTTCTGGGCCGCGGCGCCTGAGGAGGCGCCGCCAGGTGCGGGTGTGGTGGCGGTGGAGGCACAGCCTGTTGCGAGGGGAACAGCCAGCCCAGCCGCGATGGCGAGGGTGCCGAGCTTGGTGATGAGCTTCATGGGGTCTCCTTGACTACGTCGTCGTGGCTAATTTTGAGGCCGAAATAAGGGTGCCTGTCAAGTCCCCGGCGCGAATTGATACGGATCCGAAACAAGATAGGGTTCGTCCATGTCGCGTGGACGCCGCGGAGCGGAGACGAGCGAGAGCGCGAGCCGCGCCGACATCGTCGCCGCGTTGGCGGCGGCCCCCGGCTCAAGTCGTCTCGACCTCGCGAAGAGGATCGGCCTCGGCGCGGCGACGGTGACGGCGCAGGTGCGGCGCCTGGTCGAGCTCGGGTACGTCCGGGAGCTGCCTGCTGTGGCGGGCGGCACGGGTCGGCCCAAGGTGCCGCTCGAGGTAGTACACGATGCAGGTGCGATCCTGGGTGTCGCGATCGCCGTCGACCATCTCCTGCTCGTCGCGACCGGACTCGATGGCGTCTCGGTGGCGCAGAGCCGGGTTCCTTTCGACCCGGCCGCACCGGGTGCAATGGACGTCATCGCCGACGCGTGCACCGCGCTCCGACAGGGCCTGGAGGCCCCGTTGCTCGGTGTGGGGGTCGCCTTGTCCGGTGTGGTCGACGAGGCATCCGGGCTCGTGGCCGTGTCTGTGGTACTGGGCTGGCGCCGGGTCGAGCTCGGGCCGCAGCTGGCCGCCAAGCTCGGGCTGCCTGTCCATGTGGAGAACGATCTGCGTGCCCTGGCGACCCGCGAGCTCTACGTGTCGGCGCGTCCGGCCCCCGATGACTTCCTCCTGTTCGTCTGTGGCTCCGGAGTCGGCATGGCGTTGGTGCGCAACCGCGTCGTCGTGGCGGGGATGCACGGAACCTCGACCGAGTTCGGCCACGTCTCCATCGACCCGTCCGGGCCTCGATGCCGATGCGGCAACTTCGGCTGCCCGCAGGCCTACCTGGGGGCCGCCGAACTGCGCGACGTACTCGCTGGAGCGCTGGGATGGCGGCCCGACGATCTTGCGGCGGTGGTGGGGGAGCCGTCGGTACGAGCCCATCTGGCTCGCGTCGGTGCGCTCCTGGGTCGCGCCGTCGGTGGGGCGGCTACGTTGCTCGGCATCTCCGACCTCCGCCTCACCGGCGAGACCTTGGCCGTATGGGACGCGCTCGAGCCCACGTTCCGCGTGAGCCTCGAACAGGCTTCCACGACCTTGCTCAGCCCACCATCCGTGGTCGTCGTGCCCTGGGACGAGGAGGCCACGGCGATCGGTGCGAGCTCCACGGCCATGGCGCGCATCCTCGCCGCCCGGCTCACCTGAGGGTTAGCTTCGGCGTACGACGAGTGCCTCCAGCGTCGGCGGCGGACCGTCCGGGTCGAACGGATGGGTGCCGGGCAGCAGCCTGTGGTGTCCCAGCCGCAGCAGTTCCTGGTCCACGCCCCCGGGCGTCAACGCCATCGTCCAGCCTCGAGCCAGGTCGTACAGCTCGGGCTCCAGGTAACCGATCTTCACCACCAGGACGTCGGTGGCGTGGACGTCGATCCCGAGCTGTGTGAAGTCGGCGACATGGTGGAAGGGCCGACGACGCTCGGTCAGCACCACGCTGACGCCCCCTGCCCTGACCACGACCAGGTGCCCACCCGGCTCGGAGTAGCCGACACCCGTGACGACCCCGCGGACGCGAACCGGCGGCGAGTGGCGGTCGTCGACGCGGGCTCCCACGTACGCGTCGACCTGAGCGCCAAGACCTGCCGCCGCCAGCCGGGGCGCCACCTCGGCATCCTGGGTCGAGGCGTGGACAACGGTGAGCCCGCCTCCGGTGAAGCGGCTGTCGTCGAGGAGCCGGGCGAGTGTCCAGGTGACATCTCCCGCGCCGCCCGCGGTCGGGTTGTCGCCCGAGTCGGAGATGACGTACGGCCGCTCGCCCGTGTCGGCGACGGTCGCGACGGCTCGGTCGACCGCGTCGGCGAGGGGCATCGTGTCCGCCACGAACACGAAGGAGTCGCGGGCCTGCCAGAACGCCTGGGCGATGCCGGTGGCCTCGGCCGCGACGAGGTCGGCGTCGTCACCGCTGACCACCACCGCAGCGTGGCACCGGGGCTCGTCAGCCCACGCGTAGCCGACCCAGAGCGCCGCGTCCAGCACCCCGTCAAGGTCGGCGACACGCGCGACGCGCTCGTACAGACCCTTCGCCGGCTCGATCCGCGTACTCGTCTTCTCACCCGGCAGCAGAACCGGGACCGGCACCCAGGCCAGGAACGGCCGGCGTGCCGCTGGATCGGTTCCGTACGGGCCGCGCAGCCGGCTGAGCAGCGTCCATGCGGCCCGTTCGCGGGTGTTGGCCTCGTCCTCGTGCGGAGCCATGCGATAGCAGGTGAGCAGGTCGACGGCGCGCAAGAGGCGAGGCGACACGTTGCCGTGCAGGTCCATCGGTGCCCCGACCAGGGTGTCCGGGCCCAGCACGGCTCGGAGCTCCTCCGCGAGGTCGGCCTCGGCATCGTCCATCCCTTCGACCGACATCGCCCCGTGAAGGTCCAGGTAGAAGCCGTCGAAGGGTCCCTGCGCCGCGGCCCCGGCCAGGATCTCGTCGCGCAGCGCCTCGTACGTTGCGCGCTCCACAGCCCCGCCCGGCAAGGACCTGGCCCGCAGGATCGGCACCCAGTCGGCGTCGTACGTCGTCGTGAACGGGTAGAAGGCGAGCAGCCCATCGCCTCGCAAGAGCGTGAAGTCCTCGAGCGTCGTGCGATGGGGGGAGAAGGTGCTCGACTCGATCCCGATGCCGGCCATACCGACGCGCGGACACGCGATGCCACCGGACGAGACCGGCGGGAGCGGTGGACACCAGACAAGGTTCGCGGCGGTCACAGGTTCTCCACGGGCAGCACAGGGACGTCGCCCGCGGGCGTGAAGCCGAACACCTGGCCGAGGAACGACAGCTGCGCGTCGTACGAGGCCTTGATCGAGTCCGCGCGTCGGAAGCCGTGACCCTCGCCCTCGAACATGACCAATGCGACGGGAAGGCCTTTCTCCCGTACCGCATCAGCCATGGCCTCGGCCTGGTTCGGCGGTACGACCTTGTCGTCGGTGCCCTGCAGGATGAGCATCGGGCACGAGAGCTGGTCGACGTGGAACAGGGGAGAGCGCTCCTCGTACAGGTCCTTACGCTCCGGGTAGGGGCCGATCAGGCCGTCGAGGTAGCGCGACTCGAACTTGTGGGTGTCGGTGGCC
>DAOOHL010000184.1:0-5613 GCA_035416185.1 Propionibacteriaceae bacterium | reverse complement strand
CGGCGGCCTGCAGTACGCCGCCGCCAGGCTGCTGATCGATGGCTCGTTGCCGGACCACGACGCAGTCGATCGAGGAATCGCCGCGGTCACGCGCGACGACATGGTGGCGATGGCCAGGCGCTGGTGGGACTCGGGACTGATCGCGACCCCGACGCCGGAGGCCGCACAGCTCGTGGGTGTGCCATCGGCCGCTCTCGCCATCCTCCCGCCTGTGGGGCACGGTCGCGGGATCGCTGACTTCGACCAACCCGGCGTCCAGCGCTCCGCCCTGCAGATCAGCCCGGACGCGCTCACCTACGGGGCCAAGCGCACACTGCCGTTCAACGACGTGGTCGGGCTGCTCGGGTGGTCCGACGGCGGCCGGGTGTTGATCGGCCGCGACGGACGTCAGATCCGCATCGAGCCTGGCCTGTTCGCTGGCCTCTCGAAGGCCAAGGTCGAACAGCTGATCGACGCGAAGATCGACCCACGCCTCCATATCCCCTTGCCAGAGCGCACGAAGGATGCCGTACCGAAGCGGTGGAACAGCCGGCTGGTACTGCGCCTGGCGACGCTGCTGCTCGCCGGGTTCAGCGTTCTCGGGCTGTTCACGGTGCTGCTTGCAGGGTTCCAGGCGGGCTGGGAGGTCGGCCTGGTGCTGGCGGTCATCGCGCTGCCTTTCTGGATCGCGACCGCTTGGGTGGCCACGACGGCGAAGCGGAAGAACGCCTTCGACACCCGGCCTGACGTCTTCTGAGCGGGGCCACATCCTCTGCCCGGTCGGTCAGAGGTCGTTGCCCGCGTCAGACATGGTGAAGCTCTTGTTGACCAGCGGGAAGTCCGGAACGATCGTGTTTGCCAGCGCCACCGGCAGCGCGGGCCAGGTCGGAAACGACGGATCGACCACCTTGACCCGCTCGAGCACTCGCCCAGCGCCCACCTCGACGCGCGCGACGATGGTTCCGCGCCACGCCTCGACGACGCCCAGCCCGGTCCGCGGTGGTACCACCTGTGGGATCGGAGGCCTTCCCCGAGCCCAGCCGCTCGGCCAGCCCAGCGACAAGCACTGCCGAGCGGGCCAGTGCCATGGCGTTCGCCCTTCTCAGAACGGATGGATCCGAGTTCGAAGGGTATCGGCGCCGTGGCGCTCGATGAGCACCGGGGTTCGGCTCCGGTAACCTCGCTCAGGACTGACGAAGAGGATGGAATGAGCGAGACACCGTACCGCTACACCGCCGAGGTGGCGCAGCAGATCGAGACGACCTGGCAGGACCGCTGGGATGCCGAGGGCACCTTCCACGCCCCCAACCCGGCTGGTCCGTGGGCAGAGCCCGAGAAGGTCGCCGACCGCGAGAAGCTCTTCGTGCTCGACATGTTCCCGTACCCCAGCGGCGCTGGCCTGCACGTCGGTCACCCGCTCGGCTACATCGCCACCGACACGTTCGCGCGGTTCCAGCGGATGAACGGCCGCAACGTGCTGCACGCGCTGGGCTATGACTCGTTCGGGCTGCCCGCGGAGCAGTACGCCGTACAGACCGGCCAGCATCCTCGCGTGACGACCGACGCCAATATCGCCAACATGCGCCGCCAGCTGCGGCGCATGGGGCTGGCCCACGACGCCCGCCGGTCGGTCGCTACCACCGACGAGGAGTTCTACCGCTGGACGCAGTGGATCTTCCTGCAGGTGTTCAACGCCTGGTACGACCACGAGGCCGATGCTGGGGCGGGCCGGGCGCGGCCGATCGCCGAGCTCGTGGCTGAGCTGTCCTCGGGGGTACGGGCGACGCCGGACGGCCGCCCGTGGGCCGACCTGTCGACCGCTGAGCAGAACGCCGTCATCGACTCCCGCCGGCTCGCCTACATCTCTGAGGCGCCGGTCAACTGGTGCCCCGGTCTGGGCACGGTGCTGGCGAATGAGGAGGTCACCGCCGACGGGCGCAGTGACATCGGCAACTTCCCCGTGTTCCGCCGCTCGATGAAGCAGTGGATGATGCGGATCACCACGTACGCCGACCGGCTGCTGGCCGATCTCGACCGGGTCGACTGGCCCGACAAGATCAAGACGATGCAGCGCAACTGGATCGGCCGCTCGGTGGGCGCGTCGGTGCTGTTCGATGTCCTTCGACAGGCTCAGGAACCGGGTGCGGTCATCGAGGTGTTCACCACCCGGCCGGACACCCTGTTCGGCGCGACGTTCATGGTGCTGGCGCCGGAGCATCCGCTGGTCGCCTCGCTGGTTCCCGCGGCGTGGCCCGAGGGCACTCCCGAGGCTTGGACGAGTGGCGCCGCCACCCCGACCGAGGCCGTGGCCGCCTACCGTACGGCTGCTGCACGCAAGACCGACCTCGAGCGCCAGGAGAACAAGGTCAAGTCAGGCGTCTTCACTGGCGCGTACGCGACCAACCCCGTCAACGGCGCCGCCCTGCCCATCTTCATCGCCGACTACGTACTGACCGGGTACGGCACGGGCGCGATCATGGCGGTCCCTGCCGAGGATGAGCGCGACTGGGACTTCGCGAAGGCGTACGGGCTGCCGATCATCCGTACGGTGCAGCCCATCGAGGGCCACGACGAGAACACTGCGTTCACCGGCGACGGCGAGACGATCAACTCGGCCAACGACGAGATCTCGCTCAACGGCCTGTCGATGCGCGAGGCGAAGGCCGCGATCATCGCCTGGCTGGAGGCGAAGGGTGCTGGCCACGGCACGGTCACCTACAAGCTGCGCGACTGGCTGTTCAGCCGGCAGCGCTACTGGGGCGAGCCGTTCCCGATCGTGTACGCGATGGATGACCCGACCGGGACGCCGATCGCGCTGCCCGACTCGATGTTGCCCGTGCTGCTGCCCGAGGTGAGCGACTACTCCCCGCAGGCGCTGGACCCCAACGACGAGACGTCCGACCCGATCCCGCCGCTGGCCCGCGCCACCGAGTGGGCGACGGTCGAGCTCGACCTGGGTGACGGGCTGAAGACCTACCGCCGCGAGCTGAACGTGATGCCGCAGTGGGCGGGTTCGTGCTGGTACGAGCTGCGCTACCTCGACCCCGCCAACACTGAGCGGTTCGTCGACGCCGACGTGGAGCGGTACTGGATGGGCCCGCAGGCGCAGCCCGTCCCCTCCGCACCAGCGGGCGCGGTCGATGCCGGTGGCGTCGACCTCTACGTGGGCGGCGTCGAGCACGCCGTGCTGCACCTGCTGTACGCCCGGTTCTGGCACAAGGTTCTCTTCGACCTCGGCCAGGTCTCGTCGGCCGAGCCGTTCCGGCGCCTGTACAACCAGGGCTACATCCAGGCGTACGCGTTCCGCGACAGCCGCGGCCAGACCGTCCCCGCCGCTGAGGTGACCGAGGTCGCCGGCGCCGACGGTGAGGGCTCGTGGCAGTGGCAGGGCGAGCCGGTTGTCCGCGAGTACGGGAAGATGGGCAAGTCGCTGAAGAACATCGTCTCCCCCGATGAGATGTACGACGAGTACGGCGCCGACACCTTCCGCCTGTACGAGATGGGCATGGGCCCGCTCGACCAGTCAAAGCCCTGGGAGACCCGAGCCGTCGTGGGCTCGCAGCGCTTCCTGCAGCGGCTGTGGCGCAACGTGGTCGACGAGTCAACCGGTGAGGTACGGGTGGTCGACGCGCCCTTGGACCCTGACACGGAGCGGGCGCTGCACAAGGCGATCGCAGCAGTCCGCGACGACTATGTCGGGCTGTCGTTCCACACCGCGATCGCTCGCCTGACCGAGCTGAACAACGTGCTGACCAGGCTCGATGCGGTGCCGCGGGCTGCGGTCGAGCCGCTGCTGCTGATGGTGGCGCCCCTGGTGCCGCACATCGCTGAGGAACTGTGGTCGCGTCTGGGTCACGCCGAGTCGTTGGCGTACGAGCCGTTCCCGGTCGCCGACCCGGCGCTGCTCGTCGACGACACGGTGACCTGCGTGGTTCAGGTGAAGGGCAAGGTCCGGGTTCGCCTCGACGTCGCCCCCGACATCACCGAGGACGCCCTGCGCGAACTGGTGCTGGCTCTGCCGAAGGTGCAGGCCGAGACCCCGAACGGCGTCCGCACGGTGATCGTCAGGGCACCCAAGCTCGTCAACGTCGTCCCAGCCTGACGGTCTCCCTGGCTGCTCGTTCGGGTGTGCTGTGACGCCCATACCGGCTCCTGAGCCTGTCGCAGAGCTGACGCCTTCACAGCCGTGACCAGCACGAGCAGGGCGTCGTACCGGGCAACTGGCAGTTCGAACGTGCTCCAGATCAGGCCGCTCACCCCGAGCCCGACGAAGATCGCCACCGCGAACGAACAACAAACGGTCTCGATCCAGGCGAACCTGACGAGCTGGGCGATGCCCTGGGCCAGGCGTCGAACTGTCATGTCTCCACCCTTGCCGCGCGCATCACGACACGCGTCGGACGGTGGTCGTGGCAACCTCGGCCCCTGGTCCAGACTGGACCTCGTGCCTGTCCTACCCCCGTCGTTGAGCGATCGGAGCTTCTGGCTCGGTCTCCTTCCCCCGTTGGCGATCGGCGTGGTCTCGACGGCCGCCGCCACGTTCGTCCCCACGCTGGGTGCCCCGGTGCTCGCCATCGTGCTCGGCCTGGTCCTCGGGGAGGTGCTGGGACAACCGGCTGCCCTGAAGGCAGGGAATACGTTCGCGGCCAAGAAGGTGCTCCAGGCGTCGATCGTTCTGCTGGGCGCGGGAATGTCGTTGCAGCAGGTCGCTGCCGTCGGGTGGTCAGGGCTCCCTGTGATGGTGGGCACGATCGTGCTTGCGCTGCTGGTGGGATCACTGCTGGGCCGGGCGCTGGGGGTGGAGCGCCAGACCGGATCGCTCGTGACGTACGGGACGACCATCTGCGGGGCCTCGGCGATCGCCACGATGAGCGTCGTGATCGGCGCAGAGTCGTCAGCGGTGGCCGTCTCGATCGCGGTGATCGTGCTCTACAACGTGCTGGCCGCGATCGTCTTCCCGTACCTCGGTCAGGCGATGAGGCTGACGGCTGAGTCCTACGGGCTCTGGGCCGGCACTGCGGTCAACGACACGTCGTCAGTGGTCGCGGCGGCCACCTCGTACGACGCTCTTCTCCTGGCGGCTGGTCTCTCCGCGGGCGCGGCCACCTACGCGGTCGTGGTGAAGCTGACGAGGACGCTCGCGATCATCCCGCTGGCGCTGTGGCAGACCGCCAGGGAGCAGCGAGGCAACCCAGAGACGGGCGGGGGCAAGCCGTGGTGGCGGCTCGTCCCGCCGTTCCTGCTTCTCTTCCTGCTGGCGGCTGCTGTGCGGACCGTGGGCCTGATCCCGTCATCCTGGGACGGCGCCATCAAGTGGCTCGCCCACTTCGGCACGGCGGTGGCAATGGCAGCGGTGGGAATGTCGAGCTCGTTTGCAGCGATCAAGCGGGCAGGCTGGCGCCCGCTCGCCCTGGGTGGCGCGTTGTGGCTGGTCGTGTCGGTGTCATCGCTCCTCCTGCAGCTCGCCACTGGCCAGCTGCAGACTCGCTGACCCGTACGGTCAGGAGCCAGTCCGACCGTCGATCACCTCACGGATGAGAGCACGAGCAGATCCCCGGGTTCACACTCAAGCGCGGCGCAGATCGCAAGAAGCGTCGAGAACCGGATGGCCTTGGCCCTGTCGTTCTTCAACAC
>DAOOHL010000183.1:0-5653 GCA_035416185.1 Propionibacteriaceae bacterium | reverse complement strand
GCACAACCGGGTACGGATGGTGGTCGCCTCGTTCCTCTGCAAGGACCTCCACGTCGCTTGGCAGGTCGGCGCCCAGCACTTCATGGACCGCCTCCTCGACGGCGACGTCGCCTCGAACGCCCACGGTTGGCAGTGGGTCGCCGGCACGGGCACCGACCCCGCCGTCTACACCCGCGTGTTCAATCCCGTCCTGCAGGGGCGCCGCTTCGACCCGCGCGGTGACTACGTCAGACGCTGGATCCCCGAGCTCCGCCACATCGCCGGCGCAGACGTCCACGAACCCTGGGACGTCGACGGTGCCTACACTCACCACTACCCGACCCGAATCCTCGACCATGCCGAGGAGCGGAAGGTCGCCCTGGCCCGCTGGGCTGACCGAGCCCGTTCCTGACGCCGGGCAACGACGCCGGGATGGTCATCCGCCAGGTTCGTCCCACCCTCGCCCGCTGGGCTGCCCCGGACCGCACATGAACCCCGCCATCCGGCCGGAGGCCACGGCGGGACGCCTTTGCCTCGGCCAGGGACCGCACCCGTACCCCCGGCTAGGGATCCAGGGACAGACCCGGGTCCGCGGTGTCCTCCGTGACGCGAAGGTAGGCCGAGCGCTCCGTACGATGGATGCGTGAGCATGCCCACACCCCTTGCCCAACATCCGTACGGCGTCGGCGACGTCGCGTCCAACACCTTTGCCATCCTCAAGCGGCAGTGGCGCCTCTTCGCCGGTCTGACCCTGCTGCCGATCGCCTTCCTGCTGGGCGTCCTGGTGGTCGGCATCGCAGGGTTCGTGACGCTGGGCGGCGCGGGCGTGCTGGCCGCGGTGTTCTCCGGCAGCAGTCGGGCCGTTGATCGTGCGCTGGCGGGCATGGGCGCCGCAATGGCAGTTGCCGTGATCGCCTACGTGGTTGCCCTGGTTGGCTACATGCTGCTGTCGCTGGTCGCGCAGGGTCGGATGTCAGTGGCGACTGTGGAGGCGGTCGAGGGCAGGACAAGCTCGATGGCCTCCACCAAGCAGGCAACACCGGGCCTGCTCGGTCGTTCGGCGGGGCTGGTCGGGATCGGCATCGCCATCTACGTCGCCGCGGTGCTGGTCTTTGGACTGGTCGTAGGACTCTTCGCTGTGGTCGGTGCAGCCCTGGCGCAGAGGGCCAACGGCGCCGAGGCGATCATCGGGCTCATCGTGATGGTCCTGTACCTGGCCTTCATCGTGGGGCTTCTCTTCATCGGCGTGAAGCTGCTGTACACCATCCCGATCATGGGTGTCGAGGGTAAGTCGCCGATCGACGCGATGAAGGAGTCCTGGTCGATCACCCGCGGGGCCTTCTGGCGAACCCTCGGCTACTACCTGCTGGCCTTCGCGATCCTCTACGTCATCCAGCTCGTCGTCATGTTCATCTCCTACTTCGTGATGTTCGTCTTCGGCGGCATTGGAGCGCTGGCCAGCTCCGGTGGCAGCTCGTCATCGCAGGCGGTTCCGATGCTCGTCGCCCTCATCCCAGGTGTCATCGTGGTGACCCTGCTGATGGTCGCCGTCTCGCTGTTCACCATCCCGTTCCTGGCCATCTGGATCACGCTGATGTACCGCGACCAGCAGGTCCGCAACGCCAACCCGAACCTCACCAAGGCAGCCGCTGGGTTCCAGTTCCAGCAGGCACCGCAGTACGGTCAGCCGCCCGCGCAGCCGTACGGCCAGGGCACCGGCTACCCGCAGAGCTACAGCCAGAGTGGGTCCGGGCAGGCGTACGGGCAGAGCGGGTACGGACAGAGCTCAAGCAGCCCGTACGGCCAGAGCTCACCGACCAGCCAGTACGGCCAGGCCTCCGGCTACGGGCAGACGGGCCAGGCCTCGGGATATGGGCAGACGGGCCAGCCTGGCCAGCCGGGTTCGTACGGGTCCCCGAGTGGCTACCAGTCCGGCTGGAGCCAGAACCCGGACAGCGGTCAGGGGTACCGCAGCGGTGACGGCTACGGCGGTCAGAACAACCAGCGCTGACCCAACCGCTGAAAAAGCGCACAGCAGCCCCCGACCGATGCATGGTCGGGGGCTGTTGGCTGCTCAGGGGTGGGCGGCTCGACCGCCGCGGCCTACGAACCCAGCACAGCTAACTCTCCGACTCTCCGGGCGCCGGCCCCAGCACGTCCTCGAGTGCTTCCGCGATCACCCTCACATCCAGCAGCGGGTCGGCGAGAATCTGCCGTACAGCCGCCTCTGCGATCCACTCTCGGGTCACCGCAGACCGGTACTGCCACGCCCGGCCGTCGAGCTCGCGGGCGACGAAACCCTTCTTGGCCAGTCGGTCGAGCACCGTCAGCACCGTGGTGTAGGCGAGGTCACGTCCGGTCAGGTCGTCGAGCACTTCCCGTACGGACTTCGGCGGTGCATCAGGACGCCAGAGCACATCCATGATCGCCCGCTCAAGCTCCCCCAGGTTCGGCACGCGCTCAGTCTGGCACCGGGAGTGTGGTTTGACACTACGATGTCGCGTAGTAGTTTCTCCACATGGGCACGGATACACTCGCGCGCTGGCAGTTCGGCATCACAACCGTCTACCACTACTTCTTCGTTCCGGTCACGATCGGAATGTCGATCCTGGTGGCGATCCTGCAGACCGTCTGGCACCGCACCGGCAATGAGCAGTTCCTGAAGCTGACCAAGTTCTTCGGCAAGCTCTTCCTGATCAACTTCGCGATGGGTCTGGTGACCGGCATCGTGCAGGAGTTCCAGTTCGGGATGAACTGGTCGGAGTACAGCCGCTTCGTCGGTGACATCTTCGGGGCTCCGCTGGCGCTGGAGGCGCTGATCGCGTTCTTCCTCGAGTCGACGTTCCTCGGCCTGTGGATCTTCGGCTGGGACCGGCTCAAGCCAGCCGTTCACCTCACGATGATCTGGCTCGCGGGCATCGGCACGGTGATCTCCTCGGTCTTCATCATCGCGGCCAACTCGTGGATGCAGAACCCGGTCGGGGCCGTCTACAACCCCGCGACTGGCCGCGCTGAGCTGGCCGACTTCGGCGCCGTGCTGACCAACCCGATCTTCCTCACCCAGTGGCCGCACACCATCGCCGCGGCCTTCATGGTCGCCGGTGCGTTCATCGCGGCCGTAGCAGGCTGGCACCTCGCCAAGGAAGGGATCAGCGACGAGCACGCCGCTGCCTTCCGCTCCGCGGTGAAGTTCGGTGCCGTCACGCTGATCATCTCCGGACTGATCCTGATGGTCAGCGGCGACTTCCTCGGCAAGCAGATGACGAAGGTGCAGCCGATGAAGATGGCCGCCGCCGAGGCGCTGTACGAGACGACCACCAACGCGCCCTTCTCCGTCCTGTCGATCGGCTCGCTCGACGGGTCGAAGGCGACCCGCATCATCGAGGTGCCCGGACTGCTGTCGTTCCTCGCTGGCGAGGCGACGGTGAAGGGCATCAACGACCTGCAGAAGGAGTACGCGGCCAACGGCTACTACCTCTCCGACGGCTCCCAGCAGCAACTCCAGAAGGACTTCGCCACCAAGCTCAAGGCGATGAACGTCGACCCGACCCCCAACATCCCGGTCTCGTACTGGACCTTCCGGATCATGATGGGCCTCGGTTTCGCTGCGATGGGCATCGGGGCGTGGATGCTGTGGCTGGTACGCGGCACAGGCCGTCCGAAGGACACCAAGCTGTGGCTCGCCGCGATGGTGGCGCTGCCGCTGCTGCCGCTGTTCGCGAACTCCTTCGGCTGGATCTTCACCGAGATGGGCCGCCAGCCGTGGATCGTGGCCGGCGTGATCCCGACGTCGCTGGCCGTCTCCCCGAGCGTCAGCGCGGGCGAGGTGCTGGCGTCGATGGTCGTCTACACGCTGCTGTACGGGGCACTCGCCGTCGTCGAGGTCGGCCTGATGCTGAAGTACATCAAGCTGGGCCTGCCGGATGTGGCGCCCGTCAAGGTGATCGAGGACGAGGACGCGCCCTTGTCCTTCGCGTACTGAGAACGCGCGCCGAGAATCCCGTACGACAAGAGGATGAACTGAGATGACTCTGCTTGAGTACACCGTCAACCCGTCGATCTGGCAGGGCCTATGGCTCGTGCTCGTGGCGGTGCTGTGGATGGGCTACTTCCTGCTCGAGGGCTTCGACTACGGCGTCGGGATGCTGCTCGGCTTCTTTACGAAGGACGAGAAGGAGAAGCGGCTCCTGGTCAACACGATCGGACCGGTCTGGGACGGCAACGAGGTCTGGCTGCTGACCGCGGGCGGCGCGATCTTCGCGGCGTTCTCCGGCTGGTACGCCACGCTCTTCTCGGCGCTCTACCTGCCCCTGCTGCTGGTGCTGGTCGGGCTGATCCTGCGTGGCGTCGCGTTCGAGTACCGCGGCAAGCAGACCGACCCGACCTGGCGTCGTCGCTGGGACCTCGCGGCCGCGATCGGCTCCTTCATACCATCGCTGGTGTTCGGCGTCGGGTTCGCCAACCTGCTCGGTGGGCTGAAGCTCGAGGCCGTGACGTCGAACCTGAGCGGCAACCTCGTTCCGCTCTTGGCCGGTGACTTCGTGCAGCGGTTCTTCATGCTGTTCCTGCCATTCGCGCTGCTCGGCGGGGTGCTGTTCGTCTCGCTGTTCCTCACCCACGGCGCGATCTTCGCCGCACTCAAGACCAAGGGTGACTTCCACGACCGGGTCGAGGCGTTCGCGGTGAAGTCGGGCTTCGTGACCGTACCGCTGCTGGCGATCTTCGTCATCTGGGCCAACCTGCACCCGATGCTGCCCGGCCAGACCAGCGTGCTGCGCACGGTGGCATGGGTCGTCGGCGTCCTGTCGCTCGCGCTGGTCGCTGGGGCGGTCTTCCTGGCCAAGCAGACCCGCGACAAGCTCGCGTTCGTCTGCTCGTCGCTCGGCGTCCTGCTGCTGACCGTGATGTTCTTCTGCCACTTCTACCCGGGCTTGGGCTTCGACAACACCGCGACCGTCGCGGCTGGCGCACCGCTCGACCTGACGACCGCATCGTCGTCTGAAGGCACGCTGCAGATCATGACGGTCGCGGCCGCGCTGCTCGTACCGCTCGTGCTCGGCTACCAGATCTGGACCTACAAGGTGTTCTCGCGGCGCCTCGGAACGCAGAACATTCCCGACGACGTCCCGGAGCCGGTGGAGGCCGGCGCGAAGGGGTGACGGTCGAGGCGCCTGGCGTACGGGCTCCGCGGGGTCCCGTCGACCCGAGGCTCCTCCGACGAGCGGCCGCGACCCAGGTCTTCCTGATCGGGGGCATCCTGGCCGGGTCCGCAACAGCCATGCTGGTGGTCTGCCAGGCATGGCTGTTGTCGCGTGCGATCGCTGATGTGGTCGAGCGCGGGTTCGTCGCCGGGCCGGCGGTCGTGGGCGTGCTGCTGGTGACGGTGCTGCTCGGCCGGGCTGCTCTGTCGTACGCCACCACCTGGCTCGCCCACCGCTCAGCCGCGGTCGTGAAGTCGCAGCTGCGGCGCGAGCTGGTCGAAGCTCGGCTGGCGGACCCGCTGGGCGGAGGAGTGTCGTCGGCTGAGCTGGTCACGCTCGTCACCCAGGGGCTGGATGCGCTCGACGGCTACTACTCGAAGTACCTCCCACAGCTCGTCCTCGCCGTGACCGTACCGCTCGTCGTGGGGGCAGCGATCCTCTGGGCCGACTGGCAGGCCGCCGCGATCATCGCC
>DAOOHL010000182.1:0-5845 GCA_035416185.1 Propionibacteriaceae bacterium | reverse complement strand
GTTCCTGGGACCGTTGCTGCAGTCGGCAGAGACGTTCCAGCTCCCGTACGCCGGCGGCTGCGACCTCGGCACCCGTACGGTCGAGCCCCATCTTCAGGCACTCCGTCCGTTCGGCCTGACCGTGCATGCCACCGAAGGCTTCTACCAGTGCGAGACCTCCCGCACGGACCTGGGCTGCGTGCGGCACATCACCCTCACCGAGCGCGGCGACACCGTGACCGAGAACGCGATCATGGCGGCAGCCAGCACCCCGGGCGTCACCGTGATCCGCAACGCGAGCCCGAACTACATGGTCCAGGACCTCTGCTTCTACCTCGAGCTGCTCGGCGTCTCGATCGAGGGGGTCGGCACGACCACACTCCGGATCGAGGGGCATGAGCGGTTCGACGCCGATGTGTCGTACGAGATCTCCGAGGACCCGATCGAGGCGATGAGCCTCCTCACCGCGGCGATCGTCACCGACTCCGAGCTGACCGTACGCCGGGCGCCGATCGAGTTCCTGGAGATCGAGCTGGCGCTGCTGGAGGAGATGGGGCTCAAGTTCGACCTCTCCGAGGAGTACCCGTCACGCAACGGCCACACACGCCTGGTCGACATCACCGTTCACCCCTCGGTGCTCAGCGCGAGCATCGACAAGATCCACCCGATGCCGTTCCCTGGTCTCAACATCGACAACCTGCCGTTCTTCGCCGTGATCGCGGCGGTCGCCCACGGGTCGACGCTGATCCATGACTGGGTGTACGAGAACCGCGCCATCCACCTCGTAGAGCTGAACAAGCTGGGCGCCCGGGTCCAGCTGCTCGACCCACATCGGGTGATGGTGACCGGCCCCACCAAGTGGCGCGGCCAGGAGGTCATGTCTCCCCCGGCGCTCCGGCCCGCGATGTGCATGCTGCTCGCCGCGCTGGCTGCTCGCGGTGAGTCGGTGATCCGCGACGTGTACGTGATCAACCGCGGCTACGAGGACCTCCCCCAGCGACTGGCAGCCCTCGGCGCCCAGATCGAGACGTTCCGGGAGTAGTCGGGGTCAGCGAACCTGGACCGCGGTGAAGCTGGCGGTCGGATTGACCAGCTCACCCTGGGCGGCGACCAGCTGCAGCTCCTGCGTGCCAGCTTCGGCTGTAACCTTCAGCACCGAGTAGACCACGTTGGCCGTACGGGCCAGCGCGTCCGCGAGGCTCTGACCGGCGAGGATGGACGCCACGAAGGTGGCGGCGGTGAGGTCGCCGGAACCCGTGAAGCTGCGGTCGAAGCGGGGCGTCGTGACGAGGTGGGCCTCGTCGGAGACGACGAGCATGCTGATCTGGTCGTCGCCAGCGTCGTCGGTGACCGCACTCGTGACGAGCACGATGTCAGGACCCGTCGCCCGGAGGGCGTCGGCAGCATCGAGCAGCCCCGCCAGGGTCGTGGTCTCCCGGCCGGTCAGGAAGTCCAGCTCGAACTGGTTCGGTACGACGATGTCGGCGGCCGGGATGACCCGGTCACGCAGGAACTCCGGGATCCCAGGAGCCACATAGAAGCCTCGGCCGACGTCACCCATCACCGGGTCGCAGCAGTAGATCGCCTGGGGGTTGCGCTCGCGGACGAGCTCCACAGCCCCCAGGATGGCGTTGCCCATCTCCTCGCTGCCCTGGTAGCCGGTCAGCACCGCGTCGACGCCAGCGAGCGCGCCGCGCTCGTCGATCCCCTTCACAATGTCGGCGACCTCGGCGGCCTTGTGCACTGGCCCGTACCACGACCCGTACACCGTGGAGTTGGAGTAGTGCACGGTCAGGACCGGGAACACCTCCACACCCATGCGCATCAGCGGGAAGGTGGCAGCGGAGTTGCCTACGTGCCCGAAGGCCACCGAGGACTGGATCGAGAGAATGGTGCTCACGCTGAACCATCCTGCCACTTCGGGCGACGGCGCCCACAACCGCGGGTCGGGGCGCCAGACTGGGGGCATGGCCGACTCCATCACCATCCAGTCACCCTCCGGCGCGATGCCCGTTGTTCGATGCCTGCCACCGGGCGGTACAGGCCCCGGCCTGGTCGTCGTCCAGGAGATCTTCGGGGTCTCCGACTACGTCCGGCAGCGGTGTGAGGACCTCGCTGGGGCGGGGTACGTGGTCTATGCCCCCGAGCTGTACTGGCGGCTGCCTGAGGCACCCCAGCTCAACGAGGAGTCGGAGGAGTACGTGCAGCAGGGTATGGCGGCGGCTGCCCAGCTCGACGTCGAACTGGCGATCGAGGACGTCTGCGACACGTTCGCCGCGCTGCGCAACTCCCCGGAGGTGCAAGGCAGCTCCGCTGGTCTGCTCGGCTACTGCATGGGCGGTGGGCTGGCCTTCGCGGCCGCGGCGCGCTGCCATCCGGATGCGCTGGTGTCGTACTACGGCTCCGCGCTCCCCCGGCTGACCGACCTGGCGCCACGGGTGACCTGCCCGCAGCTCCACATCTGGGGTGATGCAGACGCATTCATCGACTCAGCCACCCAAGCTGAGGTCCGGCAAGCCATCGAGGCGGGCGGCAGGTCAGTGACCTGGTTGACGTATGAGGGCGCGAACCACGCGTTCGACAACCCTCATCCGCTGTTCCACCACGCCGAGGCGTCGGCGCAGGCGTGGGAGGCCACGCTCGACTTTCTCGCGACCCACCTGAGTTGATCCCTGATCAGGCGACGTCAGGGTTGGTGGGAGACGAACGGTCACGGCGCGAACCCAGCCAGGCCCGCCGGGATCGGGTTGCTCTCGGCCAGCACGCTGAGCCTTCCGGCGACCAGCAGCAGCACCGCTGCCTCCAGGCATCCCGGCGTCGACTGCTTCGGCTTGGCCATCACCCTGCGTAGCGATCGTGAGCCGAGCGGTCCGGACGGTGACACGGGGTCCATACTGTGCGCATGCGGGCCCGTGACTACCCCTTCTTCGACACCCGCTTCGCAGCGTTCGCGCACCGAGGCGGAGCCGCGTACGGCCCCAACGTCGGCCGAGAGAACACGCTGGCTGCCTTCCGTACGGCTGTCGAGCTGGGTTACCGGTATCTCGAGACCGATGTCCATGCCACGCGCGACGGCGCGCTGGTCGCGTTTCACGACGACCGCCTCGACCGAGTCAGCGACGGGCGCGGCCTGATCGGCGAGCTGACCGCAGCCGGTGTCGCCCGAGTGAGCGTCGGTGGTTCGGAACGGATCCCGACCCTCGACCAGCTGCTCGAGGAGTTCGACGAGGCTCGGTTCAACATCGACATCAAGAACGCTTCAGCGATCGAGCCGTTGGTCCGCGCCATCGAGCGCCATCGCGCCCACGACCGGGTATGTGTCGGCTCGTTCGGCGTCGATCGGATCCGTGCGTTCCGCCGATTGATGGGCCGCCGAGTTGCCACCACGGTCAGCCCAGCCGGTACGGCGTACAACGCCTTTGCGCCCGCACTCCCCCGCGTCTTCAACTCACCTGGTGTCGCCCTGCAGCTTCCCATCACCCACCTCGTCCGAGGACGTCAGGTCCGGACCCTGACCGGGATGCTGCTGCGGAACGCTCACCGGGCTGGCAAGGTCGTGCATGTCTGGACGATCGACGACCCGGCCACCATGGAGGATCTGATCGACCAGGGCGTGGACGGGATCTTCACAGATCGCGTGGACCTGCTCAAGGATGTGCTCGTTCGACGGGGGCTGTGGGAAGGATGAGATGACCAACGACGCTGTCGCGCCGGTCTTGCTGACGCCAGGGATGGCCTTGTCAGAGGGGACGCCGACCGACAGGAAGCGCATCCTCTCGTGGGCCATGTGGGACTGGGGGACGCAGCCGTTCAACACCGTCATCACGACCTTCGTGTTCGCCGTCTACATCACCGGGTCAGCGTTCGGACCGACCAACCAGACGTCGATGGCGCTGTCGATCTCGACCGCGGTCGCTGGACTGCTCGTTGCAGCGCTCGCGCCAGTCCTCGGTCAGAGTGCCGACCGGAGCGGCCGCACCGTACGGAACCTGCGCCTGCTGACCTGGGCAGTCGCGCTGATCTCGGCGTCGCTGTTCTTCGTGAAGCCCGACCCGGCCTACCTGTGGCTAGGTCTGGGACTGCTCGGCGTCGGGTCGATCATCTCCGAGATTGCCAGCGTGAACTACAACTCGACGATCGACCAGGTCGCCACCCCGCGCAACGTCGGCCGCGTCTCGGGGTTCGGCTGGGGCATGGGCTACCTGGGTGGCATCGTCGTGCTCCTGCTGCTCTACTTCGGCCTGATCGCTCCCGAGGTCGGCCTGTTCGGGGTCAGCAACACCGACGCCATGGACATCCGCGTCTCGATGATCATCTGCGGCGTGTGGACGCTTCTGTTCACCATCCCCACGTTCCTGCTGCTGCGCGACAAACCGCCGTCCGGAGCCGCGGCGGGGATTGGCCTGCTGGGCTCGTACCGCGAACTCGGTCGCACCATCCGCCGGCTCTGGCGCACTGACCGCCCGACCGTCTACTTCCTGATGGCCTCAGCTCTGTTCCGCGACGGTCTCGCTGGCGTGTTTGCGTTCGGAGCCGTGATCGCTGCGGGCACCTTCGGCTTCTCCGCCGGCGACGTGGTCGTCTTCGGCGCAGTGGCCAACATCGTGGCCGGTCTGGCCACGATGGCGTTCGGCATGCTCGACGACAAGATCGGCCCGCGCATCGTCATCCTGACATCCCTCGCCGCGCTCACCCTGCTTGGCATCGGCGTCTTCGTCTTCCACGACGGCGGTACGGGGGTCTTCTGGGCCCTGGGACTGGCCATGTGCGTCTTCGTCGGTCCTGCCCAGTCCGCGTCGCGCACCTTCCTTGCGCGCTTGATCCCGCACGGTCAGTCAGGTGAGATCTTCGGCCTGTACGCCACTACCGGACGCGTGGTGTCGTTCCTGTCGCCCGCCGCGTTCGGTCTGACGATCGGCCTCGGGCACCTCATCACCGGCAAGGAGAACACCCAGTATTGGGGCATCCTCGGTATCGTGGCGATCATCGCCGCCGGCTTCGTCGTGATGCTTCGCGTCAAGCCCGTCGCTGACCGTTGAGACCCTCCTGGGTGCAAGGGTCGTGACTGACGGGGAATGACTCCGGACCCCGTGACGTTGACGGTGCAACCGAGGTGAGGAGGGATCGGCATGGCTGATCGTGCGCTGCGAGGCAGCGGGCTCGGCTCGAAGAGCTTCGAGGAAGACCATGGCATCGAGTACGCCGCCCGGCAGGAGATCGAGTTCGACTGTCCCAAGGGACACCACTTCTCGATGATGTTCGCCGCCGAGGCGGAACTGCCGTTCGAGTGGGAGTGCTCTCGGTGTGGTCTGGTCGCGCTGCGCTCCGACGGGTCACGGGCTGAGGAGAAGGAGACCAAACCCGTCCGGACGCATTACGACATGCTGCGCGAGCGTCGCAGCATCCCCGAGCTGGAGGAGCTCATGGCGGAGCGGCTGGCGCTGCTGCGCAACGAGGACGCCGACTGAGCGTTCGCTGATCCTGCGTGAACGAGCCCCCTCAGGACTCGATCTCGCCCTTGAGGACCACCGGGTCCGACGGGGTCGAGGTGGGTCGTGAGGGGGCTTCGACCGTCTCGCCCTTGATCACGGAGTCGGGCTGGGCCTTTGCTCGCAGCACGCCGAGGTCGAGTCCTCGACGGGCTGCCGTACGGCCGACGACCGCCGCCACCAGCCGTCGCGCGAGCGGCCTGGTGAAGGGCAGCAGGAAGAACAGCCCCATCACATCGCTGAGGAAGCCAGGCAGCATCAGCAGGATGCCGCCAACGAGCACGAGGGCAGCGTCGGTCAGCTCACCGGCCGGGAGCTTGCCCGACTCGAACGCCTGTGACAGTGCCTTCCACGCCCGGATGCCCTCCCGCTTCCAC
>DAOOHL010000181.1:0-5848 GCA_035416185.1 Propionibacteriaceae bacterium | reverse complement strand
CAAGGAGCTCTACCTCGACCAGGAACACCACGACGGCTACATCCGTGACCAGGACGTCTTCGGCGAAGGGGTCACCACCGAGGACAACCTGTCGGTGATCGTCGACTACCGCGGCGGGGCGACCCTGACCTACGCGCTCAACGCCCACGCTCCGTGGGAGGGCTACCGGGTCGCGGTCAACGGCACCAAGGGCCGGGCGGAGCTTGAGGTCGTCGAGCGGGTCGCCGTCCTCAACGACAACGGGCAGGCGATCGTCGACCCGTCGTTTGTCGCCGACAACTCCGAGGGCGGAGCGCGGGTACGGGGAGACAAGCTGATCCTGCAGAAGCACTGGGACGTGGCCCGCGAGGTGCCGATTCCCGAGGGCATCGGCGGTCACGGTGGCGGCGACGCCTTCCTGCTGCGCGACGTCTTCGTGGGCGTCTCGGACGATCCGCTCGGGCGCGCGTCGGACTGGGTGGACGGGATGCGGGCGATCAGCGTGGGCATCTGCGGCAACGTGTCGCTCGAGGAAGGGCGTCCCGTCACTCCGGCCGAGCTGGGGCTACCCCTCGACCGCTGACCGGATCTTGGCCACGGCCTCGACAATGTCGTCGAGGTCGTGGTCGTCGGCCAGCAGCAGCTTCTGGGTGAACCAGACGATCTCATCGCAGACCGCGTCCGAGACCGGGCAGTCGGCGGGGTCGTACGGCGCGAACACCGGCTGGCGGGACAACGACATCGGGTAGCCGCCCGAGGCGGGTACACCCTCAGCCGTGAGCGCGGCCACGAAGTCGTCGCGCGACAGACCACCGAAGGCGGCGGCGTCGTACCGCAGGCAGTACAGATGGAACGAGTGACGATCGGCGCGCCGATCCCAGGCGACCGGCGTGAGGCCGGGCCCGAGCCGGTCGCTCAGATAGCGAGCAGCCGCCATCCGGCGATCCACCTGCGCGTCGAGCCGCTCGAGCTGGCCCATCAGCACCGCGGCAGCCCAGCCGGACATCCGGTAGTTGGTGCCGAGATGCGGATGCTCGTACCACTGACCGTCCCGCACCCTGCCCAGGTTGCCCACAGACCAGAGCCGCTCGGCCAGGTCGTCATCGGCGGTGGTGCACACGCCTCCCTCGCCCGAGGTCATGTTCTTCGACGCTTGGAACGAGAACGAGGCCATCGCCCCGATCGACCCCACCCGCTGGCCGCGCCACGAGCTGCCGTGGGCGTGGGCAGCGTCCTCGATCACCGGGATGCCAGCGTCAGCGGCGACCGCACCGATCGCGTCCATGTCAGCGGGAAGGCCGGCGAAGTGGACCGGGATGACCGCCTTCGTCCGATCAGTGATGGCCGCCCGGAAGGCGTCCGCGCTGAGGTTGAGCGTGGCGGCGTCAACATCGGCGAACACGGGCCGCGCCCCCAGCTGGGTCACACAGAACGCCGTGGCGATGAACGTGTACGGCGGGACGACCACCTCGTCCCCCGGACCGACGCCGAGCACTTGGAGCGCGGCCTGCAGGGTGAGGCTGCCGTTCGGGGCGGAGATCGCGTGGGGTACACCGACCGACGCGGCGAACGCCTGCTCGAACTCCCGGACGATCGGGTTGTAGCCACCCCACTCAGCCGACTCAAGCACCTGCCCGAGCCTTACCCGGTCGGCTTCCTCCCAGACTGGCCAGGCTGGCCAGCCTGCAGTCCTGACCGGGGTGCCGCCGTCGATCGCGAGCCGCGTCATGGTCTCCTCCTGTGCTTGCTTCTTCATGGGTTTCGGATCAGTGTCGAACGGGTTCCGGCTGGCGGTTGGGCGCATCCGGCGTGGGTACGAGCCGCACCAGACGCCTCGGCCGGCCCCCCTGAGGGGTGGTCTCGGCCGGTACGGGCCAGGCGAGCCCAGACGATTGGTCAGTACGCACTGTATAGTTCAGTGCATGCTGACTATTGCTTCACGCCTCGACGTCATGAACCGGCTTGGCCGGGCCATGGCGGACCCGACGCGCTCCAAGATACTCATGACCCTCCTCAGTGGCCCGAGCTACCCCGCCGTGCTCTCGCGCAAATTGGAGCTCACCCGCTCGAACGTGTCCAACCACCTGACCTGCCTGCGCGACTGCGGCATCGTCGTCGCCGAACCGGAAGGGCGGCAGACCCGCTACGAGATCGCCGACCCGCACCTCGCGGCGGCACTGACGGCTCTGATCGACGTCACGCTCGCGGTGGACGAGGACGCGCCGTGCATCGATCCCGCGTGCTCGGTGCCCGGCTGCTGTGGAACGACGGTGGAAGCATGAGCGAGACCCTGACCCCCGCGCGCCGCTCGACACTGCACCGCCGCGTCCGCTTTCTCGTCGGCTTCACGATCACCTACAACGTCATCGAGGCCATCGTCGCTGTCTGGGCGGGCGTCCTCGCCTCGTCCGCGGCGCTGATCGGCTTCGGGCTCGACTCGGTCGTCGAGGTGCTCTCGGCCGCTGCCATCGCCTGGCAGTTCACCCGCAAGGACCCCGAGCGGTGGGAGAAGGTCACGGTGAAGGCGATCGGCATCGCGTTCTTCGCGCTGGCCGCCTACGTCTCGATCGACGCGATTCTGGCGCTGGTCGGCCAGGAGGGCCCGGACCATAGCCCACTGGGCCTCGGCATCACCGCGCTGAGTCTGGTGATCATGCCGCTGCTTGCGTGGATCGAAGTCCGGACCGGGCGAGAACTGGGCTCCAAGAGCGTGATGGCCGATGCCAAGCAGCTCATCCTCTGCATCTACCTGTCCGGCGCGGTGTTCGTCGGCCTGGTCCTCAACAGCCTGTTCGGTTGGTGGTGGGCGGACTCGGTCGCGGCGCTGGTCGTGGCGGTGCTCGCGGTGCGCGAAGGTCTGGAGGCCTGGCGCGGTGACGTCGAATCGCCGTTCGAGGTGCTGGAGGACCTCGAGGACGAGGACTGACGATCCATCGATGACGAAGAGCCCGGAGTCAGCCCCCGGGCTCTTCGTCCGCTGTCAGCAGCACCATGGACAGCCGATGTCATGACTCCGATATGCGTTACGCGAGCGCGGTCGGACTTGTCCTCTGGGCGATCATGATCGTGCTCGCGCTGGTCAACCAGTACGTGACCCGGGGACGTGACGCATGACCATCGACGTCCAGCCCACCGCCGCCTCCACCACCAGGGTTCCGCGTCAGCGGGCTCGGACCCCCGCACAGACCGCAGTCATCGTGGGCAAGTACGTGCTGCTCGTCGTGATCGCGTCGCTCTTCATCGGCCCGTTCCTGATGTTGCTGTCGGCGGCGGTCAAGCCATCGAGCCAGCCGGTCTTCTCGTTCCCACCTGACCTGATTCCCCGACCCCCGGTCATCGACTGGTTCGTGGAGGCCTGGACGACGATCCCGTACCTCACCTTCGTGCTCAACTCGTTGCTGTACGAAGTGCTGATCCTCCCTGCCTATCTGCTGGTGTCGACCATGACCGCCTACCCGCTGGCGCGGATCTCGTTCCGGGGCCGGTCGTTCTTCTTCATGCTGTTCCTGTCGACGATGTTCCTGCCGGGCGAGCTGATGCTGATCCCCCGCTTCCCGGTGATGTCGGAGATGGGCCTGATCGACACCATCTGGGCGGTGGTGATTCCGGCGATCCTGTCGAGCCTGGGCATCTTTCTTGCTGCGGCAGTCGTTCCTCAGCATCCCCAACGAGCTCTTCGAGGCCGCGCGGATCGACGGTGCCAATGAGTGGCACATCTTCACCAGGGTCGCCCTGCCGCTTGTCCGACCGACGCTGGCGGTGCTGACCATCCTCGGGTTCATCTCGGTGTGGAACAGCTTCATCTGGCCGCTCGTGGTGCTCAACGACCAGAACAAGTACCCGCTGGCGTTGGGGATCGCGTACCTGTCCGGGGTCAGCGGCACTGACGTACGGGGTCTTGCTGCGGGCACCGTGATGTCACTGATCCCCGTGATCGCGGTCTTCGTGGCGCTGCAGCGTCACATCCTCGGCAGCCTGGCGGGCGCGGTCAAGGGCTGAGCCGCGTCCCACCGGGCCGTCTCACCAGAGGGTGGCGACGAGGATGTTGAGCACCGCAAGGCCAGCACCGACCGTGATCAGGGTGCTGACGTTAGCCTCGGGGTCGCGCTTCTTGCGGGCGTTCGCCATCTCGAAGACCGCCACGGTCGCGATGGCGATCAGCAGCTTGACGCCCACCTTCGGATGGTTGACGGCGCGCCCGCCCTGTGCCGCGACCATCTCACCGAGGCCGACCAGGACCAGCCCGGTCAGCACCTGGATCCGGGCGCCCCAGACGGCCAGCTTCTCGACCACCTGGGTGCGGCGGTAGACGAGCCAGCCACCGAGGATGGCGGCAAGGCCGATGAAGTGAAGGGCCAGGAAGGCGTGGCGCAGCAGGGTCATGAGGGCTCCTGTCGTCGGTTCAGCGGTGATTGGGGCGTTCGGTCGGATTGCGGGTCAGCGCTGTCAGCGCGGGGTCCAGGTGTGCGCGGCCTCAGGCTTCGCCCAGGGCGCACCCACCTCGGCGAACCCCGCTCCCTCGTCGAGGGCGTGAGTCAGCCAGTGCTTGACATCCTGCACCACAGGGTGCGCTTCGTCACCTTCGCCGACCCAGTCGAGGTAGCGATCGTCGATCTGCGCGGGGTCGGGCCGGTCCTGGGTGGCCTCGAGCACAGCCATGTAGCCGAGCGTGCGCTCCAAGGGCACCCGCAGCTCCGTACCGTGCTGGCGGTGGTCGACCAGGTTCTCCAAGAGGTCAGTCCGGTCGACCCGCTCTTGCCGTACCTCGTCCCCGACCGTGACGGTGATGATGTCGGTCGTGTACTGCAGCTCAGCCCGCCCGCGCGTGCCGACGAGGGTGACCGTCGGGTTGTCGTGGTCGGGGCCGACCAGGGTGAGGGCGGCGGTGATGGGAACGCCGGAGCGCCGCACGATCCGGTACCAGCTGGTGTCGTCGGACTCCGTGGGGTGGGCGTGGTACAGCTCGGTCTCCACCCGCTCCACGTCGGCGATATCGGTCAGACCGACGATCGCGCAGGCGGTCGCGATGGCGTGGGCGAGGGCGTTGGTGCCGACCCCGTCCGCCACCCTGGCGCCGTTCATCCGGCGCTTACCAGCCCAGGCCGAGCGCTTGAAGTACGCGACTGTACGAAGCCATGCCCCGTACGCCCGTACCTGCTGCAGCTCGCCCAGCTCAGTGGCTGCGATCTCAGCCATCCGCTCGATGGCATCAGAACCGAGCGACTGAAACCCGATCTGGACCGCACGGCCAGCCCGGTCGCGAGCCTCGACCAGCTCGTAGAAGTCGGCCAACGACGCAACGGGTGGCTTCTCCAGGAGCACATCGGCGCCAGCGGCCAGGGCCTCCTTGGCCAGTGCTGTGTGGGTGCCGATCGGCGTCGCCAGCTGGACGATGTCGACGTCATGAGCAGCCAGCAGCTCGGTGAGCGAAGGGTACCAGGGGACGTCGCGCCCCTCGACCGGACCGGCTGGGTCAGCGATCGCGACCAGCTCGCAGCGTCCCAGCTCTGCCATCCGGTCGACTCGGGCGAGGTGCACCAGCCCGAATCCCCGCGCACCGACCTGAGCCACCCTCACAACGTCAGCCATCACATCACCGCACCGATCTGCCACGGCACAATCTCTTCGTTGCCCACTCCGAGCTCCTCGGAGCGGCTCTGCTGCCCTGACGCCGTGGCACAGATCAGGTCGAGCAGCTCCTCTCCCAGCTGGGCGATGGTGGCGGTGCCGGTGAGGATCGACCCGCAGTCCAGGTCGATGTCCCCGCTCATCCGCCGAGCGACCTCGGAGTTGGTCGCCAGCTTCAGGGTAGGCGTCGGCTTGGAGCCGAACACGCTGCCGCGGCCCGTGGTGAACACCACGAGCGTCG
>DAOOHL010000180.1:0-5852 GCA_035416185.1 Propionibacteriaceae bacterium | reverse complement strand
CATGTCGATCGACCACGACTTGTCGCCCTCGATGAACAGGCCGTTCTCCACCCGGCCGATCAGATCGTCGACGGACGTGTCATCTGCCGCTGGGTGCAGCGACACGTTGGGCATCCGTTGCAGCGGGATGTGACCGGGGGAGTCGGCATATGCGCAGCCGTTGGAGCGGCCAAGACCCTGCTCGTGGGCCATCTGACGGTTCAGCTGGTAGCCGACCAGGGTGCCGTCGCGGACGATGTCGAACGTCTGCGCGGCCACACACTCGTCGTCCCAGCCGACCGAGGCCAGGCCGTGGTCGGTGACTCGGTCGCCGGTCACGTTCATGATGTCGGTGCCGTACTTCAGCGAGCCCAGCTTGTCGATGGTGGCGAACGAGGTGCCTGCGTAGGCCGCTTCGTAGCCCAGCGCCCTGTCGAGCTCAGTCGCATGCGCCACCGACTCGTGGATGGTCAGCCACAGGTTCGTCGGCGCGATGACAAGGTCGGTCGGCCCTGCGGTCACCGACGGCGCGGCGACGTTCTCCGCCAGCCAGCCCGGGATCTGGGCGACCTCGGCGTCGAAGTCCCAGCCGTCGTTGTCAGCCACGTACTCCCAGCCCCGTGCAACCGGCGGGTTGCAGGAGCGCATCGACGAGTAGCCCCGGGCCACGTTGACCGCCTCGACGGACGGATGGATCCGTACCCGACGCTGCCGGGTACGGCTGCCAGCCAGGTCGGCGTAGAACTTCGACTCGTCGACCATCTCCACCATTACTGTCACGTGGTCGACGCCGTCGCCCTTGGCGACGACGTCGGAGAGCTCTGTGAGCCGACCCAGCCGGTCCGACTCGGAGACTTCGAACGGGTTCGTGCGGAATGACGACACCCAGTCGCCCACGTGTACGGGTTCGGGCGCCAGCACCACCGGACGGTCGGACAGCACGCGCGAGACCTTGGCCGCAGCCACCGCCTGGTCGGCCAACGCGGCAGCGGCGTCTGTGGTCAGCGTGATGCCAGCGGCGAAGCCCCACGCGCCCTCGTGGATCACGCGCACGCCGATGCCGAGGTCGGTGCCGTCGGTGGTGGTCTCGAGTCTGCCGTCACGCAGGACCCGGATGCCGTTGCGGATCCGCTCGATCCGGACGTCGGCGTGGGACGCACCGAGCGCTGATGCGCGAGCGAGCGCCGCATCTGCGAGGGAGTCGAGGGGGAGCGCAGTGAAGCGCGGGTCGAGACGGTCGCTGTCCACCATGTCTGTCACCCTATTGGGTCGGTCAGACAGAAAGCAGCCCGACGAGGTCCAGCAGCGACGTGACGCGCGCGACCTGCGAGCCCACCCGCCCTCCTTCGAAGAGCTCAGGGACCGGAAGAGGGCGCCCTTCGGCAGGCTCAGGGACCGGAAGAGGGCGCCCTTCGACGGGCTCCGGTCCCCGGGTGGCGTGCCGTTCGACAGGCTCAGGGACCGGGGTGCGGCGCTCTCGGACCGAGGTGAGACGCTCAGGGAGGGTTTGGCGTGCCGTGCGGTCAATGTGCACGGCCCGGATCCCCGCGGCGGTCGCCCCGAGCACGTCAGAGCTCCAGGAGTCCCCGACATGGACCACCCGATCGGCGCTGACCCCGGTCATCGCCAGCGCGAGCTCGAACACGGCGACGTGAGGTTTGTATGCCCGTGCGTCCTCACTGGTGATGACAGCAGCCACGGGCGGCAGCCGCCGTACGACCTCCACGATGTCGGCCCGGTCGATGTTGGAGACGATCACGATCGGACACGCCGTCCAGGTCTCAAGCAGCTCAACGGCGTCCGGGTACGGCGACGCGCCACGCCAGTAGTCGACCAGCGGTGCCATCACCTGCTCCACCACCCGGCGCGGCAGCGGGCTCCCGAGGCGCTCCAGCACGCTCGAGAGCGACTGCACCTCCAGTTCGTACTGCTTCTCGAACCGCGGACCCACCGCCTCGGCGCACAGCGCCGAGAACTCGTCCCACCACGGCCGGTCAACCGCCTCCGGATCGACGCCAGCCCGCTCTGCCGCGTCGTGGACCACTGCCTCGATGACGGGCCGGTCGCCCTCGACCAGCGTTCCGTAGCAGTCCAGGAACAGCACGTCAGGTCGCATGACGCACCAGCGTACGGGGCAACCGCAGACATGTCGGTGGGGCGGGATACGGTGCAGGTATGGAAGCCACGGCGTACTGGACGGTCGCTCCGCGTCGTGGTGAGCTGCGGCGTGAGGAGCTGCCGACCCCTGGCCCCGACGACGTCGTGGTTCGCTCGCTGGCCTCGGGGGTCAGCCGAGGCACGGAGCTGCTCGTCCACCGCCACGCTGTGCCCGAGTCCATCGCCACGCTGATGCGGGCTCCGTACCAGGTGGGCGACCTGCCGGGGCCGGTGAAGTACGGGTACCTGTCGGTCGGCATCGTCGAGTCCGGCCCGAGCGGGCTGGTCGGCAGGCGAGTCTTCTGCCTCCATCCGCATCAGGACCGCTACGTCGTTCCGGCGTCAGCCGTCACGCCGATCCCCGATGACGTCCCGTCAGAGCGCGCGGTGCTCACCGGCACGGTGGAGACCGCGGTGAACGCTGTGTGGGACGCCGCGCCACGGCTGGGTGACCGCGTGGCTGTTGTGGGCGCTGGCATGGTCGGGCTGGCCGTCGCTGCGTTATTGCGACGGTTCCCGCTGCAGCGCCTCGAGGTCGTCGACGTGGATCCGGCCCGCTCGGCGGCTGCCACGGCCCTCGGCGCACGGTTGGTCGCCCCCGACGCTGCCGCAGGCGATGCCGACATCGTCGTCCACTGCTCGGCCAGCGAGGCTGGCCTGTCGACGGCCCTGGGGCTGCTGGGCACCGAGGGCGAGTTGCTCGAGCTGTCGTGGTACGGAACTGCCGCACCTCGCGTGCCGCTGGGGCTCGACTTCCATGCCCGCCGCCTGACCATCCGAGCCAGCCAGGTCGGCCGGATCAGCCCCTCGCGAGCCGCGCGCCGGTCGTACGGGGATCGCCTCGCCCTGGCCCTCGACCTGCTGCGCGACCCTGCCTTTGACGTGCTGGCCGCCCCAGCCGTCCACTTCACCGATCTTCCCCTGGTGCTCGCCGACCTCGACCGTGGTCGAGGGACGCCGTTCTGCCAGGTGATCTCGTACGACCCTGAGGAGAGCTGATGTTCGAGTTGACGGTTCGCGACCATGTCATGATCGCCCACAGCCTGCCGGACCCGTTCTTCGGACCAGCCCAGGGTCTGCACGGCGCGACGCTGGTCGCGGAGGTGACGTGGTCTCGCCCGGACCTGGACGAGCATGGTGTGGTGATCGACATCGGCGAAGCATCGGCTCGGCTGGCAGCGGTGGTCGCCGACCTCAACTACCGCAACCTCGACGAGCATCCCGCCTTCCAGGGCCGGTTCAGCACCACTGAGGAGGTCGCCCGACACATCGCCGACCGGCTCGTCGACAGCATGGACCTGACCGGTTTCGCCGGGCTCGTCGTCACTCTGCGCGAGCATCCCGACGCCTGGGCGACCTACCGGGTGGCGCTGTGAGCAGCCCTGCGCGCACCGCCGCGTTCATCGTTCCTCGTCCCGAGGCTCCCTCGGGCGGCCATGCCTACAACGACGCGGTGCTGCGGCACTGGCCAGGCGATGCCCCCGTCCGGATCGAGATCCCGGGCCCATGGCCGTACGGGGATGAGGCCAGCCTGCGCACGCTTCGTGAAGAATTGGCCAGCGCCGAGACCGTCCTGCTCGACGGACTGGTCGGCGCCGCTCATCCCGACCTGATCGTGGCCGCCAGCGAGTCGGGTCACCAGGTTGTCCTGCTGATCCACCTGCCGCTCGCCGACGAGTTCGGGCTCGACGAGGAGCAGCGGGCTGACCTTGCCGAGCGGGAGCACCAGAGCATCGAGGCAGCCTGGCGGGTGGTCACGACCAGCCGCCATGCCGCGATCGAGGTGGGCCGGACCCACCACCGGGCTGACGTGGTGGCTGTGCCGCCAGGCACGGACGAGGCGGCACTCGCCGAGCGGCACGACCCGCCGCGACTGCTGCAGGTCGGGTCCATTGGTCCGCGCAAGAACCAGCTCGGCACCTTGGCTGCCCTGGCTCGCTGCGACGACCTCGATTGGTCGATGACCTTCGTCGGTCCGGTGGCCGATCCCGACTACGCCGAGGAACTGACCGCGTCGCTCAGCGACCGGGCGACCTGGGCTGGTGCTCTCGTGGGAGACGCGCTCGAGGATGCCTACGGCGCCGCTGACCTGCTCGTCCATCCTGCCCGTGCGGAGACGTGGGGCATGGTGGTCACCGAGGCGCTGGCTCGCGGGATTCCCGTCGTGGTCGGTGCGGGAACAGGAGCAGTGGAAGCCCTGACGAGCGGCTCGGGAACGGACGGGGCGGTGCCGGGGGCCGCGGTGCTGTCGGGTCACGAGGGCGAGCTGGCCATCGTGCTGCGCCGCTGGCTGACTGACCGGGAGCTGCGGGACGAGTGGCGCGCGCGGGCTGAGGCGGCGCGTCCTCGGTTGCGCCGCTGGCCGGACGCGGCCGACGAACTAGCGCGGGTGCTGGAGGACAGGTGACGCCCGATCGCCCGATCGCGGCGGACTGGCTGGCGTTGCGCCGTACTGCAGACAGCGCCGCGCGCGACCAGGCGTCGGCCCTGGTGGACCTGGTGACGGCAGACCTCCCTCACCGCCAGATCACCGTGCTCGACGTCGGAGCCGGGACGGGAGCCAACCAGGCCTACCTGCAACCCAGGCTCGGACGACCGAGCAGGTGGGTGCTGCTCGACCATGACGCGAACCTTCTCCTGACCGCACCGGGGGATGTCCGGGTGGTCGGAGGAGTCGACGATGTGGACCGGCTGGTCGAGGACCACGAGATCGACCTGGTCACGTGCTCAGCGCTGCTGGACCTGCTCACCGAGGCGGAGCTCCGCGGCCTGGTGAGCGTGCTGGCCACTCGGCAGGTGGCCGGACTGTTCGCGCTCAGCGTCGACGGCACCTGGCAGCTCGATCCGCCCCATCCTGATGACCAGGCGTTGGTAGCCGCGTTCAATGTTCACCAAAGTCGCGAAGACCGGCTTGGGCCAAGGGCGCCGGCACGCCTGATGAGTGCGGCGACGGATCTCGGGATGACAGTCGAGTCACGGTCGACCCCATGGCGGCTCACGGCTGACTCGAACGTTCTGGTCGCCCGACTGTTGGCGGAGCGGGCAGCAGCGGCGGTCGAGGCCGACCCAGCCTTGGCTGCTCGGGCTGACTCCTGGCTGCAGGTGCGGCAGGGACAGCTCGCGGCCGGCACCCTCGTTCTGACCGTCGGCCACGTGGATCTGGCGGTCGTCGCTGCGAGCTGACACGAGGAATCCTCGTGGATTTCTGTCGGTCGGCTCTGTCAGGGTGAAGGCATGACGAGCTTCATCTCCCACACCACCGTCGACTGCGCCGACGCGTACGCCCTTTCCGTCTGGTGGTCAGGTGTGCTCGGCTACGTCGATGACGCTGACGACCCGAACGAGCCCGGCCATGAGGAGTGCGCGATCCACGACCCGGAGACGGGACACACGGTGCTGTTCATCGAAGTCCCCGACGCCGAGCTGCCGAAGAAGCGCATCCACTTCGATCTGCGTCCGAGGCAGGGCACCCGAGACGAGGAGCTTGAGCGTCTGCTCGCGCATGGCGCGACCCAGGTCAGCGACCATCGCGGGCAGTACGGTCCGGGAACGGGATGGGTCGTGCTGGCCGACCCTGAAGGCAACGAGTTCTGCATCCTACGGAGCCAGGCGGAGGTCGACGCGGGCCGCGCAGCGCAGACCTGACGAGCACGTGGAGCGGATCAGCGGAGGATGAACTCCGTACCGATGTCGTCGCCGAGGGCGAACCGTCGCGA
>DAOOHL010000179.1:0-5858 GCA_035416185.1 Propionibacteriaceae bacterium | reverse complement strand
CTGAGGCGCCCGAGCTGGAGCGGATCCGATGAGCGCCGCGACCACCACCACCGCCCTCGGCATGGACCGACTCGCAGAGCTCACCCCGATCTCACTCGACCAGCTCGTCGAGCGGGCGGCCCTGCTCATCCGCGTCGACCGCAAGTACGTTCTGTCGTACGCCGACGCCGAGATGCTGATCGCCACCCTCCCCCGCACGACCATGGCCCTGGAGATCGCCGGCGACCGCTCGTTCGGCTACACCTCGCTCTACTACGACACCGCCCGCCTGGAGTCGTACCGGCAGACGGCGCAGCGGCGTCGGCGTCGGTTCAAGGTGCGGACGAGGGCGTACGACAACGGCGCCACCTTCCTCGAGGTGAAGACCCGCCGCGGCGCTCACACGATCAAGGAGCGTACGGAGTGGACCCTGCCGGGCAACCAGTCGCTGGATGCGGTCGGCCGTTCGTACGCTGTCGACCGCCTGGCTGCCGCTGGACTGGACGACCCGGGCCAACTGCTCCCGACCTTATGGACCCGCTACCGGCGCTCCACCTTGTATCTGCCCGACAGCGGCTCCCGACTGACCGTCGACACCAACCTGGCCTGGCAGGACACCGCCGGTGGGGCCCGCCTCGACCGGCCCGGCCTCGCCATCGTCGAGACCAAGTCCGGCTCCAGCCCCTCGTCGGCCGACCGCCTGCTCTGGTCGCTGGGCCACCGCCCGCAGACCATCTCGAAGTACGCCACCGGCCTTGCGGCCCTGCACCCGGACCTGCCCAGCAACCGCTGGCACCGGCTGCTGCACCGCACCTTCGCGTAACCCCGAACGCGGTCCCTGAGCCTGTCGAAGGGCCCGCCCAAGATCCGGTCCCTGAGCTTGCCGAAGGGCCGCTGCACCACCCGAACCCGCCAGCCAAGGAGTTATCCACCATGAACGTGAACCGCATCATCACCCGCATCGGCCTGTCCCTCTCGGCCCTAGCCCTGGCCGGCAGCCTGGCTGCCTGCAGCTTCTCCGGCACTGTGGCCGCCGCGCAGAGCGTGGTCACCGGCAACGCCTCATCGTCGGTGGCGTCAGCCTCGGCGTCCTCCACCACGTCAACCACGACCGCCGCCGCAGGCTCGACCGGCGCCGGCGGTGCCGCCGTCCTGGCCCAGAACACCGCGGTGACGACCATCTCGACCTCGTACGACGCCGCTTCAGCGGTCACCGTCACGATGAGCGGGTCGTCGGCCACCTCGTCCGGCGACGGCGTCTCAGTCGCCAACGGCACGGTCACCATCAGCAAGGCTGGCGTCTACCGGCTCACCGGCTCCCTCACGGGCCAGGTGGTGGTGAACGTGGCCGACAAGGGCACCGTGACGATCGTGCTCGACAACGCGTCGATCACCAGCAGCACCGGGTCGGCACTGGCGGTCACCGATGCCGACACCGTCGCGATCATCCTGGCCGACGGTTCGGCGAACCAGCTGACCGACGCCGCCTCGTACGCCGACACGACGAGCGAGAACGCGCCCAACGCTGCTCTGTTCTCCAGCGCTGACACGGTGATCGCTGGCAACGGCAGCCTGACCGTGACCGGCAAGGCCAACGACGCGATCGGCGTCAAGGATGGCCTGCAGATCCTCTCCGGCACGATCACTGTCACCGCCAAGGACGACGGCATCCGTGGCAAGGACTACCTCGTCATCGCCGGCGGCACCATCAAGGTGACTGCCCAAGGCGACGGCCTCACCGCCGACAACGAGACCGACGCCAAGCTCGGCTACGTCGCCATCTCGGGCGGCAGCCTCGACATCACCGCCACCGGCGACGGCGTCTCCGCCTTCACCGACGCCGTCGTCACCGGCGGTACGGTCACCGTCAAGGCTGGCGGCGGCTCAGCCACCAAGCCGAGCGACGCGACCTCCACCAAGGGAATCAAGGCAGGCTCCAACCTCGCGATCAGCGCAGGTACGGTCACGGTCGACTCGTCCGACGACGCCCTGCACAGCAACTCGATGCTGACCGTCGACGGCGGCAAGGTCACCGCGGCGTCAGGCGACGACGGCATCAAGGCCGAGACTGACGTCACCCTGGCCGGTGGCGAGGTCACCGTCACGAAGTCGTACGAGGGTGTGGAGGCGCTGGCGATCAAGGTCACCGGCGGCACCCACAGCATCACCGCATCCGACGACGGCATCAACGGCTCGGCGGGGGCGAACTCCCGGACGGCGGCCAGCTTCGCCATGAGCAACGGCTCGCTGACCGTCAACGCCCAGGGTGACGCGCTCGACGTCAACAGCGGCGCGGCCACCCTCTCCGGCGGGACGCTGGTGCTGTACGGGCCGACCGGCTCCGGCAACGGCGCCCTCGACGTCGACAACGGCTTCACCGTGACCGGCGGCACCGTGATCGCGGTCGGCTCGGCCGGCATGGCGGGCACCCCGACCGCAGCGTCCGCTCAGAAGTGGGTCGCCGCCACCGCGGCCGGCAAGGCTGGCTCGACGGTGAGCATCGTCAAGGACGGGAAGACCCTGGCCACGTACACCTCGCCGAAGGCCTTCGCCACGGTCGTCTTCTCATCCCCCGATGTGACCGCGGGCTCGTACGACATCGTCGTGGACGGCGCGAAGGTCGCCACGGCCACGAACAACGTGGCTCTGGCGGGCGGCATGGGGGGTGGTCGCCGCTGACCCACCCCGTCGCACGACCAGTGAGACCGCGACGCCCCCTGCTCAGTGATCTGAGGAGGGGGCGTCGTCGTCTACCTACTGGGTCAGAGCGCGTCGTTCTCAATGCGCGTCAGGGCATCCTCCCAGTGGGACTCCAGCGCAGCCGGGTCGAGGCCCTCGCCCACCGGCGACTGGGTGATCTCGATCAGCGTCGCGTCGTCACCCTGAGGGCTGACCCGAAGGTCGACCAAGGTGCGCGGCGCGTCCGCGTTCTGGTGCCAGGAGAAGCGGATCTGCTCCATCGGGTGGAAGCTGCGGGTGACGCCGTACGTGCCGTCTTCTGCCTCCCAGTTGTCGCCCTTGCCGCCAAGCTCTCCGCCCGGCCCCAGGATGGCTTCGTTGCCTTCCTTGGTCATGAGCACGTTCCACACACTCTTCAGGGGATGGGACACCACGCGACTGACGACGACAGTGGTGTCCGTCTGCTCCGTCTCGATCTGCTCCGTCATGTTTCGACCTCGATCCGTTGCGCCACGGGGCCGGCGGACGGTCCCGCGGGATGTGTTCCTCGCGCCGGATGTTCCGGCGTGCCCCACACACTAGCCGTACGGGAACAGCGCCGGAGGGCGGGCCCCCAGGTTCCTGAAAGGAGTGCTCGTGCGGGCAGAATGGGCGCATGCCTTCACGCCTCGACGAGTTCGCACCGGTGCTGGAACCCGTCCTTCGACCCGGTGAAGTGGTGCTCGCCCTGCCGGACGTCACCTACATCCTGGGCGACGAGGTGACGGTTGAGCCGATGCCTGGGCTGGTCGACGACCTCGATGATGTCGACCTGCCGGAGCAGTCGCTCGTGGAGACGTTCTGGGGACTGGTCACCGGCGAGACGCTGGTGGGGCATCCCGGCTCGTGTGCGACCTCGCTGCGCGACGCAGTGGCCGACGCGCCCCTGGGCGCCGATGGTGACCTGGTGCTGACCGACCAGCGGCTGCTGGTGGTCGACAAGCTTGCTGCCGCTCCCGTCGTCACCTGGGAGTGCGAGCGTCGGCACGTGGCAGCGGCGAAGGTCACCAGCGGGATCGGCTTCGCTGGCCGCGTCGTGATCCTGTTCGTCGACAACTCGGGTATCTCGCTGCTGTTGGGGATCGTACGGAGATCAGCCGCGCAGCAGCTCGTCGCAGAGCTGACGAAGACCGCGCGGAACGCCTCGGTCGCCTGAGGACTGCTCGGCTCCGGATCAGCGGTCGGCTGTGTCGCCGTCGACCACGAGGTCCGCGGTCGAGGCTGGGTCCTGATCGGCCACGTAGGCGTCCTCCTGCGGCATCCAGTTCGTCGACCAGCAGGCCCAGCGGGCGCCGCCTTCCCGCTCCTTGGCCCGGCCAAGCCGGAGGTCGCGGTCGACGTCGACCCACACCCGTACGTCCCAGGGCACCTCGACGGCGCGGTCGATGGTGTGGACGCCCTCGACGATCACCGGCACGCCCGTCGGCACGACGTACTCCTCCCCCGGCTCGACCGAGGTCCAGTGCCAACGGCGGTAGCGGGCCTCGGTGCCGGTGCTGAGTGGCCCGTACACCTCCGCAGCGAAGCGTTCGTGCTCCCACAAGGGCCGACCGGCGCGCGACATGTCGTCTCCGTGCACGATCACCGCACCCGGGAGCGTGTGGGCCAGGTGGGCGGCGAAGGTGGTCTTGCCAGCGCAGCTCTGGCCGTCGATAGCGACGAACCCCGTACGGCCGGCTGGCACGCGCTCAGCCAACAGTCGGGCGATCTGAGCGGTGGCGTCGGCGAAGGGGATCACGCGTCCATCCTCGCATGGGTAGCTCGTCAGGTCAGGTGGCAAGCAGCGGTCGGACCAGCGACACCAGGTAGAGCGACCCGGTCACCAGCAGGTCAGGCTCGGGGCGAGCCAGCAGCCGCCGTACGCCGTCGTCGATCCCGTCCGCAGTCTCCACAGACATCCCGAGTCGACGGGCCGCGGCCACGACCTCCTCGTGCGGGAACGACCGCTTCGACTTCTTCCCTGACCCCAGCTCGTAGTCCGTCACGACAAGGTGCGACACCACCGGCGCGAGCACGGCAAGGGTGTCTTCGAGCTTGTGTTCGGGGGCGCGCATCAACGTGCACAGGGCAGCGACCCGGTCGATCCCGACCGCTGTGAGCGAGGCGACCAGACCCGTCATCTTCTGCGGGTTGTGGGCGCCGTCGATGACGATCCGGTGGTCGTCGGTACGGAAGACCTCGAACCTGCCCGGCGGCAGCAGCAGCACTTCAGGCTCGACCAGCTCGAATCCGTCGCGTGCGGCGATCAGCTGAGCCGTGGCGCGGGCGACTGCGGCATTGCGCTCCTGGAATGTCGCCAGCGTGGAGCTATCGACCACCTCGGCTGACCCGTCGACCTCGGCGACCCGGTTTCGGACGACGTCGACCACCTCGGGGTCCTGGTCGAGCACGACGGCGGCGTTGTGGGGGCCGATGATGCCGGCCTTCTGCGCGGCGATCTCCCGTACGGTGTGGCCGAGCAGCTCAGTGTGGTCGAGGCCGATCGCCC
This sequence comes from Propionibacteriaceae bacterium, assembly GCA_035416185.1. Lineage (GTDB taxonomy): Bacteria > Actinomycetota > Actinomycetes > Propionibacteriales > Propionibacteriaceae > JBHAES01. The sequence goes on along the minus strand of DAOOHL010000179.1, from coordinate 673 downwards.
CGATCACACAGACCTTGTCGGCGCGCTGGAGGACGTTGGTGGCGTCCCTGGTGCCCCCGATGCCGACCTCGACGACGGCATAGTCCACCTGCTCGCGCGCGAAGGTCCACAGGGCGAGAGCCACGCCGAGCTCGAAGTAGGTGAGCTCAGCACCGTACGAACGGGCCAGCGACAGGAACTCGTTCAGATGTGCCAGGAACCGGTGCTCGGGCAGCGGGCCACCGTCGACCTGCACCCTCTCGTTCACCGCCACGACATGGGGTGACACCGTGAGGCCGACCCGCTTGCCGGACGCCTCGAGCAGGTCGCGCACGTGGTAGGCGGTCGACGTCTTTCCCGACGTGCCCGCGACGTGGACCCAGCGGTAGTGGTCCTGCGGGTTACCGAGATGCTGCAGGAAGCCCGTCATGGTGGGGATGGCCTGATGCCCGTACGACCTCGGCGGCGAGAACCACAGCAGGGCCTCCAGCGCGTCAGCAAGGTCGGCGACGTCCGTCACACTGCTTCCCCCATCCGCGGACCGGTTCCCGGAGCCCGCCACCGGGCGCGGCCGCTAGCCTACTTCGATGACTTCGCCTTCGACCCACTACGTGATCACGCTGCGTTGCGCCGACCGGCCAGGCATCGTGCACGCCGTGTCAGGCGCCATCGTTTCCGCGCGGGGCAACATCAC
>DAOOHL010000178.1:0-5899 GCA_035416185.1 Propionibacteriaceae bacterium | reverse complement strand
CCTGCGCTGGGGCTGCTGATGGCGCTCGACACCGATGCGGTGGCGGCCTGGTTGGCGGACTTCGCCGACCAGGTCAGCGAGAACGCTGCGTACCTGACCGACCTTGACCGGCAGATCGGCGACGCCGACCACGGCTCCAACATGGACCGCGGTATGAAGGCGGTCAAGGCCTTGGGAGCTGACTTCGCCGATCCCGGCGCCTTGCTCAAGAAGGCGGGGATGACGCTGGTCTCGACCGTGGGTGGCGCGTCAGGTCCGTTGTACGGGACCTTCCTCATGCGCGTCGGCGGCGCATGGCCGACCGAGGCCGACGCAGCGGGGATCGGGGCGGCGTTGAGGGCTGGCCTGGACGGCATCCTGCAGCGCGGCAAGGCAGCGGTGGGCGACAAGACGATGGTCGACGCCCTCACCCCGGCCCTTGACGCGTACGACGCCGCCGCTGGCGAAGGCGTTGGGCCTGCGCTGGCGGCAGCCGCCAAGGCGGCCGCGGAGGGACGGGACGCCACGATCCCGCTCGTGGCCCACAAGGGCCGCGCGTCGTACCTCGGCGAACGCAGCGCGGGTCACCAGGACCCGGGAGCGACCAGCGTCACCTTCCTGCTGGAAGCGGCTGCACGCACGCTGTCCTGACATCTGTCGGCCGACCGAACGGACCTCTCCGCTCGGTCGGCCGTCGCTGTCCTCACGAAAGGTGAAGCCATGATCGGAATCGTGGTCGTCTCCCACAGCCGAGCACTGGGAGAGGCTGCCCTGGCTCTCGCCGCCGAGATGGTGCCCGAAGAGGCCCGTCCCCGGGTGGCAGTGGCCGCCGGGCTCGACGAGACCGCATTCGGTACGGACGCTGCCGCCATCAGCGAGGCGATCACCGACGTCGACTCCCCCGACGGGGTGCTGGTGCTGATGGACCTTGGCTCTGCCCTGATGTCGACCGAGATGGCGTTGGAGTTCGTCGAACCCGACGTGGCCGGACGGGTACGACTGTCGGCCGCGCCCCTCGTCGAGGGCCTGGTCGCGGCTTTGGTCACCGCCAGCACGGGGGCGACGTTGGACGAGGTGACCCAGGAGGCTGACGGTTCGCTGCGTGCCAAGGCTGAGCATCTCGGAGTCGACGCCGACGCGGGTGGGTCGCCCGGCGCCGACGACCCGGACATGAAGGACGCTTCGGCTCTGACGTTCAGCCACACGGTACGGAACCCGCACGGCCTCCATGCTCGCCCAGCGGCGGCGTTGGTGTCCGGGCTGCGCGGACTCGATGCCGTCGTTGAGCTTCGGAACGGCAGTACGGGAGGCGGCCCCGCCAATGCTCGGAGCATCGGCAAGGTGGCCGGGCTGGGCCTCCGCTGCGGTGACGTCATGGAGGTCTTCGTCAGTGGGCCAGACGCCGAGGCAGCCCTCGCTCGGCTTCGCGACCTCGCAGCCGCTGACTTCGGAGAGTCCATCTCCCTCGCGACTGAGCCTGAGGAAGCCACCGCTGCTGGCAGCCGGGGCACCGGTCGACAGGTGGTCATCGGACCCGCCCACGTCGTCGCAGCCAGCGTGGACACCTCCGGCTACGAGGCAGAAGACCCCTCGGCAGAACAGCGTCGACTCGACACGGCGCTGGCAGAAGTTGCCGGCGAGCTGGCGGTGCTGGCCAGCCAGGACCACGGCGACATCTTCGAAGCGCAGGCTGCCCTGTTGGCCGACCCTGAGCTGGTCGACGCAATGACCCAGGACATCTCCTCAGGACGGTCCGCGGTTGACGCGGTGACGTCCAGAACAGCCAGCCTGGCGGAGGTCTTCGCGGGGCTGTCCGACCCGTACCTCCGGGACCGCGCCGAAGACGTCCGCAGCCTGCAACGCCTCCTGCTCGGCTCGCTGACCGGCACGACCGCGGGCAGCGCCACCGAGGGATCTTCTCATGTGCTCGTCGTCCGTGAGCTGGACGCCGCGACCGCTGCCCGGCTCGGCGACGACACCCTGGCCGTGGTCACCACGCACGGCGGCGCCACCGGACACGGGGTGATCGTGGCCTCATCCCGAGGGATCCCGGTCCTGACGGGGCGCCCCGACCTCGCGGGCGTGGTTCCAGGCACGCCCTTGGCGGTGGACGCAGCCGGGCTGCGGGTCTGGGTCGCTCCTTCGCAGGCCGAGCTGGCCGCCATCCGTACGCTCGCTGCCGACCGCGACCGCGAGGCCGCCGAGGCAGCCGACAATGCCCACGCCGAGGCCGTTACCACCTCAGGGGTACGGGTCCTCGTGGAGGCCAACATCGCCTCGCTCGCCGATGCTGCCACCGGGGCTGCAGCGGGCGCCGACGGGTCAGGACTGGTCCGTACGGAGATCCTGTTTGGCCATCTGGGAGTCGCGCCCGCTGCGGAGGATCAGGCAGCCCGACTGGTTGAGATCGGCAAGGCGCTCAAGGGTCCGATCACGATCCGCACCTGGGACCCCGGCGGTGACAAGCCGCTGCCCTTCCTGGCGCAGGCCGCCGAAGCCAACCCGATGCTGGGCGAGCGCGGCATCCGTGCGATGCGGGGCCGGGAAGAGCTGTTCCGCACCCAGCTCCGCGCCGTCGCTCTCGCCTCCCGCGAGGTCGAGTGCCGGGTCATGGTTCCCATGGTCACCGAGCCGGACGAGGTGATCTGGGCCCGCGGGGTGTTCGAGGAGGTGATCGCCGAGCTGGGGAACACAGCGGTGCCGTTCGGGATGATGGTTGAGGTGCCTGCCGCCGCCGTACGGGCCGCTGACTTCATCGACCTGGTCGACTTCGTGAGCATCGGCACCAACGACCTCACCCAGTACACGACGGCCTCCGACCGGGGCAACGCGACGGTGTCATCCCTGGCCAGGTCAGACTCCGCGGCCGTGCTCGACCTGATCGCGATAGTGGGTCAAGCGTTCCAGGGTAAGGCGGTGGCGGTTTGCGGCGACCTCGCCAGCGACCCCCACATGACAGCAGCCCTGATCGAACGAGGCGTGACCGAACTGAGCGTCCGCCCCCCGATGATCGGCTTGATCAAACAGGCAGTCCGCCAGTACTAGGAACCGACTCCCTCGTCACGCGCATCCGCCACGCGACCAGCTCCATCAGACCCCACGCGAGGACCACCACCACCAGTTGGGTCACGAACGCTCCGACACTGGCGCTGCCTGCTGAACGGTCAAAGACCCCACTGATGTCCGTGAACGGCATGGCCACCTCGGCCGCGAAGTTGTTCACCACGTGGAAGGCAATAGGCGCCTCCAGACCACCCGTCGCGTACGCGAGGCGAGCCGCGATGACACCGAACATGAAGTAGAAGATGTTGAGCCACAGGTCTCCGGCGCCATGCATCAGCATGAACACCACCGCCGACACGAAGCCGCCGAGCAGCAGCCCACCGAGGCGGCTGGGCACCCAGGCCGCCACGGCCCGGTTCAGCACACCACGGACCCCGTACTCCTCACCTGCAGCCTGGAACGGCGTCGTGAGCAGGATGGTCGCGATCATGAAGACCGACGACGGTTGCCAGGAGAGCTCGCCCATGGACTGAGAGAGATCCCAGGCGGTCAAGGCCCCGTACGGGACCAGGCAGATGCCCGCGAGGGCGAACAGCAGCTTCCACCGGATCCGGCCAACAACCGACGACAACCAGCCTGGGCGGGTACGGAAACAGACCCACGTTGCGAACATCGAGATCGGGATGAGCAGGCCCAGAATGACGTTGTTCGCGGCGAACAGCAGGGGCGTCACCTTGAGCGTGTCCGACGACAGCGTCTCCTGTGTGAGCGCGCCACTCTCAATCTCGTAGAACACGACCGGCAAGGTGACCACCAGCGCTGCGACGACGACCAGGACGGTGACGAGGCCGAGCACCAGGAACGAACGCCACCAGTGGTACGACGTGCTGCGGAAGAAGTGGTGGTACGGCGTCGGCACGACCGGCAGCCGCACGTGCGGGACGGCAGCCGGAATGGAGTAGACCGGCCGAACGATCGGACCGGGTGGGGGCTGCTGCACGGTGGCCTGCAACGGTGGCTGCCCGTGCCACTGCGGCTGCTGCCCGTACGGTTGCCCCGCCTGTCCTTAGGGCGGCTGCCCGTACGGCTGACCGGGCGGCTGCCCGGGTCCGAACTGCTGGACCGGCGGCTGACCCGGAAAGGGCTGGTTCCCGTCCGGCGGCTGCGGACCGATCGGCGGAACACTCATCAGCGACCCGGGAACCACACGCCGATCTCACGCGCGGCTGACTCGACGGAGTCGGAGCCATGCACGAGGTTCTGCTGGTTCGACGCTGACCAGTCGCCACGGATCGTGCCCGGTGCGGCCTTGATGCTGTCGGTCGCGCCGTTCATCAGCCGGACGGACTCGACGACGCGATCGCCCTCGAGCACCAGTGCCACCAGCGGAGCTGAGGTGATGAACTCGCGCAGACCGGGGTACCAGGGCTTCTCGACGTGCTCGGCGTAGTGGGCGTCGGCGTCTGCTGCCGACGCGGTGCGCAGCTCCATCGCCACGACGGTGAACCCCTTGGCGAGGTAGCGGTCGAGGATGGCGCCGGTGAGGCCACGCTTCACAGCGTCGGGCTTGATCAGCACGAGAGAACGTTCGGTCATGCCGAGCAGCCTATCCGGGCCTTGAGACAGTCCGTTCCGCCAGTCGTCGTCCTAGTACGAACGTGATCACCCAGAGCAGGGCGAACAGGCCGCCGAGGAAGAACATCGCCGGCGTCAGCAGCCCGAGCAGCACCCCGATCGGCTGGGTGAGCCAGCCGAGCGCATACCCCACCGTGCCGCGCCGGAGCATGGCGCAGGCAGCGATGGCAACCAGCGCGGCGATCCCCCCAGCGGTGAACGCCACCGGCGCTGCCACCTCGGAGACCATGATCATTCCTGGGATGGCAAGCAGGAACACCACCGCCTGGAAGGCGAGCAGCGAGACCAAAGGCATCGTCATCGGGTTGCCGGCGGGGAGAGTCATGCCCAGTGCCCGTCGATGGCGCGATCGTCCCCATCGAGCCGATCAGCGTCGGAATCGTCATCGTCGTCCATCGAGCCCCAGCCAGCGAGTTCGACGTCGTCGTCCCAGGAGTCCCCGACTGCGACCGCGACCGTCGGCCGCTTCGGCGACGTGGCAGCGACCAGCATGCCTCTCGCCTGACCTGCCAGAGCGACCGACCCGCAGACCAGCACCCCAGCTCCGGCACCCGCCTCGTCGGCGAGGGCGATCGCCGCCTCGATCGCATCGTCGAGCCGGGGCACGACGACCACCCTGTCCTCCCCGACCAGCCCACGGGCGATCTCGGCGAGGTCATCCGCCGGGACGGCACGAGCGGAGGCCGCCTGCGTGCACAGGATGGTGGCCATGTCCTCGGCGAGCACCGCCAGGGTGCCCTCGATGTCCTTGTCGGCCATCATCCCGACCACGCCGATGAGCGGAGCGAACCCGTACGCCTCCCCCATCGCCGCCATGGTCGCGCGGGCTCCGTGCGGGTTGTGGCAGGTGTCGAGCACGACCGGCGGGGACGTGCGGACCAGCTCGGTACGGGCCGGCGCCTCGACGACCGCCAAGGCGTCGGAGATGAGGTCGGGAGCCAGCGGACGTCCACCGGAGAGTGCCTCGACGGCCGCGACGGCGAGGGCGGTGTTGCGGGCCATGTGCTCGCCGTACAACGGCAGGTGCAGGTCACCAACCGAGCCAGCCACGGTGTTGATCCTGATCACCTGGCCGCCGACCGCAGGCGTGCGGTCGAGCAGCCCAAAGTCGATTCCCTCACGAAGCGGAGCCACGCCCACCTCGGCGCAGCGAGCCATCAGCACCTGGGCCACCTCGGCCGCCTGGCCAGCGAGCACGGGGACCGAACCGACCTTGATGATCCCTGCCTTTTCGACAGCGATCTCGGCCGGGGTCTCCCCGAGGTACTCCGTGTGGTCGACG
>DAOOHL010000177.1:0-5904 GCA_035416185.1 Propionibacteriaceae bacterium | reverse complement strand
CATCCAGCCGGTCTCGAGAAGCTGGCGCATCCCAGCGTCGACGAAGGGGAAGCCGGTGCGGCCCTGCTTCCAGGCTGCGATCAGGTCGTGGGACTCGTCGGGGGTGGCGTGGGTGAGGCCGCTGGGGCGCAGGTCATGGTCGGCGGACTCGGGGTGGTGGTGGAGCACGTCGGCGTAGAACTCCCGCCAGGCGAGCTCGGTGATGAAGCGGTCGGCCCCGGGGTGCCCCTCGTGGGCAGCGAGGTCCGCGAGCAGCGTACGGGGGTGGATGACCCCGAACTTCAGGTACGGGGAGAGTCGGCTCGTACCGGCGAGGTCTGCTCTGTTTCGGTCGGACGCGTACGCATCGAGCCCGGTGTCGAGGAACTCGTGCCAGATCTCGAGGGCGGCATCCTCACCTGCTGGTGGGAGGGGGATGTCTACCGTGGCGAGAGCTGCCTCGACGAGTGCCCAGGCGTGGGGGTCCGACGGGGTGTCGGTGAGCTCCAGATGCTCAGGGTCGGCCGCAGGTGACCGCCAGCCGTGATCCCGCCAGGCCCGGGAGAAGGGGGTGAACACCGAGTAGGGACCGCCCTGCTTCGTCCTGACCCGACCGGGAGTGACAGCGTACGGACTGCCTGTCTCGACCCAGGAGATGCTACCCGCCTCTCCCTCCAGGGCTGTCAACGCAGCAAGCCCAGCCCCGGCGCGCCGAGAACCCGGCCCCGCGACAGCCCCGTCATCGGTCCCTGGGCGTGTCGAAGGGCCTGGCCCCCGCGTCGACTCCTCGGCCACCTCCAGGGCTGCTCGGACTCGCGCGTCGCGGGCCGTTCCGTACGGTTCTGTCTCGGTGGAGACGTGGACGCTTCTCGACCCCACATCCCTGGCCACCGCCGGAAGCACCTCAGCAGGATCGCCGAGCCGCAGAACGAGCCGGCCGTCGTAGGTGTCTCGCAGAGCCATCAGCGTCGCGGCCAACCAGGCGCTCCGAACGGGGCCTGCGGTCTCGAACAGGGCAGGGTCAAGCACGAACAACACCGTCACGGGCCCGTCCTCGGCAGCCCGAAGCAGGGCTGGATGGTCGCGGCGGCGGAGATCACGCCGAAGCCATAGCACCGAGCCCATCGCCGCAGGCTACCCCGACCAAGTCAGGCACCGCAGCGCCCACAGCGAGGTTCTTCTGTCCCCAACCATGACGCGGCGGTAGGGCCCAGCTCCTGGAGCGAGGCCCTACCGCATGGTCAGCACCTTCCTGCGAACCCCACCTCAGACGGCGACCGGCTCCTCGATCGCGGCCGCGAACTGCGACTGGTACAGGTCGTAGTACGCGCCCTTGCGAGCCAGCAGGTCATGGTGGTTGCCCTGCTCGACGATGCGGCCCTGCTCCATCACCAGGATCACGTCGGCGTCGCGGATCGTCGACAGGCGATGCGCGATCACGAAGGAGGTGCGCTGGCTGCGCAGTGCCGCCATCGCTCGCTGCACCAGCACCTCGGTGCGGGTGTCGACCGAGGATGTCGCCTCGTCGAGGATCAGGATCGTCGGGTCGGCCAGGAAGGCCCGCGCGATCGTGATCAGCTGCTTCTCGCCGGCGGAGACGTTCGAGCCCTCCTCGTCGATGACGGTCTCGTAGCCCTCGGGCAGCGAGTGGACGAATCGGTCGACATAGGTCGCCTTCGCAGCCGCGAGGATGTCCTCCTTCGAGGCGTCCGGACGGCCGTACGCGATGTTGTCCCAGATCGTGCCGTGGAACAGCCACGTGTCCTGGAGCACCATGCCGACCGTACCGCGCAGCGTGGCCCGCGGGATCGACGTGATGTCGACGCCGTCGAGGGTGATCCTGCCGCCGTCGATCTCGTAGAACCGCATCAGCAGGTTGACCAGTGTGGTCTTGCCCGCCCCGGTCGGGCCGACGATGGCGACCGTACGGCCGGGCTCGGCAACCAGGTTCATGTCGGTGATCAGGGGCTTGTCGACCTCGTACGAGAAGTCGACGTGCTCGAACTCCACGCGTCCCTTGACCGGGGTCGGGATCGTGCCGGTGGCATCCGGGGTGCGCTCCTCGGCGTCGAGCACCTCGAACACTCGCTCGGCCGAGGCGACGCCCGACTGCAGCAGGTTCGCCATCGACGCCACCTGCGTGAGCGGCTGGGTGAACATCCGGGAGTACTGGATGAACGCCTGCACATCGCCGAGGTTCATCTGGCCGGAAGCCACCCGAAGACCGCCGACGACGGCGACGAGCACGTACGAGAGGTTCCCGACGAAGAACATCACCGGCATGATGATGCCGCTGAGGAACTGGGCGCCGAACGACGCGTTGTACAGCTCACCGTTGCGCTTGGCGAACTCCGCACCCACCTCGCGCTGGCGGCCGAACACCTTGACCAGGGAGTGGCCGGTGTAGGCCTCCTCGATCGTCGAGTTGAGCTCGCCGGTGGACTTCCACATCGCCGCGAACCGCTTCTGCGAGCGCGACCCGATCACCGCCACAACACCGACCGACACCGGGATCGACAGCACCGCGATGATCGTCAGGATCGGCGACACGGTCAGCATCATGATGAGGACGCCGATCACGGTCAGCGACGCGGTGAGCAGCTGCGACATGGTCTGGGTCATCGACTGCGACACGTTGTCGATGTCGTTGGTCATCCGGCTCAGCAGCTCGCCACGGGGCTGCTTGTCGAAGTACGACAGCGGCAGCCGGTCGAGCTTGGCCGAGACCTGACGGCGCAGGTCGTACACCGTCCGCTGCACGACGCCGTTGAGGATCCAGCCGTTGGCAAACATCAGCAGTGAGCCGACGATGTACATGCCGACCGCCAGCGCGAGCCACATCCCCAGGGTGTCGAAGTTGATGCCCTGACCAGGGATCAGGTCGGTCATCTTGGCGATCATGTCGGCCATCTTGGTGAGCTGGTCGGGATCGGTGGGCATGCCCGCCTGCTGCAGCATCTGCTTGACCTGGTCAGCGCCCGGACCACCTGAGGCAGCCAGCCGCAGCATGTCGACCAGCTGCTGCTTGGTCATCGACGCGGGCAGGTTCTTGCCGAGCATGCCGCCGAAGATCACATCGGTGGCGTAGCCGAGCAGCTTCGGTACGTACACGTTGAGCGCCACGCCCGCGGCACCCATCGCGATGACCAGGATCAGCAGCCACTTCTCTGGCGCCAGGTGGCTGGCGAGCCGCTTGAGCGAGGGGACGAAGTTGACCGCCTTCTCACCGGACGCGCCGCCCATCGGGCCGTGGCCCATCGGACCGCCGCCGCGACGTTGAGGGCCGAACTTGGGGCGCTCGTTCGCCTTCACGACAGTGCCGTCGGCCAGCTTGGTGTCAGTGGTCTCTTCGTCCGTACGGGAGTTCTCGGTCATGCTGCGGCCTCCTCGGCGCTGAGCTGGGAGTCGACGATCTCGGCATAGGTGGGGCTGGTCTCGAGGAGCTCGTCATGCGTGCCCCGGTCAACGATGCGGCCATGGTCAAGCACGAGGATCTCGTCGGCGTGACGGATCGTCGAGACGCGCTGGGCGACGACGAACACCGCCGCGTTGTCCGTCTCCTTCTCGAGCGCCGCGCGAAGCCGCGCATCGGTGGCGACGTCGAGCGCCGAGAAGGAGTCGTCGAAGATGTAGATGTCGGGCTTCTTGACCAGGGCCCGGGCGATCGAGAGCCGCTGGCGCTGACCGCCGGAGACGTTGGTGCCGCCCTGGGCGATGGGAGCGTCGAGCTGGCCCTGCATCTCCCGGACGAAGTCAGCGGCCTGCGCCGTCTCGAGGGCGGCCCAGAGCTCCTCGTCGGTGGCGTCCGGCTTGCCGTACCGCAGGTTGCTCGCGACCGTACCGGTGAAGAGGTACGGCTTCTGCGGCACCAGGCCGATCCGGCTCCAGAGCAGGTCGGGATCGAGGTCCCGTACGTTCACGCCGTCTACCTCCACCGTGCCTGCCGTGGCGTCGTACAGCCGCGGTACCAGTCCGACCAGCGTCGACTTGCCCGAACCGGTCGAGCCGATGACGGCGGTCATCTTTCCGGGGTGGAGCGAGAAGGTGAGGTCGTGGAGGACGGGCTCCTCCGCGCCGGGATAGGTGAACCCGACGCCCTTCAGCGCCACCTCGCCACTCTCGGCCACCTCCATGACCGGGTGCAGCGGGACGACGACCGACGGGTCGGTGTCGAGCACCTCCATGACGCGGGTGGCGCAGACCGCGGCGCGGGGCACCATGATCAGCATCATCGTCGCCATCATCACGCTGAACAGGATCTGCATCAGGTACGTGAGGAAGGCGGTCAGGCCACCGATCTGCAGGTCGCCCTGGTCGATCCGATGAGCACCGAACCACAGCACCGCCACGCTCGACACGTTGAGCACGAGCATGACGACGGGGAACATCGTCGCCATCAGCCGGCCGGTCTTGAGCGCGGTCTCGGTGACGTCGGCGTTGGCCTTGGCGAACCGGACGGTCTCGTACGGCTCACGGACGAACGCCCGGACGACGCGGATGCCGCTGATCTGCTCCCGGACGACCCGGTTGAGCACGTCGATCCGCTTCTGCATGAGGCCGAACAGCGGTCCCATCATCGAGGCGAGGATGCCGATGATGATGCCCATCACGATGACCGCGACGAGGATGATCCACGACAGGCCCACGTCAGTGCGCAGCGCCATGACGACGCCGCCCACCATCGTGATCGGGGCACCGATCAGCATGATGCAGGTCATCAGCACGAGCATCTGCACCTGCTGGACGTCGTTGGTCGTCCGGGTGATCAGCGACGGGGCGCCGAACTTGTTGACCTCGCGAGTGGAGAACGCGAGCGTACGGTTGAACACCGCGTCACGGACGTCGCGGCCGAAGCCCATGGCGAGCCGCGCGCCGAGGAACACCGCCCCGATCTGCGCAGCGACCTGGACGAGCGAGACGGCGAGCATCAGGGCGCCGTGCACCCAGATGTAGCCGGTGTCGCCCTTGGAGACGCCGTTGTCGATGATGTCGGCGTTGAGGGTGGGCAGCTCGAGCGACGCCAGGGTGGCGATGAACTGCAGCGCCACCACGATGAGCAATGGCAGCCAGTACGGCTTGAGGAACCGGCCGAGCAGCCGGTTGAGGGCATGGGAGAACATTCACTGCTCCTTGATCAGGGCGCGACAGATGAGGCTGGTGAGGGTGGCGGAGTTGAGTCCCTCAGCCCCGGTGAGCGGATGGGTGGCGGCGAGGACCGTGCCGCGGATGAAGGCGATGGCGATGGGCACGTCGACGATGAGCTCGGCAGCGTGCGGGTCGAGCAGAGCAGCCATGGCGCGAGCCGGGGCTTCCTTCCGCTCGGCCCACACCGCCTTCTCACCGTCCTGGTGAGCGCGGTGCTTGGGCTCGGCGGCCTTCTCCCCCTCGCCTCGTTTGGGGTGGAGCACGGTCATCACTCCGACCACCTGGCGGTTGGCTTCGTACAGCAGCTCGATCGCCTGCCGGATCTGCGTCGGCAGCGGTACGGAGCGGTCGATCCCGTCGATGCGGGCGACGAGGACCTTCGGGTCCAGCAGGTCGTCCACCACGGCATGGACGATCGCGTCCTTGTTCGGGAACACTCGAAAAAGGGTCCCTTCCGCCAGGCCACAAGCCTCGGCGATCTGCTTCGTGGTGACGTCGGCGCCAAGCTGCAAAACCAGGGGCCGGGTGGCCTCGATGATCGCTGCCCGGCGTTCCTCGGCCGGCATGGGGGCTGCGCGTTTCACAGGGGCCACTGTAGTGAGTGAGCGCTCACTCAGCAAATTGGATCACGCTGCACCGCCCCCCGGCTCGCAGAAGTCATGACCATGCGGTGGGCCTCGCTCCACGGGCGAGGCCCCACGACATTCTCATGACTTCTGCGAATGAGGGGTTCAGCCTCGGTGGCGATGACGCGCGGCCGTGCGCTCACGGGCGAGCGGC
>DAOOHL010000176.1:4853-5912 GCA_035416185.1 Propionibacteriaceae bacterium | reverse complement strand
CCTCCCGAGCCCGTACGGGCGACAGAACGACCACCCCACACGCTCCTACCGACCTGACGGTGATCAGCCGCCACATCGGGTCGGATCGCCAGATGGCAGGCCCAGCACCCGGCACAGCTCCGGGGTGACTTCTCGTCGCTGGAACCCGTCGTCGAGGTGGTTCTCGCCGCAGTTGTTCGGATAGACGAAGACCTCGTACGGCAGGCCCTCCACCCTGGTCCGCAGCACGGCCACCCGCTCCGGCGGGAAGGGGCTGATGCAGCGAGGCCGCTCGGGCGGTGCAGCCAACATCGCCACGACCAGGTCGACCCGCTGCCCGTCGTAGAGAATCTCCGAGCTGACCAGGGTGGCGATCCCCGGGGGCTCCCGGTTGTAGCGACAGACGACGAACCAGTTCGCTCGCTGAAGCTGCCGCAGGTCGAACGGGTTCGTGGGCCGCGCCACGGCCGGCCACGGGAGAGCCGCGTTGTGCCGGACCGGGCAGCCAAGAACGTCCTCGACGATCACCACGGCTGAGGCCAGGATGGTCCGGACGAGCTCTCGGTCCCCGCCCCGGGGCACACCGGCGATCAGCCACACGCTACCGGCCTCCCGCACCAGGACGTTCGACACGTCGGCACCGTTCACTGGGGCCGCCGGTACGTACGGTTGAGCAGCCACCATCGGGGCGGTCGTTGTGGCAGCGCAGATCACTACCGGGATCGATGAGTCGCGACACGTGCCGCCATCGCTCGACAGCTCCAGCCAGCCCCAGACGGATGCTCTCCGCGACGGCCGCCAGCTGGCCGGCACCTGAATGGCCACGTCGCGGGTCGACACCCAGACCCAACCGTCCGCAGCCCCGGGCAGGGCATTCACCTTCGGCGCGCCGGACCCGGTCCAGGTCGGCACACCCGACGCGGGCGGGACAATCACCCGTGATGCGGCGGTCGTGGTCGGTCGCGCAGCGCTGGGCGTCGGCGCTGGAGTGGTCGTGGTCGGACCCGGGAGACCTCCCACGAACGCCACCACCAGCGCAAGGACCGCGGCCAGAACGCCGAGCTGCAGCATCACTCCCCT
>DAOOHL010000176.1:0-4843 GCA_035416185.1 Propionibacteriaceae bacterium | reverse complement strand
GACCTGGGATCTCCACCACCGGCATATGGCGCGAGGCCAGGCCAGCCAGCAGCTCCCGGAGCACGGGGAGCGCCTTGGCGGTGGTCTCCGTCGTACGGCCGCGGTGGTCAACCAAACCCGCGATATCGATCAGCATCAGCTCGAGGTGGCTGCGTACTGCGTCATCGGGCAGCCCCAGCGTCCAGGCGGTCTCCCGTACCGAGAGGCCGTCCAGGACGTGGAGGGCGGCGCAGGCCCGGGCACTGGGGAGCAGCCGCGTCCAGACCTGCCAGGCCCGCCCGAGCGCTGGACCGAGCGAGGAGTCGGGTGCTAGCGCTTCGTCGGCCGGCAGTCCATCCGCCCCAGCAGCGAGCCGCTGCGCCTCTGCAACCACTCGGCGTCGCGCGACGGCGGCCGGGTCACCAGACTCCGCCACGTCCCTGAAGTCTCTGCGCAGCGACGTGAGCACCGTGCCGACGACCCCGGTTGCGGCCACGGGATGTGCCGTCACCAGGAGGGCGAAGCGGGACAGGTCGTCCCGCTCCTGACGCGCCCAGGCAGCGAAGGTCTCTCGCTCCTCCACGGCACCCCCTCGGTCGCCCTTGACCCCCCACAATGCCGCAGTCAGCCGCTCTGGGACCATGGCTGAAGCAGGTCAGTTTGTATCGGGTACCGTGGCTCACGGAAGCAAGGAGTGGAGCGGGCATGAGGTTTGTCACAGGTGACGTGGCGTTACGACGGTGGAGCGTCGCCTCGATCGTCGCCAACATGGTGCTGATCGTCACCGGTGGACTCGTCAGGCTGACGAAGTCAGGCTTGGGCTGCCCCACCTGGCCCCAGTGCGAGGGATCGTCGTACGTGCCACGGCCCGAGTCGGGCATCCACGGGATCATCGAGTTCGGCAACCGCACCCTGACGTTCGTGCTGGCCGCCCTCGCCATCGGCACGTTCCTCGCAGCGTGGCGGGCCCGCGGCGCCGATGGACAGCCGCGACGCGACCTTCGCATCCTCTCGTTCCTCGCCGGGCTGCTGATCCCGATCCAGGCGGTGATCGGCGGGATCACGGTGCTGACCAAGCTGAATCCCTGGGTCGTCGCGCTGCATCTCCTTGCATCGCTGGGGATCATCGGGATCTGTGTGCTGCTCTTCCACCGGGTCTCGGGTTCTCCGTACCAAGCCGTGTCGCTGCTGGGGGACAGGCTGGTGAAGGTGACGTACGGGCTGACGCTGCTGACCATGGTGATCGGCACGGCCGTGACCGGGGCGGGGCCGCACTCGGGTGACGGCGGCGCGCTCCGCAACGGCCTGTCACCCGAGCTCGCCTCGAAGCTGCACGCCTGGGTGGTCTGGGCGCTGGTCGCGGCCACCATTGCCGCACTCGTGGTGACCCGCGCCAGGCTCGTCGCAGCCCTGCTCGTGGTGGAGCTCCTCCAGGGCGTCGTGGGTTATGTGCAGTACTTCACCCACCTACCGATCGGGCTGGTGGTCGCCCACCTGCTGGGGCTCGCTGTGACGATGGCCGTTGCGACCGCAATGGTGCTCGGTGTGCGTCACAGCGAGGGCGACCGTAGACTGCCGGAACACTCAGCCCCGACGCTCCAGGAGCAGCCAACGTGACGCCACCCACGGCCTCGGCCGCGCTCCAGACGACTGCGCCGACAGTCGGCGCGGCAGTCGGGTGGCGGGCCGTGCTGGCCGCGTACGTGAACCTCACCAAGCCGCGGATCATCGAGCTGCTGCTGATCACCACTGTGCCGGCCATGTTCCTCGCAGCGGGTGGTGTGCCACCGCTGGGGTTGGTGGCCGTGACCATGGTCGGCGGCTACTTCGCGGCAGGCAGCGCGAACTGCTTCAACAACGTGCTCGACCGTGACATCGACCTGGCGATGCGCCGCACCAGAACCAGAGCACTCCCCCGCCACCGGGTCGAACCACGCTCGGCCGCGATCTTCGCCACCGTCCTCGGCGTGTTGGCCACCTTGATCCTCGGGTTCGGCGCGAACTGGCTCTCGGCTGGCCTCGCGCTCGCCGCGAACGCGTTCTACGTGCTGGTCTACACGATGCTGCTGAAGCGCCGGACGTCGCAGAACATCATCTGGGGCGGCATCGCTGGCTGCTTCCCACCACTGATCGGCTGGACCGCGGTCACCGGCAGCGTGGCCTGGACGCCGTTCGTCCTCTTCGCGATCGTCTTCTTCTGGACCCCACCCCACACGTGGGCGCTGGCTTGGCGCTACCGCGAGGACTACGCCGCCGGCGGTGTCCCCATGCTGCCGGTGGTGAAGGGCGCCCGCGAGGTGTCCTGGCAGATCCTGATCTACACCGTGGTGACGGTAGCGGTCAGCCTTCTGCTCTGGCCGGTGGCGGGAACCGGCTGGCTCTACCCGGCTGCCGCCGGACTAGCTGGCATCTGGTTCACCGTCGAGGCCGTGGCGTTGCTGCGTCGAGCGTACGCGGGGGCGGACGATGTAGCTGCCAAGCCGATGCGGCTCTTCCATGCCTCCAACACCTACCTGGCGCTGGTCTTCCTCGCCGCTGCGGTGGATCCGCTCATCTTCTGACCCAGCGGTACCTTGCACCGTACGGGCTTGGATAGAGTCAGAGGTGGCGACCGTCCGCGCACGAACCAAGGAGCACCTCATGAACGAACGACTCAAGGCACTTGCTGACGCTGGCGTCTCGATCTGGCTCGACGACCTGTCGCGCAGCCGGCTGCGCAGCGGAGACCTCGCTGCCAAGATCGCCGAGGACTCCGTCTCCGGCGTCACCACCAACCCGACCATCTTCGCTGCGGCCCTGGCCAACGGCGCCGACTACGCCGACCAGCTGCGCGATCTCGGTGACGTGTCGACGTCGGACGCCATCAAGCAACTCTGCGCCCAGGATGTGCGCGACGGGTGCGACCTGTTCGCCAGCATCTACGAGCAGTCGGGCGGCTACGACGGCCGAGTGTCGATCGAGGTCGAGCCCGGTCTCGCTCACGACACCGACGAGACCATCGCCCAGGCCAAGGAGCTGCACGCTCTGGTCGGACGCGAGAACGTGCTGATCAAGATCCCCGCAACCAAGGCTGGCCTGCCGGCGATCCGCGCCACGATCGGCGCCGGTATCTCCGTCAACGTGACGCTGATCTTCTCCGAGGACCGCTACCTGGAGGTGATGGACGCCTACCTTTCTGGTCTCGAGGATGCCGATGCTGCTGGGCTCGACCTGTCGACGATCCACTCCGTCGCGTCGTTCTTCATCTCCCGGGTCGACAGCGAGCTCGACAAGCGGCTCACGGCGATCGGTACCGACGAGGCCCTCGCCCTCAAGAGCAAGGGCGCCATCGCCAACGCGCAGGTGGCCCTGGCTGCGTTCGACACGGTCTTCGGCGGCGACCGATTCGCGGCACTGGCAGCCAAGGGGGCGAACCGGCAGCGGCCGCTGTGGGCGTCAACCGGCACCAAGGACCCGTCGCTCTCCGACACCCTCTATGTCACCGAGCTGGTGGCTCCCGGAGTGGTCAACACCATGCCCGAGAAGACCATGAAGGCGTTCGCCGACCACGGTGAGGTCGGGGCTCCGATGACCGGCACCGGAGCTGCAGGCCGCGCCGTCCTCGACCAGATCACTGCCGTCGGGGTTGACCTCGATGACGCCCTCCAGGTGCTGGAGGACGAGGGCGTTGACAAGTTCAACGTGTCCTGGGGTGACCTGGTCGCCTCCGTCGAGCAGGCGATGGCCGACGTCAAGTGACCTCATCCGCACGCTGACAAGCCAGTCCGACGGCGCTCATTATCTGGTTCTGAGCGCCGTTCGGCGTTGCGGCAGCAGTGCGGGCGTGCGCTAGTGTCGTCGCTCAGAAGCACGTTGCGGACCAGTCAAACGGAGGGGACCCGGTTGTCGGACCATGCCTGTTGCACGAGCACGGAGGCCTGATGCCTGCCGTGTCCGTCCAGCGGTATGCCGACTCGTCGTCCCTGGCTGCCAGCGCAGCCGCAGCTCTCGTGCGGCGTCTGGTGGAGCTTCAGGCGGGTAACGCCATCGTCCACCTGTGTCTGACCGGCGGCCGGATCGCCAACCGCATCTACGAGCACGTGGCAGGAATGGTGGCGACATCGGACCTCGATCCAGGCCGACTGGAGCTGTGGTGGGGCGATGAGCGCTTCGTCCCAACCGATGACCCCGACCGCCACTCGCTGCAGGCCCTCACGCGGCTCGCGGGCAGCTTCCCGCTCGACCCTGCGCGTACCCACCCCATGCCGTCGGCTGACGTCTTCACTGACCCCCATGAGGCGGCCTACGCCTACAGCCGGGAGATCAGCGGCATCACCCTCGACATCTGCCTGCTCAGCATCGGGGAGGACGGACACGTCGCTTCCCTGTTCCATGGGCATCCGTCATTCGAGCCGACCCAGAGTCTTGCGGTCGGTGTCACGGACCCGCCGAAGTCGCCCGAGCGGGTCTCACTGACCCTGTCAGCCATCAACCGCGCCAAGGAGGTATGGCTGCTCGCGAGCGGGTCCGAGAAGGCTGGTCCGGTGGCACGCGCGTTGCGGGGCGACCCGACGATCCCGGGCGCGCATGTGCACGGTGTCGACCAGACGATCTGGTTCCTGGACGAGGACGCTGCCGCCCTCGTCCCGTACCACGAATGCGGGCTCTAGCTAGTAGAGCACTTCCCCGCGGGCGCGGCGGTCACGAAGGCCCTTGAGCGCCTCGTCGAGGATGCTGCGCGCCTCGGCCGTCGTACGACGCTCCTTCACGTACGCGAGATGCGTCTTGTACGGGAGGATCTTGGGCGGAGGTGGCGGGTTCTCGGAGTCCAGGTTGGCGGGCAGGCCGCAGCGCGGGCAGTCCCACTCCTGGGGCACGGTGGCGT
>DAOOHL010000175.1:0-6002 GCA_035416185.1 Propionibacteriaceae bacterium | reverse complement strand
ACTACAAGAGCCCTGCGGAGGTCGCCGCAGCGCGGCAGGCAGCCGTCTCGCCCGCTCCCGTACCCGAGCCGGTCGCTCCAGCCGAGCCGGGCGACGGTGTTGCGGCCGCCCAGGGGCCACAGTGACCGGCGAGCGGCGGCCCACGCCGACCCGTACGGCTGCTGGCCGCTCCGGCCAGCGCACCGCCACGGCGACCTCGCGACCCAGGCCACGCTCGGGCGCCTCCACCCGCGGGAGTCAGCGCACACCCGTCGCGCCACGCCGTCGGCGGCCGCCGATGCGCCTGCCGATGGGCCGACCGGCGCTGCGGATCCAGGTCGCCATGATCATCCTCGGCATGCTCGGCTCGCTGCTGGTCGTCCGGGCGGTCGTGGTGCAGGGCATCGACGGCACGGCGTACGCGGCGCAGGCCGCTCGGCAGATGTCGGTGACCCGCACGATCGTCGCGTCGCGCGGCACGATCAGCGACCGGTACGGGCAGTCGCTGGCGGTCAGCGAACCGGCCGTCAACATCATCGCCGACCCCTCGCAGATCGCCACCAACGGCAAGCTCGAGCGCTCCATGAAGCAGAAGGACAAGGAGAAGGCAGCGGCTGGCCCCGCGGTCATCTCGGGCATCCTCGCCAAGTACCTGGGTGGGGACCCGTCCCTCTACGTCGAGTCGCTCACGCGGAACACCAAGTACTCCATCGTCGCCAAGCAGGTGCCGCGCTACACCTACCTGAAGATCACCCAGGACCTCTCTGAGGCGGGGTACGTCGGGATCTACTCGGAGTCGAACCCCATCCGTACCTACCCGAACTCCTCGTTGGCCAGCAACGTGATCGGCTTCGTCAACTCCGAGGGCGAAGGCGCGGGCGGACTGGAGTACCTGTTCAATACCCAGCTCTCCGGGATCGACGGTTCGGAGGCTTACCAGACCTCGCCCAACGGCAAGATCCCTACCGGCCAGAACGTGCTCGTGCCCGCGCAGAACGGCGTCGACTACACCCTCACGATCGACGCTGGGCTGCAGTACCAGGTGGAGCGCCGGCTGCAGGAGGCCGTCGACGCAGCGAAGGCGTCCTCGGGCATCGTGATCGTGTCGAACGTCAACACCGGCGAGCTGCTCGCGCTGGCGAACTACCCCACGTTCAACGCCAACTCGCCCGGTACTGCCATCCCCGGCGACTTGGGCAATCGTGCGGCGACCGACCCGTACGAGCCCGGCTCGGTGCAGAAGGTGCTCACCATGGCGGCGCTGCTCGACCAGGGCGTGATCACCCCGGACACCAAGGTGAAGGTGCCAAGCTTCATCCTCAGCGGCGGCCGGCCGATCAACGACGCCTTCAGCCACAAGGACATCCAGCTCACCGCGCGCGGGGTGGTCGCGAACTCCTCCAACATCGGCACCGTGATGCTGGCCCGCCAGATGGACAAGCGGATCCTCGTCGAGTACCTCGCCAAGTTCGGTCTCGGCAAGAAGACCGGCATGGGCTGGCAGGGTGAGTCGGCTGGCGGCATCCCCGGCGCTGACATCGCTGACCACACCCGCGACCAGATCGCCTTCGGCCAGGGCCTCTCGGTCACCGCCCTCCAGGAAGCTGCCGCGGTGGCAGCGGTCACCAACGGGGGCGTCTACCGGACCCCGACGATCGTCAAGTCGGCCACCACCACCGACGGCAAGGCCATGCCGGTGCCCGAGGGTGAGGAGCGTCGGGTGATCTCGCCGGAGGCGTCCGCGCAGGTGCTCGACATGATGGAGTCCGTCGTCGCGAGCAAGGTGGGCAAGAACCGGTTCCCGATCGAGGGCTACCGGATGGCCGCGAAGTCGGGTGCGGCCGAGCGGGTCGATCCCGCCTGCAAGTGCTACAACGGCTACGTCGCCTCGTTCGTCGGGGTGGCTCCGGTCGAGTCGCCGGAGATCCTCGTCTACGTGGTCATCGACCGCCCGACCGCTGGCCAGATCCAGGGCAGCCAGATCGCCGCGCCGGTGGTCAAGGACGTCATGAAGCTCGCTCTTCCGCGCTACGGCGTCGCCCCCTCGACAGAGGCGGCCCCCGATCGGCCCATCGAATGGTGACTGGACGGCTGACTCTGGGTGCGCGTCGCGAGGCTAGTGTCACGGCATGAACGCCGACGAGGGCTGGTCACTCCGCCCGAGCGTCGTCCCTGGGGCCGACATCGCCGGTGTGCACGCGTCAGGCATCACGCTCGCTTCGGGAGCCGTGCGGCCGGGGGATCTCTATGCGGCACTTCCCGGTCAGCGCACCCACGGGGCTCGGTTCGCGGCTGACGCCGTCTCGCGCGGCGCGGTGGCGGTGCTCACCGATGCCGAGGGTGCGGACCTGGTCGGGGCGCTCGATGTACCTGTCGTGGTCGACGCCGACCCACGCCGTCGGATGGCTCGGTTGGCAGCGGAGGTGTACGGGCGACCTGCCGAACGGCTCACCATGCTCGCGATCACCGGAACCAACGGCAAGACCACCACCTCGTACATCCTGGCGGCGGCCCTCGAACAGCTCGGCCACCATGTCGGCACCGTCGGCACGCTGGGGTTCGCCCTGGACGGCGTGATCCTGCCGTCGGCTCGCACGACCGTGACGACGCCCGAGTCACCGGACCTGCAGGCGCTGTTCGCCCTGCTCGCCGAGCGTGGCGCCGACACCGTGGTGATGGAGGCCTCGTCGCACGCCCTCGCACTCGGCCGGGTAGAGGCGGTGGTCTTCGACGTCGCAGCCTTCACCAACCTCGGCTGGGACCACCGCGACTTTCACCCCACCCAGGAGGACTACTTCGAGGCGAAGGCGACCCTGTTCACCCCTGAGCGCACCCGCGCGGCCGTCATCTCGGTCGATGACGAGTGGGGCGTACGGCTGGCGGCTCGAGTCCGGGCGACGGGTCTGCCTGTCGTGACCACCAGCCTCGACGGGGTCGCCGGGGCCACTGTCACTGCGACGTGGCGGGCCGCCGAGGCTGGGTCCGAAGTGTCGGTCGTCGCTGGCGGACGCCCGTACGAGATGGTCCTCTCGCTGCCAGGGGAGCACAACGTCCGGAACCTACTCACCGCGACAGGCATGCTGCTGGCCGCCGGACTCGATGTGGGGGCGGCAACGCCCGGTTTCGCCGACGTGACGGTGCCAGGGCGGATGCAACGGGTGAGGCTTCCCGTCGGGGCGCCGACGGTGTACGTGGACTTCGCGCACACCCCTCAGGCCGTGGAAGCCGCGCTCGATGCGGTCAAGGGCGGACCAGGCCGTACGGTCGTGGTGCTCGGCTGCGGTGGCGACCGCGACAGTGGCAAGCGAGGCCCGATGGGGCGCGTCGCGGCCGAACGGGCTGACGTCGTCATCGTCACCGATGACAACCCACGGTCGGAAGATCCGTTGCTGATCCGCCAGGCAGTCCTGGCCGGGGCCTACGAGGCGCGCGACACCGCCGACCGAGGCAGCCGAGCGGCCGCCTGTGACATCATCGACGGCGGCGATCGACGCTCGGCGATCGCTGCGGCGCTGGCTCTCGCTGGCGCGGACGACGTGGTTGCGGTGCTTGGCAAGGGTCATGAGACCGGTCAGGAAGTGGGCGGACGTCTGCTGCCGTTCAGCGACGCCGACGTGGTGATCGACGAGTATCGCCGGACCGGGGGCTGAGGAGAACGACATGGACGTGATCGCCCTGGGCGAGCTGGCCGGGTTCGTCGGCGCCTCGGTGCCGGCTGGGCACGCCGCCGACGCCCGTGTCGGGCCGGATGTGGTGGTCGACTCGCGACTGGCCACACCAGGCTCCATCTACGTGGCACTGCCTGGGGAGCGCGCAGACGGGCACAGCTTCCTCGGCGCTGCAGCCCAGGCTGGTGCCGTGGCGGCGCTGGTCACCCGGCCATCGGCTGATCCTGCGCTGGCAGAGCTGGTCGTTGACGACACGGCGGCTGCCCTCGCGACGCTCGCGAAGGCCGTGGTCGCCTCGGAGCCGGCGCTCAGGGTGGTGGGCATCACCGGTTCGTCGGGCAAGACCAGCACTAAGGACCTGGTCGCTCAAGTGCTCGAGTTGCACGCCCCCACCGTCGCTCCGCAGGGATCCTTCAACAACGAGATCGGCGTGCCGCTGACCGCCCTGAAGGTCAACCGGGAGACCCGGTTCCTGGTCAGTGAGATGGGCGCTCGTGGCCGCGGGCACATCGCGTGGCTGTGTGATCTGGTCAGGCCCCAGGTGGGCATGGTGATCAACGTGGGGACCGCCCATCTGGGCGAGTTCGGCGGGGTCGAGGGCATCGTGCAGGCCAAGGGGGAGCTCGTCGAGGCGCTCCCCGCCGACGGCTGGGCCGTGCTGAACGCCGACGACCCCCGGGTGGCTGGGATGGCCAGCCGGACAGCCGCGCAGCTCGCCTGGTTCGCGACCTCGGGCCGTCCCGAGCAGCCCGGCGGCCTCAAGGCATGGGCTGAGGATGTGACAGCCGAGGCGGAGCGCTACTCCTTCACCCTGCACATCGAGACGGCGTCAGGCGGCGGGTCAGCGCCTGTCCGGCTTGGGCTGGTCGGCCGGCACCACGTCGGCAATGCGGTCGCAGCCGCGGCTGCGGCCACGGCCCTGGGAGTGCCGCTGGATACCATCTCCGAGGCGCTCACGGCCGCGGCGCCACGCTCTCGGTGGCGGATGGAGCTCACCGAGCGAGCCGACGGCGTGCTCGTCGTCAACGACGCCTACAACGCCAACCCCGACTCGATGCGGGCTGCCCTCGCCACCGCATCAGGGCTGCTGGTGGAGCGCCGTACGGCCCGTCCGGATGCCAGGCTCGTGATGGTGCTCGGCGACATGCTGGAGCTCGGCGACGCAGCCCCCACAGAGCACAGTGCGCTCGGTGCCCTCGCAGCTCAGTCGGGGGCCGACATGGTGATCGCCGTGGGGGAGCACGCCGGCCTGATCAGCGATGCGGCGAAGGCTGGCGGTGCCACCGTCGTACCAGTGCCCAGCCGTGATGACGTCGTGGCCTCCCTGCCTGCCCTCCGGCCGGGGGATATCGTCCTGCTGAAGGCATCCCGCGGCGTCGGCCTCGACACCGTCGCCACCGCCCTCTTGGAGGCATCGTGCTGAACATCCTCGCCGCTGGTGCGATCGCCATGACGATCACCCTGTTCGGCACACGCTTCCTGATCACCTTCCTGACCAGGAAGGCGTACGGGCAGTTCGTCCGCGACGACGGGCCGACCGAGCACCACGTCAAGCGCGGCACCCCGACCATGGGCGGGCTGATCATCATCATCGCGGTGCTGGCCGCGTACGCCCTGGTGCACCTGATCTTCTGGAGCCCGGTCAGCGCCTCAGGCCTACTGGCGCTCTACTTGTTCACCGCTCTCGGGATGGTCGGCTTCATCGACGACTGGACGAAGATCTCCAAGGCTCGCTCGCTCGGCCTGAACGCCAGGGCAAAGCTCGCGCTCCAGTCGTTCATCGCCGCATCCTTCGCGATCCTGTCCCTCCAGTTCCCCGATGACCGTGGTGTGACCCCTGCCTCGGCCGCCGTGTCGTTCCTGCGGGATCTGCCCTGGTTCACCCTGCCGACGGTCGTCGCGATCGGCTGGATGATGTTCATCATCGCGGCCTTCAGCAACGGCACCAACCTCACCGACGGCGCAGACGGCCTGCTGACCGGGGCGGCCACGATGGTCTTCGCCGCCTACGCGATCATGAACATCTGGCAGCTGACCCAGTACTGCGGCTGGTCATCGGCCGGGCCTCGCTGTTACGAGGTGAGAAACCCCCGCGATCTGGCCGTGGTGGCGTTGGCCATCGCGGGGGCGCTCTTCGGGTTCCTCTGGTGGAACGCCCGACCGGCCAAGATCTTCATGGGCGATACGGGCTCCCTGGCAATCGGTGGTGGTGTGGCCGCCATGGCGATCATGACCCGCACCGAACTGCTCAGCGTGGTGATTGGAGCCCTGTTCGTCTTCGAGGCGCTCTCGGTGCTCACCCAGGTCGGCTACTTCAAGCTGACCGGCGGCAAGCGGCTGTTCAAGATGGCGCCG
>DAOOHL010000174.1:0-6080 GCA_035416185.1 Propionibacteriaceae bacterium | reverse complement strand
CGACCTGGGCTCGGCCTCCGGTCAGGTGGACCTTCGCCTGGCGCAGCAGGTCCCGTAGTGGGCATGGCTGCAGCTGGTCGGGCTGGGGCTGTTGGCGCTGTTCGCGGCGCCGTCGCTGCAGCGAGACGACGATGAGGTCGAGGCCGTCGCCCCACGCCGCGCATCAGGGAACGCGGAGGTACTCTCATGAGGCATCCACTCTTCCGACCAGCCATCGCCGTCGCGGCCACGCTGGCGTTGGTCCTGGTGCTGGGGCTGCTGCCGTCCGGGCGGGTCGCCGGTGCGCCGATCCAGGTCGCAAGCGCTCGTACCCTCGCGTGCGTGGCCGGAGACCCGACAACGCTGACCACGACAGTGCTCGCCGGCTCCGCCGACGCCTTCCGGCACCGACTCGTCGGGGAGACCTCGCTCGGCACGACGCAGACCTTCCTCAAGGCGCCGGTCGGGAAGCCGATGGTGCTGTCGGGGTCGGCGTCGCTCGGCGGGTTGTCACAGAGCACGATGCCCACCGGCGTCTACCGAGGCCTGTGGCTGGCGCCCTGCCGCGCACCTGCGGGCGAGCACTGGTTCCCTGGCGTCATGTCGAGCACGAGCGAGCGTGCCGCGGTCGAGCTGACCAACGTCGACGCTACCCAGGCGGTGGTCGACGTCACGATCCTTGGCAAGGACGGGCGCGTGACCGCGCCGGGCGCGCGCGGGCTCGCCGTACCCGGCAACTCCACCAGAGTCGTCTATCTGGAACCGCTGCTGACCACCGGGGATCCGTTGGGCATCCAGGTGCGGGCATCGGAGGGCCGGATCGCCGCCACCGTACGGATGAGCAGTGATGCCGGTGGTGACTGGTCGACCGGCGCAGCCACTCCCGCAGTGACAGCAGTGGTTCCGCTCGTGCCTGGGGGAGAGGGCGCTCGTACGCTCGTCGTCACGAACCCCGGCAACCGGCGGGCCACCGTGACCGTCGAGGTCTCCGACAAGACCTCAAACTTCGCGCCCAGCGGCGCCGACACCTTCGACGTCAACGCAGAGTCGACCGTGGCGATCCCCCTGGAAGGTGCCCTGAAGGGTGCTGCCGTCGGGCTGAGGCTGACCTCCACCCAACCTGTGGCCGCTGCCGTCCGGGCCGCCAGTGACGGTGACATCGCCGTCATCGGTTCGGGCAGCGGCCTGACTGGCACCGTTCAGATGCCCGTGGTGGAAGGGGCGCAACTGTTCGTCACCAACCCGGGCGACGCCGTCGCCACGGTGACCCTGGTCACGCGCACGGCCGAGGGTGGGGTGGTGGACACGTCCCGCACGCAGGTGGAGCCAGGCCGATCCCTGCCGCTGCCGTTGACCGGCGACCGGACAGCCACCTTCGAGCTCAGCGCCGACAGACCCGACGTCCGGGGGGCGATGTGGGTGGGCAGGACCGCCACCCAGGTTGGCCTGGCGGTCGCTGTGCTCGGCGGGGGATCGGCCGGGCCAGCGTCTTACGACCCCACCTTGGAGCCCGGCCTGAGCCGGTAGCGAATCCGGGCGAGTCACGCGCGATCAGGTCTCGCGTACAGAGGACGTGGGCGGATCGGGCGGTCAGGCGCGCTCCCTCGTGCGTACGAAGGTCGCCGCGGTGAGGGAGCCGCGTGGCACCCCGTCGGCCAGCAGCTCGACGATGGTGGTGTGCCGAAGGCTGCCGGCGACCACGCGTCCCGAGCGAACCAACAGATCGGTGAGTGCCGTCGCCGGGATTGGCTGATCGCTGGGAGGCTTGGTCGGGATCGCGAGGAGCAGCATCGCTACCGCGGGCAGGCCAGGCGCCATCGGCGGTTGGTCGTAGGGCACGACGATCGCCTGGGCGCCGAACCGCTCGTAGAACCGCGCACGAGCCGACGGATCTCCATGGGCGTGGGAAGCATCCCCGGCTGGGTTCTCGATCTCGCCCACCAGGTGGGTGACTCCGTTGGCGGCTTCGGCGGCGAGCACGGACCGCAGCAGGCGGGTGCCGCCGCCAGCTGAGCGGCCGCCCCGCTGCATCGCCAGCCAGGACAGCAGCGCGAGGCCGGGGACCCCGACATCCTCGACGATGGCCACGCCCACATCCGTACCGGCCCGCTCGAGGACCCACACGCGGTAGTGGCCGGCCGCGACCGAGTCGACGAGCTCAGCTTCGGTGCAGAGCTCTGCGCGCGGAAAGCTCTTCGACAGGATCTCTCGGTAGAGATTCTGGACGCGCGACTCGGACTGCGTCTGCACGATGGCGGTCATGGTGACTCCTGGTCGGTCGCGGAGGCCACCATGTCAAGCACATCGGCGCCGTACCGGGTGAGCTTCGCCTCACCGATGCCGGGCACGCGCCCGAGGTCGACCAGGTCGGCGGGCCGCCGCGTGGCGATCTCCCGCAGCGCCGAGTCGTGGAAGATGACGTAGGGCGGCACTCCCTGGTCCTTCGCCTGTCCTGCCCGCCACTCACGGAGCAGCTCAAACAGCTCGCGTGCTTCGGCGGGCAGGTCGACGGCAGCCTTGGCCGTCTTCCGGGCCTTGGGCTTCGCCTGTCGTACGGGATCGTGCCGCAGCGCGACCGTACGGCCACCGAAGAGCACCTCCTGGCTGGTGTCGGTCAGGGCGTAGGTCTGGTGTGCCCCCTCCACCTGAAGCAGGCCGAGGGCCAGCAGCTGGCGGATCACCGTACGCCACTCCACGGCGCTGAGATCGGCTCCGACGCCGAAGACCGAGAGCTGGTCGTGGCGCCACTGCTGGACCTTGGCGGTGCGGTCGCCGCGGAGGATGTCGACCACCTGGCCTGCACCGAAGCTCTGGTTGCGTTCCTTCCGCAGGCGATAGATGGTCGAGAGCACCTTCTGGGCGGCGACCGTACCGTCCCACGACTCAGGCGGGTTGGCACACGTGTCGCAGTTGCCGCACGGTTGCGAGGGCTGACCGAAGTAGTCGAGGATGCGCACCCGACGGCACTGGACCGTCTCGCAGAGCGCCAGCATCGCGTCGAGGTGCTGGGTCAGCCGGTGCTTGTGAGCGCGATCGCCCTCGGAATCGGCGATCATCTTGCGCTGCTGCACGACGTCGGCGAGCCCGTAGGCCAGCCACGCCGTCGACGGCAGCCCATCTCGACCGGCCCGGCCTGTTTCCTGGTAGTAGCCCTCGACGGACTTGGGCAGGTCCAGATGAGCAACGAAGCGCACGTCTGGCTTGTCGATCCCCATGCCGAACGCGATCGTGGCGCACATCACGATGCCCTCCTCGCGGAGGAACCTCGACTGATGGGCCGCGCGAGTGCGGGCGTCCAGACCCGCGTGGTACGGAAGGGCCGGCACGCCGTTGCTCTCCAGGAACGTCGCGGTCTCCTCGGCTGACCGGCGCGACAGGGTGTAGACGATGCCAGCATCACCTGGGTGCTCGGTGGTGAGCAGCCGGAGCAGTTGCTTGCGGGGCTCGTCCTTCGCCTCGATCCGGTAGGTGATGTTGGGCCGGTCGAAGCTCGCGACCACCTGCAGCGCGTCGGTGAGGCGGAGTCGCTGGGCGATCTCGGCGCGCGTCGCGGGGGTCGCGGTCGCGGTGAGGGCGATGCGGGGGACCGTCGGCCAGCGCTCGTGGAGCTCGGACAGTGCCAGGTAGTCCGGACGGAAGTCGTGGCCCCACTGGGAGACGCAGTGCGCCTCGTCGATGGCGAACAGGGCGATCTGGCCGCGGTCGAGCAGATCCATCGTGGCGGGCACGCGCAGGCGTTCCGGGGCCAGGTAGAGCAGGTCGAGCTGGCCAGCCAGGAAGCGCTGCTCGGTGCTCCGACGCTCATCGAGGGTCTGCGTGGAGTTGAGGAAGCCAGCCCGGACCCCCAGACCGACGAGTGCGTCGACCTGGTCCTGCATGAGGGCAATCAGGGGCGAGATGACGACCCCGGTGCCTTCCCGTACCAACGATGGCACCTGGTAGCACAGGGACTTGCCCCCACCTGTGGGCATCAGGACCAAGGCATCGCCGCCCGCCACGACATGGTCGACAACCTGCTGCTGGCACCCGCGGAACGAGTCGAACCCGAAGATCCGGCGCAGCACCTCAGCCGCTGTGCCGTGGGACGGCGCCGCGGTGCTCGTACGGAGGGAACTCGACACACGGCGATCGTAGGTGAGCCGAGCGACAGTTCCTCGACCGCGGCACGAACAAACCAGATGCCCCCTCGCGGCGCCCGTGACAGCATCAGCAGATGCTGCTCCTGATCTTTGGCCCACCGGCGGTCGGCAAGATGACCGTCGGGCGCGCTGTGTGTGCCGCGAGCGACTTCCGGCTCTTCCACAACCACATGACCATCGAGCCGCTGCTCGAGACGTTCGGGTTCGGGACGCCAGCCTTCAACACTTTGAACACCGAGTGTCGCCGCCGGGTCCTGGAGGAGGCCGTACGCCATCGAGTGAACCTGGTGTTCGCCGTGGTCTGGGACCTCGACTCGAGTGACGACCTCGACGTGATGCAGGAGTACATCGCCATCTTCGACAGTGACGTCGCCTTCGTCGAGCTCCGAGCCAGCCTGGGCACCCGATTGGAGCGGAACGGCACGGAGCATCGCCTCACCGAGAAGAAGTCCAAACGTGACCGCGACTGGTCCGACGACAACGTGCGCGAGATGGAGCGCTTCACCATGAGCAGCGTCGAGCCCACCCTGAGCTCACCGCTGTTGGCGAGGCATCCCCACCTGGTCCTCGACAACACCGACCTGAGCCCTGACCAGGCCGCCGACCGGATCCTCACCTGGCTGGGGGCCGCAGTCCGCTGATCGGCCTTCGACAGGCTCAGGACCGACAGGGCGAACGCAGCCCGGGCAAGCGCCTCGACCCGGCTCAGACGGGGACCGCGGCCCCTGCCTTCTGGGCCTTCATCTCCGTCGCGTACTGGTCAGCGTTGAGGCCGACGATCAGGTGTACGACGTCGTCGGAGACCCACACGTGCCCGTCGACGCCAGCCGAGGTGAGCGCGCCCTCGGAGACCTTCGACCGGTCGGCGACCTTGACCCGCAGACGGGTCTCGGCGGCCGACTCGACCTTGGCCACGTTGCCCGCCCCACCAAGGGCAGCGATGTAGTCGCGCGCCTTCTCGGGAGCGAGCGGGTCGCGGAGCCGCGGTGCAGGGCCGCCTGCGGCCTCGTACGACACCGACGGTACGTCGGACTCGGAGAGCTCGGCGTCGTCACCGGCAGTGGAGAGGTACTCCTCCATGTCGGTCTTCAGGTTCTCTGACCGGGTGCCGAAGATGGCCTGCATGTTCGAGCCGACGAGCAGGACGCCCGCAGCGCCGAGTGCCTTGAGCTTGTTCTGGTCGGCCCGGCCGATGTCCTTCACGCCGACGCGGAGGCGCGTGATGCACGCGTCAAGATCGGT
This sequence comes from Propionibacteriaceae bacterium, assembly GCA_035416185.1. GTDB lineage: Bacteria > Actinomycetota > Actinomycetes > Propionibacteriales > Propionibacteriaceae > JBHAES01. The sequence goes on along the minus strand of DAOOHL010000174.1, from coordinate 720 downwards.
GATGTTGGAGCGGCCACCGAACGCCAGCACCAGCTGGCGGGCGAAGTCGTTCGACGAACCCCCCGCGGCCGACGCGTCGTCCAGGTTGTCGTCCTCACGGCCGGGCGTCTTCAGGTTTCGCCACTGGATGAGCGTACGGAAGACGATGTAGTACAGACCGAAGTAGATCGGACCGAGGATCAACACCATCCACGGTCGCTGGTCGAGCGCGAAGTAGAGCAGATAGTCGATGCCGCCCTGGCTGAACGTGTAGCCCATCCGGGCGCCGGCGGCCACCATGATCGGGAATGCGATGCCGGCCATGATGACGTGGGCGACGTAGAGCAGGGGAGCGACGAAGAGGAACGAGAACTCGAGCGGCTCGGTGATGCCGGTGAGGAAGGACGTCAGGGCAGCCGACACCATGATCGAGCCGACCTTCACCTTGTTCTCGGGCTTCGCCGTGTGCCAGATCGCCAGCGCTGCGCCAGGCAGGCCGAACATCTTGAACAGGAAGCCGCCGCCGAGCAGGCCGTACTCGGGCTTGCCGTAGAAGAAGCAGGTCAGCCAGCCGGTGGCAGGGGTCCCGTCGGGCTTCACGCAGTTGCCGATCTCGTAGAAGAACGGCGCGTTCCAGATGTGGTGTAGGCCGAACGGGAGCAGGGACCGCTCGACGGTGCCGTAGATCCAGGTGGCGATCAGCGGGTTGGAGGTGGTGGCCCACTCGCCGAAGTTGCGGAT
>DAOOHL010000173.1:0-6136 GCA_035416185.1 Propionibacteriaceae bacterium | reverse complement strand
GGTGCCGTTCTTCCGCGCCGACAAGCGGCTCGACTGGGCACCGCGGGTCGGGGTGGCCTTCGCACCGCTGCTCGGGTTCGCGTTCGCCCTCGGTTGGACGCCCTGCATCGGGCCAGCCCTCTCTGTGGTCCTGACGCTGTCGCTCAACGAGGCTTCAGCCCTGCGCGGCGCGGTGCTGGCTCTCTTCTACTCCCTCGGCCTCGGCATCCCGTTCGTCGTCGCCGGACTGGCCTTCACCCGGATGTCCCGCGTCGTGGCCTGGGTACGGCGCCACCAGCAGACTGTGATGCGCATCGGGGGCGCGGTCATGGTGGCCGTGGGCCTTGCGATGGTGACCGGCTGGTGGGACGCCTGGATGTCAGGGCTGCGCCTCTGGGCAGCCCAGTTTGATGGGGTGATCTGATGGCTGACGACACCCGTACGACGTCCCCGCAGGCCAACTCGACCGAACGCGCCGACCTGGCTGGCGCCCGCGACACCAGCGACACCCCTGGCCACGGCGGCATTGCCGGGTCGCGCTCGCGCCGGCCCGCAGCTGAGACCGCTCCGCCGGAGGGTCGCTGGGGCACGGTCACGTACGCCTGGGCGATCCTCACCTCGATGCGCACCGCGATCATCCTGCTGTTCGCCCTCGCCATCGCCGCAGTTCCCGGCGGCCTCGTACCGCAGCGTCCGACCAGCCCGTTCCAGGTCAGCCTCTGGAAGCAGGAGAACCCGACCTTCGCGGACCTGTTCGAGGTGCTGGGGGTCTTCGACGTGTACGGGTCACCCTGGTTCGCCGCGGTCTACCTCCTGCTGTTCGTCTCCCTGGTGGGCTGCATCCTGCCCCGGACCTCGGTCTACCTGAAGGCGCTCCGTGCACCCGCCGCCGCGCCGCCCCGGCCCGTACCCAAGCTCAGCAGCGCTGTCCCGGCGACGGCCACCGGCTCAGTCGAAGACGTGCTGGCCGCAGCGCAGCGCCACCTCAAGCGGAAGGGGTTCCGTACGCGACGGCTCGGCGACGCGACCGCCGGCACCATCGCGGGGGAGAAGGGCTACCTGCGCGAGGCGGGGAACCTGTCGTTCCACATCGCGCTGCTGGGCATGCTGGTGACGATGGCGTTTACCAACCTGATGGGCTACCGCGGCCACGTGATCGTCGTCGAGGGGCAGGGCTTCTCGAACACGCTGACGCAGTACGACGACCTCTCCGCAGGGCCGTTCTTCAACGCCAACCAGCTCGAGCCGTTCACGCTGCGACTCGACATGTTCAAGGTGCGGTTCGAGGCCAGCAACGTGCAGCGCGGTGCGGCGCGCGAGTTCGACGCGAAGGTCGATCTGACCACACCCACGGGTGGCACCCAGCGGCTCGACCTCGGGGTGAACAACCCGATCCATGTCGGCTCGACCGACATCCATCTGGTCGGCCACGGCTATGCGCCGATCGTCACCGTACGGGACGGCAACGGGGAGGTAGCCTTCTCCGGCCCGATCGTCTTCCAGCCGGTCGACGGCATGATGCGCTCTGCTGGTGTGGTGAACGCCCGCGACGCTCGGCCCGACCGGCTCGGCTTCGAGGGCTACTTCCTACCGACCTCGGTGTCGGACGAGAACGGGATCCGGTCGGTCTTTCCGGATGCGCTGAACCCGGAGCTGGTGCTCAACGCCTGGGCTGGACCGCCCGTACCCGAGACGGGGCGTCCGATGAACGTGTACGTGCTCGACAAGGCCGGCATGATCCAGCTCAAGGACGCCACCACTGGTGACCTGGCGCGGATGCGGCTGACGCCCGGCGACACCTACGTGCTGCCCGACGGCAAGGGCAGCGTCACGTTCGGCGGCTGGCAGCGCTGGACGAAGCTGCAGATCTCCACCACCCCGGGCGCCTGGGTCATGCTCGGCTGGCTCGCCGTCGCGGTCGGCGGCATGACGATCAGCCTCCTGGTCCGTCCTCGCCGAGTCTGGCTGCACGCTGCCGACGCCGCCGACGGCACGGTCGACGTCCACGCGGCTGGGGTGGACCGGGTAGACGGCCGTTCTGGAGTGGCGGATGATAGGGATGCACTCTTGGCCGCCGTCGCCGTACCCGTATCCGCCGAATCACCAGCGACCGCACCAGCCACCGATGTCGACGAAGGGTCCACCCGATGACCGCCGCCCAGCTCTCCAACCTCGCGATGGTCAGCAGCGTCGTGCTCTACACCTTGGCGATGCTCGCGCACGCCGCGGAGTGGGCGTTCTCCCGCGACCTGTCGGCCGCGAAGGCAAGCGCCCGGACGTCCGTCGCCGTCGGGGCAGGCGCGCCGGTGGAGGAGCCGGCCCCGGCAGTGGACCCGCCCAGCACAGGATCGTCACTGAGGATCGACAAGGCAGCCCGCATGGGCGTGGCGCTGATGCTGGTGGGGTTTGGTGTCCACCTGGTCTCGATCGTCGCTCGCGGCGTGGCGGCTGGTCGGCCGCCGTGGGGCAACATGTACGAGTTCGTCACCGCCGCGTCGCTGCTGATCGTGGCGGGCTACCTGCTCCTGCTCTGGAAGTGGGGCACCCGCTGGCTCGGTCTCGGTGTCGCGCTGCTCGCCGCGGTGCTGAACGGCCTTGCCGTGACGGTCTTCTACGTGCCGGTCGCCCCGCTGGTTCCCGCACTCCGGTCGGTCTGGTTCATCATCCACATCGCCGCGGCCATCCTCGCTGGCGCCATGTTCAACGTCGGCGGCCTTGCAGCGATCGCGTACCTGATGAAGACCCGGGCCGAGGCGAAAGGCACGGTCAAGGGCGTGCTCGCCAAGCTGCCCGCTCACGCCGTGATCGACCGGCTGTCGTACCGCGTGCTGGCCTTCTCGTTCCCGATCTGGACCTTCACCATCGCCGCAGGCGCGATCTGGGCGCAGTACGCGTGGGGTCGGTTCTGGGGCTGGGACCCCAAGGAGACCTGGTCGCTGATCACCTGGGTCGTGTACGCGGCGTACCTCCACGCCCGCGCCACCGCTGGCTGGACCGGCCGACGGGCCGCGTGGATCGCGATCCTCGGGTTGGCGCTGTTCTGGTTCAACTTTGTCGGCATCAACCTGCTGGTCGCCGGGCTGCACTCGTACGCGGGAATCTGACAGCCTCTGACAACCAGCACGCCGACCCGCGCGTGTAGTAGGTATGACCGCGGCGGTGATGACGATGACGACCTGGGGTACGGACGACAGTCCGGCAGCCGTCGACGCCGACCGTTGGCTGCGGGCGTTGTACGACGAGAGCTGGGCCTCGATGGTCAGGCTTGCCTCGCTCCTGCTCGGATCGTCGGACCAGGCCGACGAGATCGTGCAGGAGGCGATGGTCGCCGTCTACCGGCGACGGGCGATGTTCGGTGACCAGTCGCCCAAGGGGTACTTGCGGGCGGCGGTGGTGAATGCCTGCCGCTCGGCACATCGGCATCGGGCCGTGGTGACGAAGTACGCCCAGGCGCCCGATGTGGAGTCCGCCGGCCCGGCTGAACGGGCTCTGCAGGCGGAGACGTCGAACGAGGTGATGGCCGCTCTCCGTACGCTGCCCCAACGGCAGCAGGAGGTGCTGGTGCTGCGCTACTACAGCGAGCTCTCCGAGGCAGAGATCGCCGAGGCGCTGGGCATCAGCCGCGGCTCGGTGAAGTCGCACAGCAGCCGCGGCATGGCGGCACTACGAGAAGCATTCGATGCACGGGATGGAGGGCAGCGACGATGACCAATGAGTGGGGACATGGCGACGACGACGAGATGGCGCGCCTCCTGAAGGGTGCACTGCGCAGTGAGGCCGACCGGGTCGACGTACCCGATCGGTTCGCGGAGGTCCGTACGGCAGCGCAGGGCAGCGAGCCGCGACGCACACCGTGGCTGTACGCGGTGGCAGCAGCGCTCGTGCTCGTCCTGGGCGGCGGGCTGATCTGGCAGACCGGGCTGTTCCGCGGAGCCGAGTCGACCACGATGGCGGCCCCGGCCCCGGCCTCGGCGCAGGACCAGGGCGAACGCGCCCAGGTCAGCCGTGCTCCGGCGCAGGCGTCGGCTCCGGCCGGGGGAGCAACCCAAGTCGCGGGTGGCGCTGGCGCGACGCCTGGCCCAGGAACCTCCGTGCCGCAAGCGACTTCTCGTACAGTGACCGGCCCGACCATCGCGTTCGCTGCACCGTCGGGCAACATCGTCTGTCTGATGTCGCGTGGCGAGGTCGCCTGTCAGGTGCTCTCGGCCACGGCGTGGGAGCAGGCCGCGCCCCGCCCGTGTCCGGTCATCGGCGGCGGCACGATGCCGTTCCAGTACGACAAGGGCGGTGTGTCATTGACCGCCAACGGGGCCACGCTGTACTGCGGCGGCCAGGCGTTGGTGGCGGTTGACCTCGCCCAGAAGAACCCGGCCACCAGCTGGTACCAGGCGGGTCGTGACACCACCGTCACGACGCCGTACGGGACCGCGCCGGTCTTGCCGTACGGGGGCACTGCCACCACGACGTCGGGCCAGAAGTGCTCGATGGCGGAGTCCGGCGTGCTGTGCCAGGACCCGTCCGGCTCAGCGTTCGCACTGGCAAAGGAGTCGTTGACGCTTGCGGGGCCGACCGCAGCCACCCGCACGGTGTCCAGGTACATCACCGTGACCCAGTCGGCCGCGTTCGTCACTCCGAGCGGCGGCATCGTCTGCGCGGTCGACCCGTCGTCTGCCACCTGCGAGGTCAAGCAGCCCACGTACACCCCACCTGCGAAGCCGGCGTCCTGCCAGCTCGAGTGGGCAGGGCGGATCGCGGTCACGAGCACCGAACGCGGCTTCGTGTGCGTCGGCGACTCGATGTTCGACCTGCCCACGACCGGAAGTGCACCGTGGACGACCTGGTTCGACCCCGCCTTCGGCATCACTGTTCCGCTGCCCAGCGGTGGCCAGGGGGCTGTGCTCGGGTACGGCAGCACGATCACCAGTGGGTCGTACACCTGTCAGGTCGAGACGACAGGCGTGACGTGTACGGACAAAGCCGGGCGTGGCTTCGTGGTCACGAAGGAGTCGTACCGCTACCTGCCCTGATCCTGGTCCCAGCGCCACAGCGAGGGCCGGCCGCGACCAATGCCGTGGCCAGCGTGCTTCAGGCCAGGAACCGAGGTGAGCTTCTTGTTCAGGTTGCCCCGGTCCGGGGGCGTGCCGAACAGCGACGTGGTCGCCGCCAGCGCATCACCGACGGTGAACGTCTCCCCAGTCAGGGCACGGGTGAACTCGAGGTCGTTCCAGAGCATGCGCGCCAGCACGGGCCGACAGTGCGCCACGATGTCGCGGTGGTCGAAGGCGAGTGCGCCGACGTCATCGAACGTGCGCCAGGTCACCAGCGGCGCCTCGGCTGCAGGCGTGACTGCCCACAGTGCGGCCGACAAGGTGGCGCCTCGGGGGTCTCGCGACGGCTCGTCGAAGACCACCAGCTGGCCCGTCGCGACCGAGTTGAGGCCCGCCTTGCCCACCAACGCCCGTTGACCGGCGTGGGCGAGCCGTTCACCTTCCAGCAGCAGCACCCCAGGAAGCGCCGGCTGGCCCAGGAAGGGATCCTGGCTCCGTTCGATCGTCGCGAACTGCACCTGACCGTCGGCCAGCCGGACCGCCAGCACGTCCACAGACACCAGCGAGGTACGGAGGGGGATCTCCTCCTCAGTGGCACTGGACATGGGCACGCCGCCAGCCTACCGACGCCAGCTGTCGGTAGGCACGGGCGGGGTTCAGCCACCATGGCGGGTGGGTTGGGGTCGTAGAGGTGACCTTCTGGTCAGGGTCGCGGCCCCACGCCGGGGATGGTCACCCACGACACCGCAGACCCCCGGCACTATGCTGACGGCGTGTCCCACACCGACTTGTCGCTCCCGCTCCTCTACTCCGGCAAGGTGCGCGAGCTGTATGAGCTGCCCGATGGCCAGATGCTGCTCGTCGCGACCGACAACGTGTCGGCGTACGACCGGGTGCTGCCGACGCCGATCCCTGACAAGGGTGAGGTGCTGAACCGGCTGAGCGTCTGGTGGCTCGAGCAGCTCGCAGAGCTGGCGCCCCATCACGCGGTCACCGACGAGGTGCCCGCTCAGGTGGCTGGCCGCGCGCTGGTGGTGGAGCGGCTGGAGATGATCCCGGTCGAGTGCGTGGCTCGCGGCTACCTCGCCGGGTCAGCCTGGCGGGAGTAC
>DAOOHL010000172.1:0-6153 GCA_035416185.1 Propionibacteriaceae bacterium | reverse complement strand
ACCAGCGCGTCACGACCGGGTCGATCATGCTGCTGCCTGGCGCCTACCCCGTACGGAGCTCGTCCAAGCACCTGCTGTACGGCCAGGGCACGATCCTGGTCAAACGCCTCGATGATGGCGGCAACATCGCCGAGCTGGCCCCGCGGGTCACTCCGGAGGGCCTGGCTGCGGTGAAGAAGGCCGCGTTGGCGTCGCTGACCGCCTGCACCCAGGTGAAGTCGTTCGCTCCCCCAAACTGCCCGTTCAAGTACACCGGTCCGAGCGCCACAACGGCGGATCCCGCGCTGTCGACCTGGTCGTTGGTGGGAGACCCGACCACCGATCTGAGGCTGACTCTGGGCACAGATCCGACGAAGGTCGAGCTGCTCACCAACGTGGTCGCGCGCCTTGTCGTCCAGCCTGGTGCGCCTCCGCTGGACATTCCCACCAACGGGGCCCGCGGCACGGTCAACCTGACCCAGGAGAACCTGGTGGTCACGTGGACGGCCTGAGCGGCGAGTGTCAGAACCGGCGGTCAGGGCGGGTAGGATCTGATACCCGTACTCCCCGTACCGAGATTTCGTCGAAGACAAGCATGAGGTGCCTGTGACGCAGCCACGCCTTCCGGCGCCCGGGCCCGAGGCCCGGCTTGGAGCGCACCCTGACGCCAACGGGACGACCTTCTCGATCTGGGCTCCCCGAGCGGAACGGGTCGAGCTTGCGCTGGTCGCGACGGACCGTACGCAGACCAACGTCGACATGGCTGTGGATGGGGACGGGGTCTGGACCGTCCACGTTCCAGGCGTAGGCGCCCGGACCACGTACGGCTACCGCGTCCATGGTGAGTGGAACCCGCAGGGCGGCCTCCGGTTCAACCCGGCCAAGCTACTGCTCGACCCGTACGCCTACGCGATCACCGGTGGTGTCGACTACCACGGTCCGATCATGGACCACACGCCCGACTCGAACTACCGCCCGGACCCCACCGACTCGTTCCGGGCCGTCCCGCTGAGCGTGGTGGTCGAGCCGACGCCGCCGCCCACCCCGATCGCCCAGCGACGCCCGCTGACCGAGAGCGTCATCTACGAGATGCACGCGAAGGGCTACACCCGCAACCATCCGCTGGTGCCCGAGCACCAGCGCGGCACGTACGCCGGTCTGGCCTACCCCGCGGTGATCGACCACCTCGTTCAGACCGGGATCAACGCGATCCAGCTGCTGCCGATCCACCACTTCGTGTCCGAGCCGTTCGTGGTCGGCTCGGGGCTGTCGAACTACTGGGGCTACAACACCCTGGGCTTCTTCGCGCCGCACTCGTCGTACTGCTCCGTCGGCACCCTGGGTGAGCAGGTGCAGGAGTTCAAGGAAATGGTCTCGGCCCTGCACGAGGCCGGGATCGAGGTGTTCCTCGACGTCGTCTACAACCACACCGGCGAGGGTGGCCACGAGGGACCGACCCTGTCGTTCCGCGGGATCGACCATGGCGGCTACTACCGGCTCACCGACGACAACCGCAATGACTACGACGTCACGGGCTGCGGCAACTCGTTCGCGACCGGGCAGCCTGGCGTGCAGCGGCTCGTCATGGACTCACTGCGGTACTGGGTCACGGAGATGGGCATCGACGGGTTCCGGTTCGACCTCGCCACGACGCTGATCCGCAACGGCGACCACCATGTCGACCAGAACCATCCGCTCAAGCAGGCGATGCTGACCGACCCGGTGCTGGCTGATATCAAGCTGATCGTCGAACCTTGGGACATTGGCCCGTACGGCTACCAGGTCGGCGCGTGGGGTCCTGGTTGGAGCGAGTGGAACGACCGCTACCGCGGGCTGGCGCGCGACTACTGGCGGGGCCACAACACCGGCGTGCAAGACCTGGCCACCAGGCTGTCCGGGTCGCCCGACATCTTCGACCATGGACGCCCGCTGTCGGCGTCGGTGAACTTCATCACCGCCCACGACGGCTTCACGATGCGCGACATGGTCACGTACGACCGCAAGCACAACGAGGCCAACCGCGAGAACAACCGCGACGGCACCGACGACAACCGGTCCTGGAACTGCGGCGTCGAGGGTGAGACCGACGACCCTGCGATCAACGCCCTCCGTCGCCGGCAGGTCAAGAACCTGCTCGCCACCTTGATCCTCAGCCACGGTGTGCCCATGCTCACCGCCGGCGACGAGTTCGGCCGTACGCAGCACGGCAACAACAACGCCTACTGCCAGGACGGGCCGATCTCGTGGGTCGACTGGGCCACTGCCCGCGACTGGGATGACGTCACCGACATCGCCCGTACGCTGCTCTCGTTGCGTCACCGCCACCCTGTGCTCAGGCCGGAGGAGTTCCGGCATCGTACGGAGGTCGTCGACGCCCACGGAAAGGGTCTCGGCCGGTTCGACCTTGCCTGGCTGAACGGCAGCACCGGTGAGATGGAGCAGGGCGACTGGCACGACACGGGGCGCGACCTGCTGGGGATGTACTCCTCCGATGCCTCCGACGCCTTCATCCTGTGGCTGCACGGCGGCCATTACCCCGTCGAGATCACCCTGCCGGGCCTCCCCTGGGGGCAGAGCTACCAGGTGCTCTCGCACTCGGGTCAGCCGGGAGAGCTGCCCATCGCCGACGACGTCCTCGCTGCGGGCACCCAGCTTCACGTACCACCACGCACGTTCCTGCTCATGCGAGCGAACGTGCCCAGCACCGCTGCCGAGCTGGCGTTCGCCCAGGCGGAGATCTCGGCCAGGATCGCCGCCGAGGCCGCAGAGGCGGCAGCCCAGGCCGTGGCGGAGGCGGAGGCAGCGGCCGTCGCCGAGGCCGAGGCAGCCGCAGCGGCCGCGTTCACCGCCGCCGAGGCTGAGGCAGCCGCCGCCCACCTCGCTGATGCCGCCCAGCTGGCGTCAGAGGCCGAGCAGCCCGCGGCCAACCCTGCGCGCCGCCGTCGCAGCCGGAAGACCGACCCGCCCGCAACCTGATCCCGGCCACTCCCGCCCGCTCCCGGCCTCTTGCCGCCACTCCTGCCAGATGGCCAGGCGTCTGCTGCTTGATCCTCAGTTCACAACGACCAGACACGACCGAACCCCAGCGGGACACCCGCCGGGGTTCGATGTCGTACGACTGGGTCAGGCAGGCACGCTGTCGGCCGGAACCGCAGCGATGCCCATCTCTGCCACGTTGTCCAGCAGGTCGTTTGCCGGGATGATCCGCATCGTGTAACCGCGCTGGCCACTCTTGCTCACCGTGAAGCCACCCTCGTACCGCTTCCGGCCGTCACCCAGGTCGTCAGTCAGGTGCATCGGGATGGTCGAGATGTTCGTCAGGTCGTCGGACGCGTCACAGTCGCCCGCCACCAGCTGCACCTCGACATCGTCGGGTGCCAGCGAGCCGAGCTGCACCAGGCAGCCGAACCGGATCTCCTGGCCGACGGCGATGGTGTCCTCGGCGTGCACCTCGACGTGCTCGACATGCACGCCCGGCCAGGCCGCCCGGACGCGCGACTTCCACGCCGCGAGCTCCTTCGCCGTGTCGGCCGCGCTGACCTGGAAGCTCGACTCGGCGGCCGGCCCGTACAGCTCGGTGACGTAGTCCTGCACCATGCGCGAGGCGATCACCTTCGGGCCGAGGCCGCTCACCGTGTCGCGGATCATCTGGATCCAGCGGGTCGGCAGACCCTGGCTGTCGACGCCGTAGAAGCGTGGGGCGATCTCGTTCTCGATGATCTCGTAGAGGAACGTCGCTTCCATCTGGTCACGCTCGCCCGCGTCGGCGATGCCCTCCGCAGAGGGAATCTCCCAGCCCCAGGCCGGATCGAACCACTCATCCCACCAGCCGTCGCGGATCGACAGGTTGCCCGCGCCGTTGAGCGCGGCCTTCATGCCCGACGTGCCGCAAGCCTCGTACGGACGGAGCGGGTTGTTCACCCAGACGTCGCAGCCCGGGTAGAGCGGCTGCGCGAGCGACATGTCGTAGTCGGGCAGGAACACGATCTTGCCGCGCACCTCGGGGTCGTCGGTGAAGCGGATCATCTGCTGGATCAGGCCCTTGCCGATCTCGTCGGCGGGGTGGGACTTGCCAGCGATCACGATCTGGATCGGCCGCTCGGGGTGGTTCAGCATGGCCTTGAGCCGGTCGGCGTCGCTCAGCATGAGCGTGAGCCGCTTGTACGACGCGCCGCGGCGAGCGAAGCCGAGGGTGAGCACGTGCGGGCTGAGGGCGTTGGCGACCCAGTCGTCGTTCATCCCACGGGTGCGACACATCTGGGTGAGCCGCTCGCGGGCCATCGCGATCATCGTGCCGCGCATCTGCCGCTTGAGAGACCACAGCGTGTTGTCGTCGACCCGCGACAGGGCGTTCCAGTCGTAGCCGTCGATGACCGAGTCCTCGTCACCGGTACGGGCCTCCAGCAGCTCGAGCAGCTCCGGATGGATCCAGGTGCGGTGGTGGACGCCGTTGGTGATCGACGTGATCGGCACCTCGCTGGTGTCGAAGGCCGGCCACAGGCCCTGGAACATCTCGCGGGAGACGGCGCCGTGCAGCTTCGACACACCGTTGGCGCGCTGACCGAGGCGGAAGCCCATCACGGCCATGTTGAACCGGGTCGGGTCGCCGCCCTCGTAGTCCTCCGAGCCCAGCGCCAGGATCCGCTCCAGCGGCAGCCCGTCGAAGTGGCCGAACTGGCTGGAGATCAGCTCCTTGGGGAACCGGTCGATGCCAGCCGGCACCGGGGTGTGGGTGGTGAACACGCTGCCCGCCCGGGTGAGCTCCACGGCGGTGTCGAAGTCGTTGCCAGCCGCGATGTACTCGCGGATCCGCTCGAGCCCGAGGAAGCCAGCGTGGCCCTCGTTGCAGTGGTAGACCTCCGGGGCCGGTCGTCCGACGATACGGCAGTACTCGCGCAGCGCCCGTACACCACCGATGCCCAGCAGCACCTCCTGGGCGAGCCGGTGGTCGGCGCCGCCGCCGTACAGCCGGTCGGTCACCCCACGGAGCCCCTCGGGGTTCTCCTCGATCGCGGTGTCCATCATCAGCAGCGGGACGCGGCCCACCTGGGCGACCCAGATGTGGGCCTTGAGCTCCTGGCCGAGCAGCTCCACGGAGATGGTGACGGGCTGGTCGCCCTCGCGCAGCTGGGTGAGCGGCATCGCGTTCGGGTCGAGAAGCGGGTAGCGCTCCTGCTGCCAGCCCTCGGCGTTGATCCATTGGCGGAAGTAGCCGTGCCGGTAGAGCAGCCCGACGCCGATGATCGGCACGCCCGAATCGCTGGCGGCCTTGAGGTGGTCGCCGGCGAGGATGCCGAGACCGCCCGAGTACTGCGGCAGCACCTGGCTCACGCCGAACTCGGCCGAGAAGTAGCCGATCGCCTGCGGCGCATGGGGCTTGTCGGCGCTCCAGCCCTGGTACCAGAGGTCCGCGGCGAGGTACTCGGCGAGATCCGCAGACGCCCGCTCCATGGTGCGCAGGAAGCGCTTATCGCCCGCCAGCGTGGCGAGGCGGGCCGGTGACACCCGGGAGAGCAGTCGGATCGGATCGGAGCCAACCTCCTGCCACAACGCGGGATCGATGGCCCGGAACAATTCCTTGGCCTCTGAGTCCCAGTACCACCGCAGGTTCATGGCGAGATCGCGCAGCGGAAGCAGCGCCTGGGGCAGGACCGGCTGGACATTGAAACGACGGATAGCACGCACGGGCCGAAACCATACCCGGCGTGACCGACAAACCGGCCATCGTCCACCACCCGGCGTGCGTGGTCACCGCGGTCGGGGGTCTGGTACACCCAGCCCGGACCAGTCCCGCGCCGGGCTGTCAACACGTCGGCATCAGCCGCGCAGACCCACCAGCACCACTAGGTTTGAAGCACGAGTGGTCATTGCCCCGTCGTCTGCCAGAAAGGACCGCCATGTCGCCGAAGCCCGTGAACCCTGCCATCCCGCGCAGGGTCCCGGCCGCTGCTGACCCGGCATCAGCCGCTGCCGTCACCGACCAGGGTCGACCGTACGAGGCCGGCACCGAAGGCGGAGCGGTCGACACTGTCGCGTCATCGGCAGGAGCGGCCAAGGCAGCCAAGACCTCCGATCCGGCATCCCTGCACCTGGCACCGGTAGCGCCCGACCTCGCGCGCGGCATGGGCCGGATCCCGGTGGTCAAGGTGGAGCCGGTCATCGAGGGCGGCGCCT
>DAOOHL010000171.1:0-6157 GCA_035416185.1 Propionibacteriaceae bacterium | reverse complement strand
CGGAGTGGGAGTCTTCCTCCTCGTGGTCGGCGCCATCCTCAACTGGGCGGTCGCTGACTCGGTGAAGGGTGTCGATCTCCACATGATCGGACTGATCTGCATGGCCGGAGGGGTGCTGGCCATCGTGCTCGGGCTGATCGTCGGAGCAGGCAGCGGCCGCAGCGCCGACGTCTGATCACCATCCCCCAGCGAACGGGCCACGGTTGTCGACCGTGGCCCGTTCTGCGTGCTCAGGGTTCGATGAGGCCCGTACGGATGGCGAAGCGGGTGAGCTCCACTCGGTCGCGCATCCCCAGCTTCTCGAGCAGGTTCGCCCGGTGCCGTTCGACCGTCTTCGGGCTCAGCACCAGCATGTCCGCGATCTCCTTGCCCGAGTGCCCCTCGGCGATCAGCTTGAGGATCTCCTCCTCGCGTGGAGTCAGCAGCGAGGTGGGGGTGTCCTCCGTACGACGCGCGACGTAGTCCCGGATCAACCTGGTCACGGCGCCGGGGTAGAGGAACGGTTCACCCCGGAGTGCCGATCGGCAGGCGGCGATCAGGTCGCGGTCGGCCTCGGACTTGTGGACATAGCCCGAGGCGCCGTTCTTGAGGGCCTCGAAGAGGTACTGCTCGTTGTCGTGCATCGACAGGATCAGAACGGGTACGGCAGACCCTCGCCGCGAGAGCTCACGCGCCGCCTGCAGCCCGGTCATCCGGGGCATCGTGATGTCGAGAACGGCCAGGTCGATCCCGCCTGCTGCGACCCGCTCCACAGCGGCCGCCCCATCATCGACCTCAGCTACCACGGCGAAGTCAGGCTGGGCGTTGAGGATCATCCGCACGCCCTGGCGCACCAGGGCATGGTCGTCGGCCAGCAGGACGCGAGCCGGGCCCGACGGCATCAGAGGACCATCGCAGCGAGGCAGGCAACCACGATGAGCGCGACCAGCGAGACGACGAGGATGACGCGCGGGCCGAGCGCCTCTTCCGTGGGATGAACGGAACCCGGGGAAGTGTCGAGGGTGGGGAGCGAGCCCGACGCTGGCTCGACTCGAGTGTCGCCGCTCAACGCCTCAGCGATCTCGCGGCCAGATGCCGGTCGGTCAGCGGGGTCCTTCGCCAGACACGCATCAACGATGCCGGCCAGTGGCTGGGGTACGGAGTCGGGCAGTGGCGGGGGTGGTTCCTGCACGTGCGCGAGGGCAGTGGCGATCGGAGTCGGCTTGTCAAAGGGTCGAGCCCCGGTGAGCATCTCGTGGGCCACGATGCCCAGGCAGTAGAGATCGCTCGCGGGTGTGGCCGGCTCACCGCGCGCCATCTCCGGCGAGAGGTACTGCGGCGTGCCGAACATCTCGCCCGTACGGGTGTGCGATGCGCCGTCGAGGGCTCGTGCGATGCCGAAGTCGGCCAACTTCCAGTCACCGTCATGGGTGAGCAGGATGTTGCTCGGCTTGACGTCGCGATGGATGACACCCGCCTCATGCGCGGTGGCAAGAGCCTTGGCTGTGTCGGCGACGATTCGGGACACCTCGTCAGGTGGCAGGGCTCCCTTCGAGGCGATCTCATTGGCTGCAGTCGTCCCGGGCAGCAGTTCCATCACGAGGTACGACAGACCCTCCTCCTCGCCGAAGTCGTACACCTCCACGATGTGGCGGGACTGGAGCTTCGCAGCCAGGCGCGCCTCGTCACGGAACCGTGCCGCCAGGGCCCGCTCCCGGGCCGTGAATGTGTTGAGCACCTTGACGGCGACGGGCCGCTCCAGCACCAGGTCATGGGCGGACCAGACCTCACCCATGCCGCCTCGGGCGATCCGCTCCGCCAGCCGGTAGCGGCCGCCGAGCACGAACAAGTGCTGGAGGCGCTCCATCAGCCGCTGACCGCCGACGCCTGCCTCGTGGCGAGGGCCCGTTCCAGTGCTGTGGTTGGTGCCGGTGGTGCGGTGGCGACTGTCCGACGTGCAGAACGGCGCTGCTCCAGCTGAAGGGCCATGACCGTCATCACCAGAGCCGCAGCGACAGTGGCGGCCCAGGCGACAGTCGGCATCAGCAGCGCTCCACGGGACCGTGCCCTGACGACCCACACGAGCCCCCAGCAGAAGCCGACCGCAATCATCACGTTCGGTGTGAACCGCCGGATCGCCACGACAGCACCTGCCCCGGCAGCCACCAACAGCACCAGCGCCACGGCGGTGCCGGCGAGATCGGTGCCGAGACCGAAGAGCTGGGTGAGCGTCACGTCGATGTTGGCGGCCGTCGCGATCAACAGCCAGCCCAGATACAGGCCGTAGGTGCCGTCGATCAGTACCAGTGATGACGTGTCATGCGCCGGCTCCGCCCGTACCCCGTCCATCGCGAGCCAGACCGTCACCAACAGGATGGCGATCACCACGCCGGTCACCACGACGAGTCCCCGCTGGGCACACACGATCCAGAGCGTGTTCAGAGCCGCTGCGCAGATCGAGGGCAGGATGACCTTGTGCCGGCGGCGATGAGCGGCGCGGTCAGGGAGCCACACCCGTACGGCATGACCGAAGACACCCAGGTAGATGGCTGTCCAGAGCATGAAGGCAGGTTGGGCCGGTGCCAGCAGAGCAGAGTCTGGCGCGAAGGCGCCGGAGGCAACCGTGGCGATGCTCTCGTCCTCGCGGCTGACCACGCGCATCACTGCGTAGAGGTTGACGAACGCAGCCACGCCCAACGTTGCCTTGGCCAGCGCGGGAATGTCACGACCTGCCCACGGGTCTTCCACGCGCTCAGGCGTCACCGGCCCCCCTCAGGTCGACTAGGCCTGGCACTATCGCTTCGAGCCTAGCCGTGCCGACTTCGGCGCTCCCGGACACCTACGCTCGGGTGTATGCCCTTGTTCTGGCGGCTCTTCCTCGCCAACGCCGCAACGCTCGCCATTGCCTTCGCCCTGCTGGCTGCGGGGGCTCCCGACACGCTCAGCGCGCACGGACTGGGCACCCTCATCCTGGGTGCTGCGGCGCTGATGCTGGTGAACGCTGCGGTGATCGGCCAGAGCCTCAGCGGGCTCACGGAGCTGCGTCAAGCCTTGGCCGCCAACGACCAGGCCGCTCCGATGCCACCGGGGATCGCGTCCGAGGTCGATGACCTGGCCGATGCCTACGACGGCCTGAGGCAGCGGCTGGTCGCCGAACGGAACCGTACGGCGCGGGCCGCGCTGAGGGCCCAGGAGGAGGAGCGGCGTGCGTTGGCCCGCGACCTGCATGACGGGGTCGGCCAGAACCTGACCTTCCTGTTGCTGCGGCTCAAAGGGGTGGCAGAGCAGGCGCCGCCGGAGCTCGCGGACGACCTCGCGGCCGTCGCTGACGCCACCAGGCAGACCCTCGACCAGGTCAGGGCGCTGTCTCGTCACCTGCGTCCCGGTGTGCTGGAGGACCTCGGACTGCGCCCCGCCCTGACCGCGCTCGTGGAGGACCTGCGGGGGCTCGGGCTCGACGCCACCCTCGACTGTCCCACCGGGCTGGCTCGCGATGCTGCGCGTGACCTGGTCGTCTACCGCGTCGTCCAGGAGGCGCTGACCAACGTGGTCCGCCACGCTGGCGCGAGCTCGGTACGGGTAGCCGTGGTCGTCGAGGGGGAGTCAATGGAGGTGACGGTCTCCGACGACGGGAACGGTCTGCCGGGCAACGAAGGCACCGGTACGGGCAGCATGCGTGAGCGGGTCCGGCTGGCTGGCGGCACCTTCGAGCGCAAAGCGGCACCTGGACGGGGGACCGAGGTGCGGATCGACGTGCCGCTTCAGGTCGATGACGACGGCTCCTCGCCGGCCCACCCGATCCCGACCCTCAGCCTTGTCCCGCTGACGGCCGCCCAGCTCAGGACCGGGGCTTGACCTCGGTCATTGCGCTCCCGAGCGCCAGCAACAGCCGTCTCAGATCGGTCACGTCGCGAGCCGGCCACTGCTGGAGCGCTCGGCCCATGTGGTCGACGCTCAGCGCCACGAGCCGGTCACCGATCTGCTGTCCCTGAGGGGTCAGCTCCAGGCGGATCTGTCGCTCATCCTGAGGATCTCTGGTGCGGACGAGCAGGCCTGCTGTCTCCAGTCGCATGGCGATCTTGCTCAGGTTCGACCTGCCCGTACGGAGCATGTCCGCCGCATGGCTCGGCGTCGTCGGACCACCGTGCGCCAGGTGATGCAGCAGCAGAAAGGCAGGCTGGTCGCCCACCAGAGGGAAGCCGGAGGCGACCATGCCCGCGTCCATGGTCGATGCCGACGCGGTGGTGTTCAGCAGATGGTGCAGGGCTCGGACGAGACCCGTGACCTCGTCGGCTGCTGCTGTCTGCTCAGCCATCACTCGTCTCCCTCGGTGCCCGCTGCGGCGTCAGTGTCGGGCCAGGATCCGCGCCGGGTTGTCGACGAGGATGGTCTGGGCGGCCTCGGGCCGGCCGAGCAGGGCCAACGTGGCGGGAAGCAGCTCGACCACCCGACGGAAACCGTACCCGCCATGTTGGGCGCCGCAAGCGCGGTTGGCAATGTCGTGGCCCACGACGAGCTGCTCGGCGTAGCCTCGCTCGACGAGAGCGAACAAACCCTTCATGCGGTCGTTGTCGTCCGGCAAGGCATAGCCCGGGGTGTCGAGGAAGGATCCCCACGAGTCGAAGCTGACGGTGACGCCCCGGTCGAGCGCGGCGAGTGGAGCATCGATCGAGACCCCCTTCTCGGTGCCGAGCGACCGGAGGTAGCCGAGCCCTGCCGTGGCGGGGCGCAGCAGCGAGTCCAGGTGCAGCATGACCAGCCGGTCGGCCGGGAGGCCCACCTCGTCGACGATCAGGTCGATCGCCGCAGTGACGTGGTCGGCCGTGAGCGGGAAGCTGGTGTGCACGTGCAGCGACAGCCCCGCTTCGGCGGCAGCGCGCGCACAGGCCCGGATCGACAGGCGTTCGTCGGGGTGGATGCGCCCGTCGGTGCCGGTCGCGCTCTGCGCTGCCTTGACGATGCCTGGCTTGATCCCCGTGTCCTCAATGCCGTCGGTCAGCTCTCGCAGCAGGTAGGCGACGAGGTCGTCCTCATCGAGCGAGGCGATCTCCGGTGGGCGCTGGCCGACGCAGTACACCCCCGTGGCGACAACGACGTTCACCCCGGTAGCTCGGGAGGCTGCAGCGATCTTCGTGACGTCGCCTCGTGCGCCCAGCGGCGTTGCGTCGACGACGGTGCCACCTCCGACCGTACGAAAGGCAGCGAGCTCACCAGCGAGGTAGTCGGTGTCGTCGACGATCCGGCAGCTCGGGGAGAACAGGCCCGCTCCGCCGCGTAGGAACGCGAGGTTCTCCGGTTCGAGGGTGAGCAAGTGGGCGGGTGGGGTGAAATGGCCAGCGCCGTGAGCCGCCGCCAGCATGGTGAGGTCGAACAAGGTGTGTTCGTGCATCGTGGTCACGCCGAGTGAGGCGGGGGACACCTCGCCGCACACGGTAGTGACAGCCCCGGCGGTCATTCCTGGGCCGCCGTGGCGGTCACGTGACGATCGATGAACAGCCGAGTCTCGGCCGCACGCTCGAGGTCTTCTGGCGCCATGCCCAGGAACAGGAAGTGGCCGGCACCTTCCCAGACGTGGAGGTCGGCCTCGACCCCGGCCGCTCGCAGCTTGCGGTGCACGCGAACCGTGTCCGACAGCAGGAAGTCACGGGTCCCTGAGGTCAGCAGTGCCGGCGGGAAGCCTGTGTAGTCGCCGAGCACTGGAGACAGGAACGGGTCGTTGACGTCGACGCCACCGGTGTACATCTGCATCACCGTCGCCAGGCCGCCGTCGGTCGCTGACCCCTCGCCAGCGGCGTACGAAGCGTCGATCCCGTTGTTGGTGTAGACGGTGTCGCCCGACGCGGTCAGGTCCGCAAGTGGGGTGTTGATCACCACTGCGGCGGGCATCGGGAGCCCCTCGGCCCTGATCCGATGCAGCGTCGCGAGCAGCAGGTTGCCGCCAGCAGACACGCCGCCGAGCACGATGTCCTCGGGGCGGTGGTCGGCGAGCAGCCCCCGGTAGGCGGCGACGCAGTCGTCCAGCGGCGCGGGGTACTGGTGGACGGGAGGCATCCGGTAGTCCACGGCCCACGTCCGGATCCCGAGGTTGCCGGCCAGCATGGTCGCGCCCGTCTCGGCCATATGGCCGCCACCGAAGATGAAGGCGCCGTGGAAGTAGAGGAACGCGCCCTGGTCCTCG
>DAOOHL010000170.1:0-6206 GCA_035416185.1 Propionibacteriaceae bacterium | reverse complement strand
GAAGGCCGAGACCGGCATCATCTACATCGACGAGATCGACAAGGTGGCCCGCAAGTCGGAGAACCCCTCGATCACCCGTGACGTGTCGGGCGAAGGCGTCCAGCAGGCCCTGCTGAAGATCCTCGAGGGCACCCAGGCGTCCGTGCCGCCACAGGGGGGCCGCAAGCACCCCCACCAGGACTTCATCCAGATCGACACCACCAACGTGCTGTTCATCGTCGGCGGCGCCTTCGCCGGCCTCGAGCACATCATCAACGCCCGGATCGGCAAGCGGCCGCTCGGCTTCACCAATGAGGAGCGCGCTCGGAAGCCGAAGGATGTGGACCCGTTCGGCGAGGTCAGGCCCGAGGACCTGGTCAAGTTCGGCCTGATTCCTGAGTTCATCGGGCGCCTGCCCATGATCGCCTCAGTGATGCCGCTCGACCGGGAGGCGTTGATCCGGATCCTGGTCGAGCCGAAGAACGCGCTCGTCCGTCAGTTCCGCAAGCTCTTCGAGCTGGACGGGGTCGAGCTGGAGCTCACCTCCGATGCGATCGAAGCGGTCGCCGACCTCGCGCTGCAGCGTGGCACCGGTGCCCGGGGGCTCCGCGCGATCCTCGAGGAGACCCTCCTCGACGTGATGTACGAGGTGCCCTCGCGCGATGAGATCGCCCAGGTCGTTGTCACTGGGGATGTGGTCAAGCAGGAGGCCGAGCCGGAGTTCGTGCCGCGCGCCAAGCTGGCCCGTACGGAGAAGTCCGCCTGATCACTCTGAGGAGTGACGTGGTTGCTGCCTGGCGGGCCTAGCCACGTCGCGACGCGATCCGCTTGACGAGGTGACCGGTTACTGCGCCCGAGTGCGCTGAACCACCATCTTGCCGACCTTCATGGCAATGTTCCCGCCGGGCACGATCATGCCGACAGCATCGGCGCCGATGTCGAACAGCAGGTCCTTGTCGAGCTTCGACCCGGCTGCGCCGATTTTCCGGGTGGTGTTGCGCAGCTCGCCAGTCGAGCCGTCGAGTTCCATCGACTGCTGTCGCTGCTTGCTGACCCAGTGGTAGTCGAAGGCGTAGACGGGGCGGAAGAAGAGGGCCAGTGCCGTGACCTCGACGAGCTCGGTGTGGAACTGGTCGGCGTGGACGGCTTTCATCAGGCTGGTCAGCTGCTGGCGCACCACGAACGACGACCGGATCTCAGGCGCCAGCACCACAGCGTCTGGTGGCGCGAACTGGTCGAGTGAGGTCAGCTCGGTCATCGGCCGGCGCAGGTAGACCCCGTACGGCGGCCGCTCCTCACCGGTCAACCCGTCCAGGATCTGCTCGCGCTGCTGGACGTCGCGGCACCGGGTGATGCCGGTGACCATCACCTGGCCGTCGCGCACCTCGAGCGGCTGGTCCGGGGAGATCTCCAGGGTCACCTTCGTCGCAGTCGGGTTCTTGACCGCCAGCGGGTAGGTCTCCCGTACGTCGTAGTCGAGCTCACTTCTGGCGGCCACGTGCCAGAACGGCTCGTACCGCAGCTCGTGGCGTGTGATCTGGACGTCATCGTCCTTGGGCCTGAACATCAGGTTATTCAAGGCCCCGAACACGTTGAGCTTCTGAGCCCAGGCCTTTTCCTTCGCCTGCTCCATCGAGATGCTGGAGTGCAGCACGAACGCCCGCTCCTGGGCGATACGAACGTCCACGGTTCCTCCCGGGCTGGGCTCTTGGCTCCACCCTAACGGGAAGCGGGCTGGTCAGGCCTCCACGGGTACGGGGTCGTTCTTGTGGGCCTCGTACGCCGCCGACAGACGACGGTAGGCCGAGCTGAGCAATGCCAGACCTGTGATGACGAGGCCGATCACGCCGGTGAGGAAGAAGACCAGCGCCATCCCACGAGCCTGACCTTGGCCGAGCAGGGGCCCGAGCGTGGCCCTGCCCTGCTCGGAGTTGGCGTACGGGATCAGCCAGAACTCCGCGACCGGGCCGATCATGAAGGCCGTGATCGGAGCGGCCGCCACCTCGATCGACTGGGCGAACCCGAAGACGCGGCCCTGCTTCTCGTACGGAACGACCTTCTGCAACACGGTCTGCTCGGCCGCCTCGGCGACCGGGATCAGGCACATGTAGAAGAAGATGCCGATCGCGAGCGGCCAGATCGACTCGCGCAGGGTGAACGTCATGCCGATCGCCCACATCGCCACGTTGGCCAGCAGCAGCGAGCGCAGCGGTCGGGACCCCAGGCCCCACTTGGCGACCAGCCCCCCGCCGACGATGAAGCCCATGCTGAGGACGCCCCAGAGGATGCCCCAGACCTCGACCGAGACGAGGTTCAGCCCGTACGGGTCCATGAGCGCCATGTAGACGCCACCCAGCAGGTTGTTGAGGGTGGTGAAGAAGATCAGGGCCAGCAGTCCGTCGACGTGCCGGATCGCCCGCCAGGCTCCGGTGAAGTCGACCTTCTTTGGCAGGTCGTCGGAGTGGATGACCGTGTCTTCGGGGATCGTGACGGTGAGCAGGTGGAGCATCGACACGATGGTCAGCACGACTGCGATGACCAGGGTCCACAGCATTCCGAGTTGCCCGATCGCCACACCGCTGAACACCGATGTGATCGCGAAGCCGAGTCCGTTGACCATGCCGACCTGACCGTTGGCGTTGGCGCGTTCGTCCTCGTGGATCAGCAGTGTGACCAGGGTGGACAGCGCCAGACCGCGCGCGCTCTCGACGATGGCGCCGGCGAGCACGATCAGGAAGAAGGCGAAGAAGGCCGGGCTGCCGACGGTCAGGATCGCACTGGTGGGCACGACCAGGAACAACGCCAGGGCAGCCACGAACGCCACCGAGGTGACCGTCGCGGCGACCAGCATCACGCGGTGTTTGCGGGTACGGTCGATCCAGCTGCCGAAGGGAACGCCGACGACCGCCATCAGCAGCATGAACGAGCCGCCGACGATGCTGGTGGCCAGCACCGACCGGGTCTCCAGGTACAGCCAGAACACCATGGCGAACCACAGGAAGTTCGTCGTGATGTTGGCCACGAAGGTGTTCAGCAGCACAGCGCGGAAAGTTCGACGTCGCCCGTCCATGGGGCTCCTCTCAGACCTGGCAAGAGTGCCACCTGCCACCGACAGTTTTCCAACCAGAACCGACTGGAGAGTGTCGGTGGGCCGGACTAGGGTCGCAAGAGTGGCTCAGGCATACCAACGTTTCCCGCACCTGTCTGGTGATCTCGTCTGCTTCGTCGCCCAGGACGACGTGTGGACTGCTCCGTTGTCGGGAGGTCGGGCGTCCCGGCTGACCCGCGAGGGCGCTGCCGTACGGAACCCGCGGTTCTCGCCCGACGGACGTCGCGTGGCCTACACCTCGGCGCGGTCCGGCGCGGTGGAGGTCTACGTTGCTGACCTGGACGGTGACACGACGCAGTTGACCCACTGGGGCACCGACCTCACGTTCGTCGAGGGGTGGCTGGCGGACGGCAGGGTGCTGGTGGCGTCCGGGGCTCGGCAGCCTTTCGTACGGCGCCTGCGCCTGTTCGCTGTCGACCTTGATGGCGTCTGGGAGGAACTGCCGTACGGAGTGGCGTCAGCGCTGGCGCTCGGCCCGAACGGAGCCGCCGTGACGACCCCGAACGCCCGCGACCACGCCATGTGGAAGCGCTACCGCGGTGGTACGGCGTCGCAGCTGTGGCTCCGACCGGAGGGCGCCGACGACTGGCAGCGGCTGCTGCCGGAGGTTGAGGCTGGCATCTACAATCCGAGCTGGGTGGGGGACCGGCTGGTGTTCGTGTCGGACCTGGACGCTTCCTTGGCCGAGGCGCCCGACGCGCAGGCCCAGCTCTACTCGGTCGACGCCGCCGGCGGTGACCTGCAGCGTCACACGCACCACGGCACCGCTGACGGCTACGTGCGCAATCCCACGACAGACGGCAGCCGGGTGGTCTACCACGCCCGCGGACGGCTCTACCTGCTCGAGAGCCTGGGTGCGACGCCCCAGCGACTCGAGATCGACGCACCGGTCTCCCTGTCAGCGGTCGATGTGTTGCCGTCGCAACGCCTGCTGGAGGTCATCCCCGACCATGGCGGCGACCTGTCGGTGGTCGAGTGGTACGGGGGTATCCACGCGCTGACCCACCGCGCGGGTCCGGCGCGCGCGATCGCGGCCGACTCAGGTGTCCGGGCACGGCTGCCCCGGGTGCTGGGCCGGACCGGACTGGTCGCCTATGCCACCGACGTCGCCGACGAGGAGTGCATCGAGATCAGCGCGCTCGACGGTTCCGCCAAGCCTCGGCGGATCGGGCGGGGCAAGGTCGGCCGTCCCTTGTCGATGCAGTCGTCGCCAGCGGGCGACCTGCTCGGGTTGGTCACGCACGACGGCCGGATCTGCACGCTCGATGTGGGGTCGGGCCGGCTCAAGGAGCTGGGGCGTTCCCCGTACGGTGAGGCGACCGACCTGGCGTTCTCACCAGACGGTCGCTACCTGGTGTGGGTGCAGCCGGTCGCGAACTACACGACGCAGCTGATGTGCGTCGACCTGAAGGCGCGTCGCTCGGTGGCGGTCGAGCTCACCTCCGGCAAGTTCGCCGACTCCTCGCCGAGCTTCACCCGCGACGGCAAGCACCTGGTCTGGCTGTCGGCCCGCACGTTCGACCCGCGCTACTCCGAGGTCGGCTTCGACCTGTCGTTCACCTCGACGATGCGGCCGTACCTGGCCCCCTTGGCTGCTACAGATGCCGCACCCTTCGGCCCGTCCGCTGATGGGTGGCGGATCAGCGAGCTGCAGTCCGAGGCAGACGGCGAGGGCGCTGAGGATGCCAAGCCGAAGCCGAAGGCCGCCACGCCTGCGTCGGAGCTTGATGCCGAAGGGTTCGAGGAGCGCATCGTGCCGTTCCCCGTACCCTCTGGTCGCTACGCCCAACTGGCGGCAGTCAAGGACGGCGTTGTGTGGCGCCGGGTCGTTGTCGACGATGGCGAGCTCCACGCGATCCGTGCTGGCGTGGAGGGCGAGGCGCCGAAGGACGTGCTGGAGCGGTTCTCGTTCGAGACAAGGTCGGTCACGGAGTTGGGCAGCGCGGACTCCTTCCACGTCACTGGTGATGGTGAGCGGCTGGTGGTGCGCAGTGATGACGCCGTCGCCGTGGTGCCGGCCACAGCGAAGGTCGACGACGACGACCCTGCCCGGGTGAAGGTCGACCTGTCGCGCCTGCGTCGGCGGGTCAACCCCCGCGAGACGTGGCGGCAGATGTTCGACGAGAACGGCCGGTTGATGCGTGACCACTTCTGGCGCGAGGACATGGACGGCGTTGACTGGGCGGGTGTGCTGGAGTGGTACCGACCCCTGGTCGACCTGGTCGCTTCACATGACGACCTGGTGGACGTGCTGTGGGAGACCGTCGGCGAGCTGAACACCTCGCATGCCTACGTCACGCCGCCGCCAGGAGCCGGCAAGCCGAAGCAAGGTCTGCTGGGTGCAGACCTCGCCCGTACCAATGCTGGCGAGTGGGAGATCGTCCGGATCCTGCCAGGGGAGTCGTCCGACCCGACGGCTCGGTCGCCGCTGCGCGCAGCGGGCGTCGGCGCTGCAGTGGGCGATGTGGTGGTCGCTGTTGACGGCGTGCGCGTGGGTACTGAGGGACCTGGACCGCTGCTGGTCGGGTCCGCTGGCAAGGTCGTCGAGCTCTCCTTGCGACGGGGTGAGGTGACTCGTCGGGTCGCGGTCGTGCCGCTCGCCGATGAGGAGCCGCTTCGCTACCAGGCCTGGGTCGCGTCTCGAGCTGCCTACGTGGCGCGGCGCTCCGACGGCCGGCTCGGCTACCTCCACGTTCCCGACATGATGGCCAAAGGCTGGGCCCAGTTCCACCGCGACCTCGGCCTGGCGATGCAGCGCGAGGGTGTGGTCGCCGACATGCGCTACAACCGCGGCGGGCACACGTCCGAGCTGATCATCGAGAAGCTTCGGGCGACCATCGTCGGCCACGGACCAGCACGCCACGGAACGACGGAGAGCTACCCCACCTCAGGGCGCCGGGGGCCGGTCATCTTCGTGGCCAACCAGTTCGCGGGTTCTGATGGTGACATGGTCAACGCGGCCGCTCAGGAGCTCGGGCTCGGTCCAGTGGTCGGGCAGCGGACCTGGGGCGGCGTGATCGGCATCGATGGCCGCTTCGGCCTCGTTGACGGCACCGGGGTGACTCAGCCTCGCTACGCCTTCCACTTCAACCAGCACGGCTGGGGCATCGAGAACCAC
>DAOOHL010000169.1:0-6234 GCA_035416185.1 Propionibacteriaceae bacterium | reverse complement strand
CCCCGCCGGCAACCCGTCGAACGGCAAGACCAACCCCAACCTGATGGGCGCCGCCTACCTCTGCCGCACCACCCGAGAACTGGCAGACACCGCGGCACTGCTGGGTGAGACGACCGACGCGGAGCACTTCGGCGCCCTCGCCGACACCGTACGGGAGGCGTTCCGCCGCGAGTGGGTGACCGCGTCGGGCAGGCTGGCCAACGAGTCAGCGACCGCGTACGCGCTGGCGATCGTCTTCGGCATCCTCGACCCCGACCAGCTGGCCAAAGCCGGCGACCGGCTGGCGTTCCTGGTACGGGAGGCCAAGCACCGAATCTCGACCGGGTTCGCCGGCACGCCGCTGGTCACCGACGCTCTCACGCTCACCGGCCACCTGGACGACGCCTATCGCCTGCTGCTGCAGACCGAGTGCCCGTCCTTCCTCTACCCCGTCACCATGGGCGCCACCACCATCTGGGAACGCTGGGACTCGGTCATGCCCGACGGCACGGTCAACGCCACCGGGATGACCTCGCTGAACCATTACGCCTTGGGCGCGGTGGCCGACTGGATGCATCGGGTGGTCGGCGGCCTGCAGCGGGTAGAGCCGGGCTGGTCGCGGATCCGGATCGCTCCGCAGCCCGGTGGCGATCTGAGCTCGGCGAAGTCCAGCCACGACACCGTCCTGGGCCGGGCAGAGTCGGCCTGGTCGCTGAGCGGACGTGAGCTCACCGTCACTGCCGTCATCCCCGACGGCGCCTCGGCAGAGGTCGTGCTACCGCAGCATCCTGATGGCCTCGTCGTCGAGGTCGGTCCGGGTGAGCACTCGTGGTCGTACGAGATCCCTGAACCTGAGGTGCCCAGCGAGTTCACGATGGACACCAAGCTGGGCGAGATCGCGAAGGTGTCCGAGCTCTGGGTCGCGGTCGCGGCCGTGCTCCACAGCCACTACCCGCAGATCCCCCTCGACGACGCCGGAGCCCACGTGGCCGGGATGAGCCTGAACGAGCTTGTCTCTCGGATCCCGATGGCCAACCCAAGGCTGGCGGACGAACTTCGTGAGACCCTGGCGGGCTTCGCGCCGCAGGTCTAGCTGGTCACCGGACGGTTGGCGGTAGCGGCGCGACCTGCGCCTGCGGCTCGGGTCGCTGGTCAGCCACCGGCCGTACCGCGGCGCCGATGACCACCAGGGCGACGAGACCCACGGCCAGCAGTGCGATGGCCACAGCCACGACGAGGCGGTCGACCAACGACGGGGTGAGCGCGACCTGCACGACGGCGCGCAGCAGCACCTCCTCGCTGCCCAGGCAGCCTTGTCGAGGGCCGAGCTCGTCGGCGGGGCCGACGAGAAGGTGGGCGCCGCCATCGCCGACGCCAGGACGCGGTTGGCCACGACGATGACCGAGCTGCGCGGCCTCGCCCACGGCCTGCATCCCGCGCTGCTCAGCCAGGCGGGGTTGGGCGCTGCCCTGACTTCCCTCGTCGACCTGTCCGACCGCGTCACGGTGACCGTGGCGCCGGAGCTGGCGACCCGTCGGTTGGCTCCCCTGATCGAAGCGACTGCCGAACTCAGATCTGGGCGAGCAGCTCTTCCATCGCCTGACGGGTCTCCATCACAGAGCGGCCCGTCAGGTCGCGGAAGGTGGCGTGGATCTCGGCCGGCAGGTCGAAGTCCTGGGTCACCAGCCACTGCTGCTGCAGGCCGTCCCAGGCGGCGACGACGCGTCGCGCGACAGTCATGGGGTCCTTGTCCGGGTGGGCGATCCCTGCGGCCTGATGGGACTTGATCTGCTGTGCGATGCCGGTGATGGCTCGTTCGTAGTGCTGCTTGAAGTAGTCACGGGCGGGGTGGTCCGGGGTCGCTGCCATGGCGGCGAGGTGAACATGGAGCCGGGTCCGGGCATCGGTGTTGACCGACGACCGTGAGATCGCGTCCATGAGCTCGTCGAGCCAGTCCGGATCCATCTGGCGAGCCTCGTAGTCCCCGGCGCGGGCGAACGCATCGTCGCTGGTGAGCTGGTCGGCCAGCTCGAGAGCTGCCACCAGCAGGTGGTCCCGGGTCGGGAAGTGGTAGAGCATCGTCCGCTCGCTGATACCAGCCCGCTTGGCGACCGCGGCTGTCGTCAAGGCATCGTGACCGACCTCCATCACGACATCGTGGGCCGCCTCGGCGATCGTCGCGCGACGCTCGGCCGTCTTCGCGTACGGACCACGCGTCTTCGTCTCAAGCATGCCCGCAACGGTAGCAGGAGAAGTTGCAGGATCAACCCAGATTCGTCTCATGATTTCCTTGAGCCAATCCCTTGACGACGATTCAAACTTGCGGTTCACTACATTTTGTCACGAGGTCGTGACACTCAGGCCGTGGGCGAGGACGCCTACCGAACCGAGGAGCCACCGATGGCCCGCAAGCAGTACCCCGAGGACTTCAAGACCCTGTTCGGCGCCTCGACGATGGGCGTCTCCCAGGTGATCGCCACGTCGGTGATCACCGGCGTCCTGATGCTGTACCTGACCGACTACGCTGGCCTGTTCACCTCGGAGCCGGGCAAGGCTGCCGCGATCGGCACGGGAATCCTGGTCGCTGGTCGCGTCTGGGACGCCGTCAACGACCCACTCATGGGATTCCTGATGGATCGCAGCCCCCGTACGAAGTGGGGTCGGTTCAAGCCGTTCGCCATGGTCGCGATCCCGCTGTCCACGGTCCTCATCATCGGCATGTTCAGCCTGCCGAAGACGCTGCCCGACTGGACCCGCGTGGTGCTGATGGTGGTGCTCTACTTCGCCTTCGACGCTGTGTTCACGCTGATGCCGTTCGTGCCGATCATCCAGTCCGTGTCCCCCCATGCCCGCGTCCGTACGAAGCTGCTCGCCGGCCAGCGCGTGACCCTGATCTTCGCGATGGCTGCGTCGTCCTTCATGGCGCTGGCCATTGGGCTCGGCACCGTGGACGACCCCAACATCCCTCTGGCGACCGTGATCTTCCTCGTACCCGTCTCGCTGCTGTCGATGCTCGGACTGGCGCTGGTGAAGGAAGGCAGCGCGAACGCCGACGAGGAGAAGGTCGGCGTCCGTGATGTGGTCGAGATGGTCAAGACCAACCGTCCCCTGTGGATCTCGCAGCTGTCGGGCATTTTCGGTGGCTTTGTCTGGAACATCCTGTTCGCAGCCTCGATCTACTACATGAAGTACGCCTTCGGTGCGGCCAACTTCGGTGTCGCGAGCGCTGTTGGTGGCCTCCTGAGCATCGTGGGCATCCTGCTGGGCGTCTTCGCGGTTCAGCCGATCCTCCGTCGGACGACACCCGGCCAGGCAGCGATGCTGGTGCACCTGTTCACCGCCGCTCCACTGGCCGTGATGTTCGTGCTCAACCTTGCAGGCCCGATCTCAAGCATGCCCCTCTACTTCGGCCTCATGTTCTTCGTGAACCTCGGTATCGGCATGGGGTACTTGCCCGGTTCGCTCCTGACGATGGAGTGCATGGACTACAACAAGTACCGCGTCGGCAAGAGCCTCGAGGGGACGCTCAACTCGGTGGCAGCGTTCGTCCAGAAGCTGCAGGGCGCCATGGCCGCCGCGGTCACCGGCGGCATCCTCGTCGCGGTCGGCTACGACGCCGTGAAGTACCAGGACGCCACGACCATCCCGCCTGCGCTGTTCCAGGGCCTCGGCTTCGCGATGTTCGCGGTGCCGGTGATCTGCTCGCTTGCGGCCGGCGCGATCCTGCTCTGGTACCCGTTGCGCCACAAGGCGAACCGCGAGGAGATGTACACCGAGATCGGTGCTCGCGCCACGTCACCTGAGCCGGACAGCGTCCTGGTGAACTCTGGCGAGGCACTCGCCGAGAGCTATGGGCTGCCCGTGGCCGACGAGGAGAAGAAGTGACGAACACCGCAGTGGCCCCAGCCTCCACATCGACCGTGTCGCTGTTCGACCAGGGCTGGGAGTACTCCCGTACGGGAAGCGACTCCTGGACCGCGGTCGAGCTGCCGCACGACGCGATGCTCCACGAGGAGCGCGACGCAACCCTCGAGGGCGGACACAACACTGGCTGGTATCCCGGAGGGCGCTACACCTACCGCAAGACGTGGGCCGCCCCGGCCACGCCACAGCGGGTCGGGCTCCTGTTCGAGGGCGTCTACCGCAAGTCGCGCGTGATGGTGAACGGCGCCGATGTCGGTGGCTGCCTGTCTGGCTACACCGAGTTCGAGGTCGACCTCACCGAGCAGGTGCAGTGGGGAGCCGAGAACCTCATCGAGGTGACCGTCGACAACTCCGAGCAGCCCAACAGCCGTTGGTACTCAGGCTCCGGGATCTACCGGCACGTCTGGCTGGTGGAGCGGTCCGCCACCGGTCCGTGGCTGGCTCGTGACGGCGTTCGGTTCGTCACCCGTACGCTCTCGCCCGGCTCCGCCACGGCCGACGTCGAGGTGCTTCTCGACAACGCCGACCGCACCAGCGCCACCGTCGTGGTGCACCTCTTCGACGGCGACATCCGCGTCGCCGGCGGCGAGGTGACGACCGACGGAGAGTCTGTCCGGGTCCCTCTCGAGATCGCTGACGCCAAGGCGTGGACGGCCGAGACCCCGTACCTCTACGAGCTCCAGGTGTCCGTCGAGCCCTCGGGCGACACGTCCACCCAGAAGGTCGGCCTGATCCAGGTTGCCGCCAACGCGCGCGACGGGTTCACCGTCAACGGCGTCACCACCCTGCTGCGGGGCGCCTGCGTGCACCACGACAACGGGGTGCTCGGTGGGGCGACGTTCCGCGACGCCGAGTTCCGTCGAGCCCGGATCCTCAAGGAGCAGGGCTTCAACGCGATCCGAAGCTCGCATCACCCCTTGTCACGGGACTTTCTTGATGCGTGCGACGAGATCGGGCTGTACGTGATGGACGAGACCTGGGACTCCTGGCTCGACCAGAAGACCAGGTACGACATCGCGGACCGGTTCGCCGAGGTGTGGGAGTCCGACGTCGACGCCATGGTCGCCAAGGACCGCAACCACCCCAGCGTGGTGATGTACTCGACCGGCAACGAGATCGGCGAGTCGGCCACCGCCGCGGGGATCAAGGTCGCCGAGGACGTCGCGAACCGCCTCCGTACCCTTGACCCGACCCGCCTCGTCACCTCCGGGGTGAACCCGATGCTGAACGTGTCGGCGCTCAAGGGCAAGAACCCGGCCCACGAGCAGAACCAGAAGAAGCAGGACCCGAACAAGAAGCTGAGCAAGCTCCAAAGTGAGGGCTTCAACCTCATGATGAGCCGGGTCGGCGCCGGCATGATCATGATGTCGGCCCTGCCAGCCGCTGGCCGCGCAGTCGCTGGCGTCGCTGCGACGCTCGACGTCACCGGCTACAACTACGGCACCGGCCGCTACACCCGTGACCCGAAGACCAACCCCGAGCGGGTCATCGTCGGCACCGAGACGATGACCTTCCACATCGCCAAGAACTGGGCGCTGGTGGAGAAGCACCCGCACGTCATCGGCGACTTCATGTGGACGGGCTGGGACTACCTCGGCGAGTCCGGCATCGGCACCTGGACGTACGGTGACGAGCCGTCGGTCATGCAGAAGCCGTACCCGTACCTTCTCGCCGGGCCGGGCGCGATCGACATCGCGGGCAACGCCGGGGCACCCATGCTGCTGGCCCGTGCGGTCTGGGGCATCTCGAAGGCACCTGAGATCGCCGTGAGGCCGGTCGACAAGGCCGGGCAGCAGGTCTTCAAGGCGGCGTGGCGCGGCACGGACGCTGCCCCGACCTGGGCCTGGACCGGCTGCGAAGGCAACCGCGCCGAGGTCGAGGTGTACTCGGCGGCCGACGAGGTCGAGCTGCTGCTGAACGGCCACCGGATCGGCCGGAAGAAGGCCGGGAGGAAGCACGGCTTCGTCGCAAAGTTCCGGACCACCTGGCAGCCAGGTGAGCTCACGGCCGTCGCCTACACGAACGGACGCGAGTCAGGTCGCCAGACGCTCCGCTCAGCCGACGGGCCCCTGTCGCTTCGGGTCACCACCGACCGGACGGGGCTCGACGCCGACGGCCAGTCGCTCGCCTACCTCACCATCGAGGTCGTCGACGCCGCCGGTACGATCTCGGCCACCGCGACTGCCGACCTCACCGTGAGCGTCAGCGGTCCCGCCACTCTGGCGGGCCTGGGCAGCGCGACCGCGGCACCGACCCATCCGTACGTCGGTAGCACCACCCAGACGTACCGCGGGGCGGCGCAGGCAGTCGTCCGGGCAGGGCGGAAGGCCG
>DAOOHL010000168.1:0-6411 GCA_035416185.1 Propionibacteriaceae bacterium | reverse complement strand
ACGCCCACAGGGGCCTGGCGGCGCTTATATTCGTTGAGCTTGATGAGCCGGGTGACGCGCTCGACATCGCACGGCGTTTCCGTACGGGCCGCGGCGTAGCAGCCGGACACCATCGCGCCCTGGTCGCCGGGCGTCGACCACGACGTCATCTGGTCGATGATCGCCACCTGGGCCTCGACGGTGTCTGGCCAGTCGATCACCCCGGCGGGCGGGAAGCCGAGCACGCGCTGCGCCTCGGGGCTGATCGTGGCGGGGACTGGGATCGTCCGAGCGGGAACATGCAGGGCGGGGATGGTCATGGCGAGCTCCTCATTGATGTCGTGGCGACATCGATAGTGTCGCCACGACATCAATCTGTCAAGCTCTAGTCATGTTTTGATGCCCTCGGCGTTCGTGGTGCGGCGCTGCTTGTCGATGAGTCGCTGGCGCGCGGCGATGATATGCGCCTCGGCTGCTGCCCTCGCGCCCTCTTCGTCTCCGGCCCTGATCTTCGCGACGATGAGCTGATGCTCCCGGAGAGCATCCCGCGGCCATGACGACGGGTCGCCAGCCAGGATGGCCATCGCCACTCGGCGCTGGATCGGTTCCAAGGTCAGCCACAGTTGTGGATTGCCACAGTGCTCAGCGATCACACGATGGAAGTCGAGATCGGCTCGGATGATGCCGCCGACATCACCAGCTTCGAAGCTTCGGACGTGCAGCGTCATCGCTTGGTCGAGCTCGGCCAGGTTGGCGTTGCCATGGCGGGTCGTGAGTTGGGCTGCAAGGCCGTCAAGAGGAGCGCGGACCTCGCCGGTCACGGATCGCGCGGCTCTCGGGATCTGACTGGGCTAGTCGCCGATCCCACTGCCGCGCCAATCAGCGCTGGGACCACGACGAGACCAGCCACGAACAGTGAGAGGCCACTGAAGTCGCTGAACAGCACCTGCCGGTCGATCCCTGGGCCGCTCGACTGCGCCAACAACGCGTTGGGGATCGCGACGATGACGGCCACGGCGAGCCAGACCACGGCCGTACGACCAAACTCTCCGGAGCGGCGCCCATCGATAGCCGACCAGATGAGCGACACCACCATCACGACCCCGAACATCAGCAGCCCGGCGCCGATGTTGGCTCCGACCTGCTCGCGGTCAACGCGGCTCATCAGCCACACCAGAGGCTGCGGACCAAGCCCGACGATCAGGGCTCTGAGAAGCACTGCTCCGACGGTACCCATGATCCATGCTCGCTCATGGGCGGGGCAGTTGCTAGGGGTCAATCGGCCCGACGGAGTGCCAGGCTCAGTTGTGCTCTGCCCGCTCGCGATCAAGCAGGGCGCGCTTGGCGGGGAGGCCTCCGGCGTAGCCACCCAGCGTGCCGTCGGAGCGGACGACGCGGTGGCAAGGGACGACGATCGGAAGTGGGTTGGTCGCGCAGGCGGTGCCGACCGCCCGAGATGCCTTGGGCTTGCCGAGCAAGGTGGCGACCTGGGCGTACGACTCAGTGCTGCCGTACGGAATCGTCGACAGATGCTCGTGGACGCTGCGGCGATAACCAGACGAGAGGGATCGGTCCAACGGTACGGAGAACCGGGTGCGGGTTCCCGCGAAGTACCCATCGAGCTCGCGGCGCAGCTGGTCGAGCCGGGCCGGGGCGGCCAGCACCCGGGGGCTGATCTGTCGGGCAAGCCGGGCGAGCTGGGCGTCGTGGTCCTCGATCTCGAACGAGATCCGCACGACCCCGCGGGCAGTGGCAGCGAGGAGCAGCCGACCCAGCGGAGAGTCGTCGATCACGTAGGCGACGTCGACCAGGTTCGCCTCGGCGGCCCTCGCAACTAGGTGGCTCGAAAGGCGGTCGAGGTCGGCCGAGGTGGCGTCGTACGCCGCGTGCAGGGTGCTCATGGCTCCTCCGGATCGTTCTGGGCGAGGTGGCGACGCAGTGCGGCGACCCCGTCGGCGGCGGCCCGTCTGGCGGCTGCCGGCGTACCACCGATGAGGGCAGCGACGTCGTAGTACGGGAGCCCGCCCAGGTGGTGGTAGGCGACGCACAGCCGCTGCCGCTCCGGGAGGAGGGCAACCGCGCGGCGCAGGTCAAGGGCGGCGCTGTGGTCTGGTCCGGCATCGGGCGGTGGTTCGGGGAGGTCACCGTACGGGACCGCGTGCCGGACGCGTCGACGGATGATGTCGACCGCCTTGCGATGGGCGACGGTGACGAGCCAAGCCTGGACATTCGTGGTGGCCGGGAGCTCCGGCCACGCCTGCAGGGCAGCGAGGAAGCTCTCCGACCACGCGTCCTCGGCCTCGACATCGCTGCCGAGCACGGCCCGGCAGACCCGGAGCACGGTGGGGCCATGCTCGCGGACGGCGAGGTCGTACGGGATGGTCAGCGTAGCCACATCTGGTCGTCGCGCCGCAGCCGCCGAATGTGAGGTCACGGTGTCATCTTCGCAGCGATCACCGGGGCGGCGGGCTGCCGAAGTGACGGCCGGCGAAGGGGGATCACCAACGCCGGCCGCACGATCAGGGTGGGCTGAGACGGTGCTGTCTCGGTTGTGAGTCACTCTAGACCCGGCCATCGTGGCGCTGATCGGCGGGGTGGCCCTTGCTGCCGCGCCAGCCGCTGGGTCAGCGAACCGCGGACAGCATCCCACCGACGATCTGGGAGACCTCGCTGATCGGGATGGCGAAGCCAAGTCCGATCGATCCGCTGGTGCTCGACAGAGATGCGATCGAGAAGTTGATCCCGATGAGGGAGCCCTGAGCGTCGACGAGCGCACCGCCAGAGTTGCCGGGGTTGATCGGCGCGCTCACCTGGATGGCCGACGTGGTGGTCGTCGCGGCGCCCCGAGAGTTCTGGCCGGTGGGTACGGGTCGATCGAGCGCACTCACAATCCCCGTGGTGACCGTCTCGCTGAGTCCGAGCGGGTTACCGATGGCCATGACGGGGTCGCCGACCTTCAGCGTGGTGTCGTCCCCGAGCTGGATCGGGACCAGCGTGGCTGGCGGATTCGTCACCGCGAGCACGGCGAGGTCATGCGTGGGGTCCGTGGCGACGATGGTGGCTGCCAGAGTCGTGGCATCAGCGAGCGTCACCGTGATCGTGGAGGTGCCAGTACCGAGCGCCGCCACAACGTGGTTGTTGGTCACAATGTGACCCTCGGTGTCCCAGATCACGCCGGAGCCTGCGGCCGTACCGGCACGGCCGGAGACCTCGATGGAAACCGTGCTGGGGATTACGGCGGCCGCTGTGACCGCCCAGTCAGGAGCCGACGTGGAGCCCTGGACCACGCGCGTGATCGCGGCGGCAGGGGTTGCGGCGGGGGATTGCTGGGTCACGTACCAAGCGCCGCCAGCACCGGAGCCGAAGCCCAACGCCACGACGGCAGCGCCGGTCATCAGCCGTTGCGCCCACCGTCGGCTGGGCCGCGGCTGGGCGACCGGAGGCATGGTGGCGGTGGCGAGCTCTGCACGAGGCGCGGTCGGGCCGTACGGGAAGGCCGGGGCGGCGCTCAGCGGCCAGGCTGTCGGTGGCGCAGGCCGGTGCCCGGCACTCGGGTTCGCGGTGCTCTGCTCGGGCGGCTGGTAGGGCTGGTTCGACTGGTCCTGGGTGGGAAACCACGGCTGGTTGCTCATGGTGAGTTCCTTTCTCGTGCTACCCAGATTTCGTCGCGACTCTGTCCGTACCCTGACCACTACCTGTGCAGTTGCTGTCAGGGATCAGCCGACCAGTGATCAGGCGGCAGAGGCCCAGTGGTTGGCTTGGGTCATGGAGTACCGACTGATGGGTAAGACCGGGCTCAGCGTGTCGCGGCTGTGCCTGGGGACGATGACTTTTGGCAACGAGACGGATGAGGCTGGCTCGCATGCCCAGCTGGACGCGTTCGCCGAGGCGGGCGGCACGTTCATCGACACGGCCGACGTGTACTCAGCTGGGCGTTCGGAGGAGATGGTCGGAAGCTGGCTGAAGAAGCGCTCCGATATCGCCGACGGGATGGTGATTGCGACCAAGGGACGCTTCCCGATGGCCAACCATCCCAACGGGGTGGGGCTGTCGCGACGCCACCTGACCCAAGCGCTGGACGGGTCGCTCCGCCGACTCGGGGTCGACTGCATCGACGTGTACCAGGTGCACGCCTGGGATCCGCTGACCCCGCTCGACGAGACCATCCGGTTCTTCGACGACGCGATGGCCGCGGGCAAGATCCACTACTTCGGCCTCTCCAACTTCATCGGTTGGCAGATCGCCGCGGTCTCGGAGCGGGCCCGAGCGGCGGGCGCGCCGGCCCCGGTGATGCTGCAGCCGCAGTACAACCTGCTGACGCGCATGATCGAGGTCGAGGTGCTCCCTGCGTGCCAGGAGTACGGTATCGGGATCATCCCGTGGAGCCCCCTGGGTGGCGGCTGGCTGACCGGGAAGTACCAGCGCGACCACGTGCCGACGGGCGCGACGCGCTTGGGCGAGGACCCCAAGCGTGGGATGGAGAACTACGCCGATCGCAACGCTCAGGAGCAGGTCTGGGAGGTCCTGGACGCGGTCGAGAAGGTCGCGCAGGAGACCGGTCTGACTATGGCCCAGGTGGCGCTGGCGTGGGTGGCGGACCGGGCCATGGTGATCGCGCCGATCCTCGGCAACCGCACCATGGAGCAGCTCACCGAGGCGCTCGCGATGGCTGACGTACACCTCGACGCGGCGCACACCACGCTGCTCGACGACGTTTCAGCCCCACCGCTGCCCGAGTACCCGTACGGACCTCGCGGCGTCCAGCAGCGGTCGCGCCCGATCACGGGCGGTCGCGCCAGCTGAACGGACGGCGTTGCCGCCTCAGCCCTGGATCGCGGCGATGATCTCAGGGCGGAGGCGGCCAGCGTCGATCACCTTGTCGACCGAGCCCACCCGTACGGCTCGGTGGATGTTGTGGACGCCGTCGAACTCGGCGGCCACCTCACTGATCTTCTCGGCTCGAACTGCCGCCTTGAGGTCAGCGAGCTCCTGGCTGAGCGCAGATCGATCGGTATCGACGGCCTCGCTGAGCCGCGCCTCGAGGTCTTTGACCCGGGGGTCGGCAGCCGTCCGCTTGGCAACGTCGCCAGCGAAGACCACCGCTGCCGCTGGTGCACCGCCGATCACCGACGCGAACGAACCCTCGATGGCGAGGACGGTCATGCTCTCGTTCAGCTTCTTTGAGAACACCACGAACGCGCCGCCGTGGTAGCGCGAGATCACCACGAACACGATCCGGCCCTCGAAGTTGACCACGGCCCGGCCGATCTCGGCCCCGTACTCAAGCTGGAGGTTGCGCATCGACTCAGGGGAACCGTCGAACCCGGACAGGTTCGCGAGGACCACGAGGGGGCGGTTCCCGCTGGCCGCGTTGATGGCGCGCGCGGCCTTCTTGCTCGACCGCGGGAACAGCGTGCCGGCCGTGTAGGTGTCCGGTCCGTCGGTGGGCGGGAAACCAGCCCGCGGCACCGGCTTGGACTCGATGCCGAGGAGGCACACCGAGTGGCCGCCGATCCGCGCGTCGTACACGACCGCGGTCTCGGCGTCGGCCATGCCCGCCCACCGTTCCAGCGGCTGGTGGTCGGCGTCGCAGACAGCGCCCATGACCGTACGGATGTCGAACGCCTTCTTGCGGTCAGGGTTCGCCGACCAGATCTCACCGACCGTGGCGAAGTCGCCCCCGTGCGGGTAGTCAGACACGTCACGGTCAGACGGGTCGGAGGTGGGCGACCGGCGAGGACCAGCCTCGCCCGGGACGACGTACGTGTGGTCGTAGTGCTGCATCAGGATCGAGAAGGCTCCGGTGAGGTCAGGCGCCCAGTACTGCGCCTGCCCGTTGGGACCCATCACCCGGTCGTACCCACCGATGCCGAAGTTGTCCTCAGCCGACACCCCGCCGGAGAAGTCGAGGGACTGCTTGCCGGTGAGCACCATGGCCGAGTCGGGGGTCATCACCAGGATGCCCTTGGTGTGCATCAGCATGGTCGCCTCGGCGTTCCAGTACGGCTGGGCGCCCACGTTGATGCCGGCCACGATGACGTTGATCTCGCCACCGTCCTGGGTGAACTCCACGATGCGGCGGAGGGCGGCGCCGACCCAGTCCATGTTCTCGGTGCCGGAGTCCATGGAGATCCGGGCGCCTGAGGAAAGGGTGAACCACTCGAGTGGAACCTGGAGCTGCTCGGCCAGGTCCAGGGCGGCGATGATCCGGCGACATTCCGGCTCCGCCACCGCACCGAGGCCCTTCGTGGGGTCTCCACACAGGACGACCCGGGTCAGGCCTTCGGGGTGGAGGGCAGTGGGGGTCGTCACGAGGCCACAGATCAGGCCTGCTCGATTGAGGCCCGGCGCTCTGGTGACGGGGACCAGGGTGCCAGTCTCGTCGAGGTCGTGCTCGACCCAATCCCAGACGCTCCAGTTCGGATCGAACAG
>DAOOHL010000167.1:0-6425 GCA_035416185.1 Propionibacteriaceae bacterium | reverse complement strand
GTCACCTACGTCTCGGGGCGTCCGCTCGTCATCGGCAGCTGGCAGTCCGACACGGCCGGGTTCGACATCGCCGTCTGGCGCAGGGAGGACCCCGCGTCCTGGCAGCGAGCCGTGATGGATCCGGTCATGTCATCGACCCGATCCGCGCTCGTCCAACCCGCCGCCGCAACGGGGTTCGGCGATCGGCTCGTCATCGTAGGCCAGACGAACGACCTGCTCAAGAACCGGGTGGAGGCAACGGTCTGGGTCCGCGACGACGACATCTGGTCGCGATACGTCCTCCCCTCGATCGCCGATGCCACTGCGGACTCCGTCTCGTGCGATACGAACGGCTGCCTGATCGGCGGCCACACCCAGGATGCTGCTGCTGGCTGGAGCCTAGGTTGGGACGGAACCGTCGTACGACAGACCCTCCCCACAGTCCACCTCAACCCAGACACCCTGGTCATCGCCTGCCGAGGACGCGCATCGGTCCTTGTCGCGGCGGAGTCCGCCCGTACCATCCTCCTGACCGACGCCAGCGGAACCTGGCAGCTCACAGCGCCCCACCCGCCCCCGGCAGGACTGCCCATCGCAGCAACGACGACCCCGGACGGCCTGGCCCTGGTCACCCGAGACGGCGAACGATCCAGACTCTGGACGGTTCGCGCCTGATCCGCTACCTCGCAGCCGTGTCTGCCTCGTACCGTTCCCCACGTCAGTCTTCGCTGAGCACGGGTCGGCGCTGAGCACCGTGATGGACGGCGGCACGCTCGGCATGATCTTCGTCGTGCAGGTCGTGGCCTGGGTCCACGCCTGGCGCGCCGGACAGCTGGCCGGTGTGGTCGACCAAGAGCTGTTCCCGAAGACTGCGCACAGTCTCGGCGCGGTCGCGATCGGCTTCCTCCTGCCGTTGCCGCTGGCCTTCATCGTGCCTTGGTACCCCGCATCGGCTGGGCCTGATCCCTCCGGTCGTGTCGCGGCTCCTGGCGGCTTGGCGCCACAGGCACCGTACGGGTCAGGCCGCCGCCCAGTAGGCCGCCAGTGCCCTCGCAAGCGCCGGCGGGTCCGCGACGCCGCACATCTCGCGGGCTGAGTGCATCGACAGCAGCGGGATGCCGACATCCACGGTGGTGATTCCCAGCTGGGTTGCAGCGAACGGTCCGATCGTGGAGCCACAAGGCACGGCGTTGTTGCTGACGAACTCCTGCACCGGAACATCGGCGGCGTGACAGGCCTGACGCCAGAGCGCGGACCCCACCGCGTCAGTCGCGTAGCGCTGCATGGCGTTGATCTTCAGCAGGGGCCCGGCGTTCGGCAGCGGCCGGTTGGCCGGGTCGTGATGGTTGGGGTAGTTGGGGTGGACTGCATGGCCGGCATCGGCCGAGACACACGAAGAGACGGCGAGGGCTCGGTGGTGCTCGTCGCCGCTCAGACCGAGGGCCGCAGACGTGCGGGAAAGGACGTCGGACAGGAACGGCCCTTGCGCCCCGGACCGCGTGGCCGAACCAACTTCCTCATGGTCGAACGCGGCGAACACTGAGATCGCTTCGCCCTGAGAGGCCCCGTTCAGCAGCCCACGCAGGCCCGCGTGGACCGACGAGAGGTTGTCGAGGCGGCCGGAGGCGAGGAACTCCTCGTTGGGGCCGAACAGTCCTGGGGGCTGCACCGCGTAGGTGAAGATGTCGTACCCGGCGAGCTCCGCGTCCGGCACTCCGGCAGAGGTGAGGAGCAGGGTCGCCAGGTCGGGCGCGTCACCGACGGTGAAGACCGGTTGCAGGTGCTGTTGCTTGTCGAGCTGGACGTGGTCGGCGAGCGTACGGTCCAGGTGCGGCGCCAGATGCGGCACCCGCAGGATCGGGCCGGTACGGACGAGATGGACGACACCGTCGCGCGTCGTGATCCGCCCGGCGAGGCCCAGCTCGCGGTCGATCCAGGTGCCGAGCAGCGGGCCCCCGTACACCTCGACGCCGAGCTGGGTCCAGCCGGCCACCTTGAGGACGGGATTGGGCTTGAGCTTGAGCGCTGGCGAGTCGGTGTGCGCGCCCACGATCCGGTAGCCCTGGCTCGCCTGCCAGCCCTCGGGGATCCGCCAGGCGATCACGGCGCCGTCGCGAAGGGCGTAGTGGCCACCGGGGGTCGCATCCCACTCGGCGCTCTCGCGCTGCCGGACGAAGCCCGCGGCCTCCAGTCGGAGCGCCACTTCCACGGCTGCGTGGTACGACGTGGGGCTGGCGGCGACGAACCCCGCGAGGTCGGCGATGAAGTCAGACGGCATGGGGCCATTCTTCACCAGCGCTGTGTCGCTGGCAGACGCCCGTACAGTGAGCCCGTGACGTCGACCGTTGTCCGTGGCGCAGTCCTGACGTGCCTGGTGACTGTGCTGGCCGTGCAGACCTGGCTGCTCTACTCCCCCACCCCGCCGATGCCGCCGTCGGATTTCTCGGGCTCCGACCTCGTGGCGCATGTCGTGCTGTTCGGTGCGCCGACGGCGTTGCTGTACTGGCTGTGGCCGCGCTGGTGGTCGGTGGCGCTGATGGTCGCGTACGCGCCGGGGAGTGAGCTGCTGCAACGCCTTGTGCCCAACCGCTCCAGCGATGTGGCCGATGCCATCGCCGACCTGCTGGGAGTGGCGATCGGAGTGCTGGCAGCGTGGTTGGTGCGGCGCCGTACGGAGTCACAGCCAGTTCACAGCCCTGCCTGAGCCGGAAGACATCCCGGGGCGGTCAGGTAGCCCCATGACAACCTTCACTCGTCGTCGTCTGCTCGGTACGGCCGTGGCCGGCGCTGCTGTCCTCGCCGCTGGTGGCACTGGGCTGGCCATCGCGTCCCAACGAGGTGTGCCGACCGCATCGACGACCACGAGCGGCTCGTTCCTCACCGCGGAGACCATCCACGCGCTGAGCTTCACCGTCGACCAGGCGGCCGTCACGAGTGCTCTGCGCACCTTCAAGTCGAACGGTACGAAGGAGTGGATCGAGGCGACGGTCACCATCGACGGGGAGGCCTACCGGCGAGCGGGGATCCGACTGAAGGGCAACTCGTCGCTCCGGTCCGCCTCGGAATCCTCGACGCCGCAGTCGCTGCCCTGGTTGGTTCGCCTCGACAAGTACGTCGACGGGACGTCCCATCACGGCGTGACGAGCCTGATCGTACGGTCGAACACCACCACGTCGTCGTTGAACGAGGCTGTCGCCCTGTCACTGCTGGGTGATGCCGGACTGGCGACGCAGCAGGCGGCGTACGTGAAGCTGTCGGTGAACGGCTCAGCCGAGGTGCTGAGGCTGGCGGTCGAGAACCCCGACGACGCCTGGGTGAGCCACGCGTTCGCGACCGACGGCCTGCTGTACAAGGCGGAGGCATCCGGCGACTGGTCGTACCGGGGTGACGCGACGGCGTCGTACAAGGACATCTTCGACCAGGAGTCGGGAAAGCCTGACCTCACGCCGCTGATCGGGTTCCTCCAGTTCATCAACCAGTCCTCCGACACGGACTTCAAGGCGGGTCTGGGGGCGCGGCTCGACATCGACGCCTTCGCGACGTACCTGGCGTTCGAGGAGCTGCTCGACAACTTTGACGACATCGACGGGCCGGGCAACAACTCGTATCTGTGGTGGGCCCGACCATCAACCCATTGGACGGTTGTCGCCTGGGACCACAACCTGGCGTTCGGCGCTCAGGCGGGGATGGGCGGCCAAGGCGGCGGGCGCCAGGGGCAGCCCGGGGCTGGTCAGGCGCAGCAGGTTCCCCAGGGCCAGGCTCAGCAGGGTGGGCAGGCCGGACAGCAGGTTCCGCAGACACAGGGACAAGCGGGGCAGGGTCAGCCTGGCGGTCGCGGGGGGATGACCAAGGCGAATGCACTGGTCACTCGATACACGTCGTTGCTCGATGGTGCAGCGAAGACAGCGTCGGTCAAAGCCACGCTGAAGCAGCAGCTCTTCACCTCCGGGCTCGGCCGGCAGCGGCTCGACACCTGGGCGGGGATCGTTGAGGCGCAGGCCGGCTCGCTGGTCGACTCAGCCACCCTGTCGACGGAGCGGCAGGCGATCATCAAGTACGTCGGCTGACCCGTGTCGGGTGTCGGTCACGAAAACTGTCAGAGGCGTCCGGGAAGATGCTTCACATGGAGTTCGTCACCGTTGTTCTCGCCCTCATCGTCGGCGTCTGGTGGCGCGCTGGCGTGCTGGCTGGTGCTGCGGCGACGCTCCACCCCGACTGATGCGGGCGAACTGACCGCTGCCCGGTCGGCGGCTGCCGAGGCGCGGCTGGAGTCTGCGAACGCGCGGGCTGATGCAGCCAACGCTCGCAGCGAAGCCGCCGCTGCGCGTACGGAGGCGGCCAAGGCCGACACCGAGATCGAACGGGCCCGAGTGGAGGCGGCCGCCGCCCGAGAGGACCGGGCGCTGGCGCTCGCCGACGTGGCTGGCTTCGAGGCCATGGCGAACCAGGCGAAGGCCGAACGGGACGCGGCGGTCGAACGGGCGAAGGAGATCGCCGCCGACCGCCAGACCATCATCGACCAGTTCAAGCTGGTGTCGACCGAGGCCTTGGAGCATCAGGGCAAGTCCGCTGATGCCTCGGCCGAGCAGCGGCTGAAGGCGACCGAGCAGCTCATGTCGCCCGTCCGAGAGACGTTGGAGAGCCTGGCTTCCAGGCTGACCCAGGTCGAGAAGGAACGTGCGGCCATGGCCGCGGAGCTCAAGCAGCAGGTGCTGACCGTGCAGACCACCGGTGAACAGCTCAGGGTCGAGACCTCCCGTCTCACCAACGCGCTGCGAAAGCCCCACGTCCGAGGCGCCTGGGGCGAGGTGCAGCTGCGTCGCGTCGTGGAGCTCGCTGGAATGGTCGAGCACTGCGACTTCACCGAACAGACCACCGCCGCCACCGACGACCGGGCCATCCGGCCAGACCTGCGCGTCTCGATGGCCGCCGAGAAATACCTCTACGTCGACTCGAAGATGCCGCTGTCTGGCTTCCTCGACGCCCAGGAGGCGCCTGATGAGCAGGCCCGGGCCACGGCGCTCGGCTACTTCGCCCGCAACGTCAAGGGCCATGTCGATGCCCTGGCCAGCAAGCAGTACTGGCGCTCCAACGACGCTGGCACCACGCCTGAGTTCGTCGTCATGTTCATCCCGAGCGAGGCACTGTTTGCCGAGGCTCTGCAGCAGCTGCCCGACCTGCTCGAGCACGCCGCTCAGCGCGGGGTCGTGCTGGCCACCCCGTCGAGCCTGATCGGTCTCCTCCGCGCCATCTCGTTCGGCTGGAAGCAGGAGGCACTGGCCGCCTCGGCCCGTGAGATCGCCGACCTCGGGCGCGACCTCCACAAGCGGCTCGGCACCATGGGCAGCCATATCGACAAGCTCGGCCGGGCCATCCGTGGGTCCGTGACGGCCTACAACGACGCGGTCGGGGCGCTGGAGTCTCGCGTCATGGTCACCGCGCGGAAGCTGCGCGACTACCAGGTGACCGAGGACGAGATCGAGCCCGCCAAGCAGGTCGAGCTGAGCGTCCGCGGGCTGACTGCGCCCGAGCTGGTCGAGGACGCCGTCCAAGTCGAGCCGATGATCGGTCGCGACTCACGGCGTGCCCTGGCCCGGTCCAATCCGGAGATCGACCTGCTGCAGCGCGGCACCCCTGACGTCGAGGAGCTCAGCCTGTTCGACCTGCCGCGCCATCAGGGCCCCACCGGGCTGATCGGCGGGGCAGCTCAGGGATAAGGTCGCGGTCATGGGTCCCTCACCGACCGTGACCGCAGCCGACATCGACGCCGCACGTGCGCGCATCGACGGCATCGTTGACGTCTCACCCCTTCAGCTCAACGTGAGGCTCTCCGCCGCGACGGGCGCCGACGTGTGGGTCAAGCGCGAGGACCTCCAGCCCGTCCGGTCCTACAAGCTCCGTGGCGCCTACAACCTGATCGCGCAGCTTGACGAGGCTGACCGGGCGCGTGGCGTCGTCTGCGCATCCGCTGGCAACCACGGGCAAGGCGTTGCGTTCGCCTGCAGCCGGCTCGGGATCCAGGGCCGGATCTTCGTGCCCACCACCACTCCCCGGCAAAAGCGCGACCGAATGATCGCGATCGGCGGTCCGTTCGTCGACCTGGTGGTCACGGGCGACTCGTACGACGACGCCGCCGCGGCGGCCAAGCAGGCGGCGGCTGAGTCTGGGTCAGTGCTCGTTCCAGCGTTCGACGACCCCGCCACCATCGCCGGTCAGGGCACGATCGGTCCTGAGATCGTTGCGGGGCTTGGGAAGGCGCCGGATCTGCTGGTCGTCCCCGTTGGCGGTGGCGGGCTCCTGGCCGGCCTTGTGGCTTGGTTCGGTGAGCGGTACCCCGCCACCCGCATCGTGGGAGTCGAACCCGCGGGCGCTGCCTGCCTCGTGGCAGCCCTGGACTCCGGACAACCCGTCACGCTGGCCAAGGTGGACTCGTTCGTCGACGGGGC
>DAOOHL010000166.1:0-6427 GCA_035416185.1 Propionibacteriaceae bacterium | reverse complement strand
CCAATGACACCGTCTATCCCCAGCGGGCCGACTTCACGTTCTATGGCGGCCTCTACCGCGACGTGCGGCTCATCACAGTTGCAAGCGCCCATTTCGGGCTCGACGACCACGGCGGCCCGGGGCTCGTAGTGACGCCGACTATGGTCGGCAGCTCAGCCCAGGTGCACCTCACCGCGTCGGTCACCGGCGGCGATGTCGTACGGTTCACCATCGCCGGG
Organism: Propionibacteriaceae bacterium; assembly: GCA_035416185.1. GTDB lineage: Bacteria > Actinomycetota > Actinomycetes > Propionibacteriales > Propionibacteriaceae > JBHAES01. The sequence continues at coordinate 6,209 of DAOOHL010000166.1, read as the reverse complement.
AGCGGATCTGTCGACTCTCCGATCACCGCGGGCGAAGCATCGGCGAGCATGGAGATCACTGACGTGCGACGGTGGCACGGGCTGAGCGACCCGTACCTCTACACCGCGAAGGCTGAGCTCCTCGACGGCGGCTCGGTGGTCGACGCGGTCAGCCTCAGGTTCGGCTGCCGTGAGATGGCGGTCGACCCTGACCGGGGCTTCCTGCTCAACGGTGAGCCGTACGCGCTGCGTGGCGTCTCGCGCCATCAGGACTGGGAGGGCGTGGGCAATGCGGTCACCACCGCGATGCTGCAGACCGACCTTGACCTCCTGGTGGAGCTCGGCGCCACCACCGTACGGTTGGCGCATTACCAGCACGACCAGCGGTTCTACGACTTGTGTGACGAGGCCGGCATCGTGGTGTGGGCCGAGATTCCACAGATCACGATGTTCCATCAAGGCGCGACCCGGAACGCGGCCGACCAGCTCACCGAGCTGATCGTGCAGAACCGGCACCACGCCAGCATCGCCTGCTGGGGTCTCTCGAACGAGATCACGATCGGGGGGCTGACTGACGACCTCGTGGCTGCCCACCACGAGCTGAACGACCTGGCTCATCAGCTCGACCCGTCCCGGCTGACGTGCCTCGCCCATGCTTTTGTTCTGGAGCCCGGCGAGGAGTTCATGACGCTCGCCGACGTGATGAGCTACAACCTCTACTACGGCTGGTACCTCGGCGAGCTGGAGGATAATGACCGGTGGTTCTCAGACTTCCGTGCCGCCTATCCCGGCGTGGCCATTGGCCTGTCGGAGTACGGCGCCGACGCGAACCCCACGTATCAGACCGCTACGCCCACCAAGGGTGACTACTCCGAGTCCTACCAGGCCCGCTACCACGAGCACATGGTCGACCTGATCGAGCGCAGCCCCTACCTGTGGGCCACGCACGTGTGGAACCTCGCCGACTTCGGCGCCGACGGCCGCAACGAGGGCGGCAACTGGGGCCGCAATCAAAAGGGCTTGGTGACCTTCGACCGAGCGTTGAAGAAGGACGCATTCTACGTCTACAAGGCGGCCTGGTCGGCCGAGCCGTTTGTGCACGTGGCGGGCCGACGCTACGTCGATCGGCCCGAGGAGCTCACCCAGGTGACGGTCTATTCCAACCAGCCGGAGGTGTCGCTGTACCGGGATGGGCACCTTGTCGCTGCCCGTACGGGCTCACGCGTGTTCCGGTTCGAGGTGCCGCTGGAGGGTAAGCACACGCTGGAGGCTCGCGCAGGTGAGTTGACCGACCGGATCTCCGTGCGCAAGGTGGACGAGGCCAACCCGACATACTCATTCGAGGCGTCGACGGTGCTCAACTGGTTCGCCGAGGACCTGCCCGCACCTGACGGGTTCTACTCCGTCTGGGACTCGATGGGTGCCATCAAGCAGTCGCCGGCCGGCGAAGAACTCCTCGCCAGGCTGATGCGCCAGGCCGCGGCGACGCGGGGCGACGTGGCCAGGGATGTGGTGATCCCCGCGTCGATGCAGGCCATCCTCGACCGACAGACTGTCGAGGGTCTGCTCAAGCACCTTGGCGACGCCGTACCGGCCACACTGATGGTCGAGCTCAACATGGCCCTCAACCAGATCCCACGCCAGGAGGCACCGCGATGACCATCAGCTTTCCCCGTACGTTCCTGTGGGGTGCCTCGACGGCCCCGCACCAGGTCGAGGGCAACAACGTCGCCTCCGACTTCTGGGCCAACGAAGGCCGGATGGGCATGGAGCGCAGCGGAGACGCGTGCGACTCATACCACCGCTATCCCGAAGACATGCGGCTGCTCGCCGATGCTGGCTGCAACTCGTACCGGTTCGGCATCGAGTGGGCCCGAATCGAGCCCGTCGAGGGGCTCACGTCGAACGCTCAGCTCGACCACTACCGACGCATGATCGACACCGCCCTTGGGCTCGGTCTCACCCCGGTCGTCACGCTGCACCACTTCACGAACCCGGCCTGGTTCGCCAACAAAGGCGGCTGGCTCGCCGACGGCGCCGTGGAGCAGTTCGCGTCGTACATTCATACAGCCACCGCCATCCTCGATGGGGTCGAGTGGGTGGTCACGATGAACGAACCCAACATGCTCGCGATGATGACCGCCATGATGCGGGCCATGCGGGAGCAGATGGCCGCCGGAGAGGCGTGGCAGAGCCCCACCACTGAGGGCCGCCCGCTCGTGCTGCCAGCCCCTGATGCCGCGTTGGGCGACCTGTTCGTACGAGCGCACCATGCCGCGCGTGAGGTCGTCCGGGCGAACACGTCGGCGAAGGTCGGCTGGAGCATCGCGAACCGGGCCATGCAGGCCCGGCCGGGGTTCGAGGCGAAGAAGACCGAGTTGGAGTGGATCTGGGAGGACCTCTACCTGGCCGGCTCGGCCGGCGACGACTTCGTGGGCGTCCAGTCGTACTCGACCGAGTGGGTCGGGGCTGACGGTATCGAGCCTCATCCACCGCATCCCGACAACACGCTCGTCGGCACGGCCTACCGTCCCGATGCGCTCGGCATGGCTGTTCGGCACACCCATGAGGTCACGGGGCTGCCGATCCTGATCACAGAGAACGGCATGGCGACCGAGGATGACACCCGCCGGATTGCCTACACGGCTGATGCCCTGGAAGGCGTCGCGGCGGCGATGGCTGACGGTGCCGACGTGCGCGGCTACCTGCACTGGAGCCTGCTCGACAACTACGAGTGGGGCCACTGGAAGCCGACGTTCGGCCTTGTCGCGGTGGACCGGACGACGTTCGTACGGACCCCGAAGCCCAGTCTCGCCTGGCTTGGCCAGGTGGCCCAGCGGAGCGCTTTGTCACCGATCGGTTCTCGAGCCACAGGCGCTTCTATGGCACGCATGTGAGCACGTCGTCACTCTTGGAGGAGATCCCATGAGCAACTCCGCCCCGTACGCCCTGGCCGTCGACGCCGGGGGTGACTCGTTCCCCGTCACGGGCCCTACGCCGCGGTTGTCCTGGAAGGTGACCGCCGTCCAGGAGGCGTACGAGGTGACAGCTGACGTCGACGGCGTGGTGCTCAGTGACACCGTGGAGTCCGGTGGCCACCTCTACGTGAACTGGCCTTGGGCGCCGTTGAGCAGCGGACAGCGAGTCTCCTGGCGGGTCCGGACCCGCACCGCCGGGAGCTGGTCCGACTGGTCGACCGCGGCGTTGTTCGAGGCTGGGCTGTTCGACGATGACTGGACGGCGGCATGGATCTCACCGGTCGAGGCTGCTGATGCCGTAGACACCCACGCCGCCGCACTACTGACGGGCGTCTTTGACGCGCCGCTTGATGTGGAGTCAGCGCGGCTGTACGCGACGGCGCTGGGGTTGTACTCGGCCACGTTGAACGGACAGCGGGTGGGCACGACCGAGCTGGCGCCGGGCGCGACCTCGTACGATCTGACGTTGCACGCTCAGGCGTACGACGTGACCGGACTGCTGAAGTCGGGCCAGAACCGGCTCGAGGTCGTGGTCACCGACGGTTGGTACCGCGGCGAGGTCGGCGCGTTCCGCGACCCCGCGGCGTGGGGCGACGAACTCGCCTTCCGGGCGGAGCTGCATCTACGGCTAGCCGATGGTGGTACCCAGGTGATCCGTACCGGAGGGACGTGGACGAGCGCCCCATCGCGGGTGACCAGAGCGAGCCTGATGGACGGCGAAACGGTGGACTTTGCCTCCCAGATTCTGTCCGCGGACTCGACAGAGGGCGAAGAGCGGGTGCTCGTCAACCAAGTTCTGGCGCCGGCGGTCACCTGGTCACCCGCGCCGCCTGTGCGCGTGCTTGAAGAACGGGCCGTCGAGCGGTGGACGCAGGTTCGTGAAGGGGTGTGGGTCGCCGACTTCGGGCAGAACGCCTCGGGCTGGGTGCGGCTGTCCGACCTGGGACCGGGCGGCACCCGGACGACTCTGGACTACGGCGAGTTCGTCGGGGCCGATGGTGATGTGGATACGTCGCACCTGGATTCGTTCGGTGGCGAGTCAGGGCCAGTGAGCTTCGTTCAGCGGGATGAGGTCGTGTCGTCCGGTGACGCAACGGAGGTGTTCGAGCCACGCCACACGGTGCACGGCTTCCAGTACGTGCGCGTCACCCGGCCTGGCGGGTCTGTTGACCCGGTCAGCCTGACCATGCGGGTGGTCGCGACCGACCTGACCCCAACCGGCACGTTCGAGTGCAACGACGCCGATCTCAACCGACTTTGGGCGGCCGCCCGCTGGAGCTTCCTCGGCAACGCCGTCGACATCCCGACCGACTGCCCCACCCGCGAGCGGATCGGCTGGACCGGCGACTACCAGGTGTTCGTCTCGACTGCGGCACTGATGTACGACGTGCTCGGCTTCAGCCGCAAGTGGCTTCAGTCCGTGCGGGACGACCAGCTCGACGACGGCCGGATCGCCAACTTTTCCCCGGATGGTCGACACATCAAACGCAACCTCACCCACCGGCTCGCGATGATGACCGGGTCGGCGGGCTGGGGCGACGCGATCGTCCACGTGCCGTGGGAGTTGTGGCGCGCGTACGGCGACCTCGAGGTGCTCGCGGAGTCGTACGAGGCGATGAACCGCTGGGTCGACTGGGCTCTCGACGCGGCTCGGACGAACCGACACCAGTCCCGCGTGGAGCGCTCACCCGAGCCAATGCCACACGAGGCATATATCTGGGACGGCACCTTCCACTGGGGAGAGTGGTGCGAGCCGAAGCCTCGGGATGCCGACGGCAACCCGATCGACACGATGAAGACAACCCGTACGCCTGGTTCATGGCCGACAAGGGCGAGGTGGGCACTGCGTACCTCTACCGTTCGACGGCAACGCTCACAAAGGTGGCGGCGGTGCTCGGACACACCGACGAAGCGCAGCGCTACGCAGGAGTGGCCGAGCGGGTGCTGGACGCATGGCGGACGGAGTTTCTGCTCGCGTCTGGCCGTACGTCGGGCGACACGCAGGCTGGCTATGTCAGGGCCTTGGCGTTCGGCCTCGTTCCCGAGGGTCTGCGCGCCGCTGCGGCACAGCGGCTAGTGGAGTTGGTGGCCGCTGCCGATGGTCACCTGACCACCGGCTTCCTCTCGACCGCGGACCTGCTGCCGGTGCTCGCCGACACGGGCCATGCAGCCACCGCGTACGAGGTGCTGTACCAGCGCTCCTCACCGTCCTGGCTGACCATGATCGACCGAGGCGCGACGACCATCTGGGAGGACTGGGACGGGATCGACGACAAGGGCACCGCCCACGATTCTCTGAACCATTACAGCAAGGGCGCAGTGGTGCGGTTCCTCCACTCGCACAGCCTGGGGTTGCGCCAAGACGAGGGCTCCGTCGCGTGGGAGCGATTCACGATCGCCCCCGTCCCGGGTCCCCTCGAGTGGGCGACTGGATCCCTCGAGACGCCCCATGGTCGGATCTCGGTGCAGTGGAGCACGGACGACGCTGGCTTCCACATCCACGCCGAGATCCCCGTTGGCAGCCTCGCTACTCTGGTCTACCCCGATGGTCACCAGGTGGAGCTGGGAGCGGGATCGTACGAGGCGAGCCGTCCCTGACCACGTGAGCCCGTCCCGCGACAGGCAACTGCATTCTCAGCGAAAGGCAGAGCAGGAGAGAGTTCGAGCGGAGGCTGCACACAGCGGCCGCGAACGGAGCCGCCACGGGTCCCGCGTCCTCGACCACCGCTGTTGCTGACTTCTGCCGTGGATTGGCAGAGGTCACACTTGTTTCGGAGTCTCCGACTGGCCGATCCAATCGACGTCACACCTTCAGAACTGGTTACAAGGACGAGCTGGCCGCGAGACCGACCCAGGGAGAGTCATCGAAAAGTAGTCCAATGACACCCAGTTAGTTGCCCAGTGGTGTGCGGATGACTGCAACAAGTGGCCCTCTGAGGGTATTACCCCTAGTCACTGCGGGTGGGCCTAACTGGACTTGAACCAGTGACCTCTGCCTTATCAGGGCCAGTCTGAGCGCGTGAGTGTGGAGCAAACACGCTTGTGGGAGCCCATCTGGACGGTGGTGGATCCGGTGCTGTCCACGCTCGTAGTCATACAGATAGTCATACTGTTCCCGCCGTGGTGCGCGACGCTGCTGGGCCGAGTTGGTAGTAGGCAGCGCGTCGGGTTCCGACGAGTTCGAGGAGGTCTTTGCCGGTCATTCGTCTGAGGAGGGTGCCTGCTTCTCCGGGTGAGAGTTGGCAGAGGCTA
>DAOOHL010000165.1:0-6503 GCA_035416185.1 Propionibacteriaceae bacterium | reverse complement strand
CCGGTATCGTGGGCGGCGACGACCGGCCCGAGGGCCCAGAACCAAGCGCCCGAGGAGGGCCAGTGACGAACCAGCCCATGCCGGCGCCCGGCCCCCTGCCGGCTCCCCCCAGCAGCGCGCAGCAGGCAGCCAGGCTCCTGGGCGAGGCGATCTCCCAGGTGCAGCGGGTCATCGTCGGCCAGGAGCACATGGTCGAGCAGCTGATGGTGTCGCTGCTCGCCAAGGGTCACTGTCTGCTCGAGGGCGTGCCGGGCGTCGCGAAGACCCTGGCTGTCCGGTCGTTCGCCACCGTCGTGGGTGGCGACTTCGCCCGCATCCAGTTCACCCCCGACCTGGTGCCGTCGGACATCGTCGGTACGCGCATCTACTCGGCGTCGAAGGAGTCGTTCGACATCGAGCTCGGCCCGGTGTTCGTGAACTTCGTGCTGGCCGACGAGATCAACCGAGCGCCGGCCAAGGTGCAGTCGGCGATGCTCGAGCTGATGGCGGAGAAGCAGGTCTCGATCGCGGGCAAGACCTACCCGGCGCCGAAGCCGTTCATCGTGATCGCGACGCAGAACCCGATCGAGTCCGAGGGTGTCTATCCGCTGCCTGAGGCGCAGCGAGACCGGTTCCTGCTGAAGGTGGATGTGCCGTACCCCCGCGGCAACGAGGAGTTCGAGATCCTTCGCCGCATGTCGGTGACCCCGCCGGAGCCTCGCCCGATCCTCAACCCGGAGCTGGTCCGGCAGCTGCAGGATCAGGCCTCCAACGTGTTCGTGCACAACCTGGTGGCCGAGTACATCGTGAGGCTGGTGCTCGCCACCCGTACCCCTGCCGACTTCGGTATGCCGGACCTGGTGCCGGTGATCCAGATCGGCTGCTCGCCCCGAGCCACCCTCGGCCTTGTCGCCGCAGCCCGGGCGCTGGCCCTGATCCACGGCCGCGACTACGTGCTCCCGACCGACGTCCAGGCCGTTGCCCGCGACGTGATGAGCCACCGCATCGTGCTCGGCTTCGACGCCGTGGCCGACAACGTCAGCACCGCTCAGGTCGTTGAGCGGATCCTCGCCATGGTGCCTCCGCCCACCCCGGTCTGGAACGCGGCTCAGCGGCAGGCGTCACACGGTCAGCAGGCGCACACGCCGGAGTTCCGGAACTGACAGCCGGTATGGCTCAGCCCTCCTTCGCACCACCCCAGGCTCCGGCGGCGACCCCGTCGGCGGCTGCGTCGGTGCTGGCTGAGCCGACAGGCCCCTCTTTGCCGCTCAACCAGCTCGCCCCCGAGGCTGCGCTCCGGCGCCTGGAGCTGGCGATCGTACGGCGCCTCGAAGGCTTCCTGCATGGCGACCACCTCGGGCTGCTGCCTGGCGCGGGGTCGGATGTCAACGACGCGCGGATGTACCAGCCGGGTCAGGACGACGTACGGAAGATGGACTGGGCCGTCACCGCCCGTACGACCATCCCCCATGTCCGCGACACGATGGCCGACCGTGAGCTCGAGGTCTGGGCGCTGCTCGATGTCACCCCGTCGATGAACTGGGGCACTGAGGGCATCACCAAGCGTGACCTTGGTATCGCTGCCATCGCCACCATCGGGTTCCTCAGCCAGCGGATGGGTGACCGGTTCGGTGGCCTGATCATGCGCCCCGACGGTATCCGGCGGCTGCCTGCCCGCTCGGGGCGGACGGCCTTGTACGGGTTGCTGCGCACGATGCTGACCACGCCGATCGTGCGCGACCACGCCCCAGGGACGATGCAGCTCTGGGACGGCATCGAGCAGATGAGCCGGATGCAGCGCCGGCGTGGCCTCAGGGTGGTCGTCTCCGACTTCCTGACCCCGGGCGACTTCGAGCTGGATCCCAACATCCCGCCGCCGTGGGAACGATCGCTGCGGCGCCTTGCGGTACGGAACCAGGTGATCTGCATCGAGGTCGTCGACAAGCACGAGATCGAGTTCCCCGACATCGGCGACCTGCTGATCCGCGACCCCGAGACGGACTTCCAGCGTTACGTCAACACCTCCGACCCGGCGGCCCGCGCGCGCATGGATGCGGCCAGCGCCGCGCAGCGTGAACGGATCCGGATCGCGCTGCGCCGAGCAGGCGTCGGGCACATCCAGTTGCGTACGGATAGAGACTGGGTGCAGGACATCGCCCGGTTCGTGCTCGCATACCGTCGGGTGGCCAGCCAGTTGCACGCACCGCCACAAGGAGTTTCGAAGTGACGCTCATGGATCTGCCCGTCAAGGGCTTCATGGCGTCCGAACGGCTGTGGTGGCTGCTGTTGGTGCCGGTGATGATCGCGCTGTATGTGTGGCTGATCAACCGCAAGTCGTCGTCGGGCATCCGGTTCACCAACACCGGCGTGCTCGGCCGGGTGCTGGGTAAGCAGAACACCTGGCTTCGACACGTCACCGTCGCGCTGTCGATCCTGAGCCTGATCACGCTGATCGGCGCGTGGGGCCGGCCCTTCGGGCTCGACCGGGTGCCGCGGAACGCCGCCACCATCGTCGTCGTGATCGACGTGTCGCTGTCGATGGAGGCCACGGATGTGAGCCCCAACCGGCTCGCCGCGGCGAAGCAGGCGGCGGCGGAGTTCACCACGTCAGTCCCGGCTGCCTACAACCTCTCGTTGGTGTCGCTGTCGGGCAGTCCTGCCGTACGGCTGCCACCGGTGACCGACCGGGCGGCGATGCTGCGGGCGATCGAACGGCTCGAACCGCAGGAGTCGACGGCGATCGGTGACGCGATCTACGCCGCGCTCGGCTCGATCGACCAGGCGCCGAAGGTCGACGGCAACAAGGCCCCGCCCGGGATGATCGTGATGCTGTCGGACGGCACCAACACCGCCGGCCAGGCTCCGCTGCAGGCGGCCGCCGACGCAGGGAAGCGCAACGTGCCCATCTACACGATCGCGTACGGCACCGACAACGGCTACGTCGATCTCGACGGCAAGCGGGAGCGCGTTCCGCCGGACAAGCAGACGATGTCCAAGATCGCCCAGGAGACGAAGGGCAGGATGTACGAGGCTGACAACCTCGCGCAGCTCAACGACGCCTACAAGAGCATCCAGACCGCGGTGGGCTACGTCGAGGTCGAGAAGGAGATCACGGCCACGGCTGCCGGGGTGGGCCTCGCGCTCGCCCTGCTGGCGGCGATCGGGGCCGTGATGGTGGGAGCGAGGTGGCCATGATCGTTGAAGTGCTGCACCCTCAACGCCTCTGGGCGCTCCTGGCCGTACCGATCCTGCTGGCCGCCTACCTCGGCCTGCTGTGGGTGAAGACGTCGTCGAAGCGGCGGCAAGGTCCGTCGAGCCTCGATGGGCTGATCCGCAAGCAGGCGGGCTGGAAGCGTCACGCGGCCGTCGCGACGGCGGTGCTGAGCCTCGTCTCACTCGTGGTGGCCTGGGCGACCCCGGTTGGCTTCATCGAGGTGCCACGCGAGCGCGCCACGGTGATCGTGGCGATCGACGTGTCGAACTCGATGAAGGCTGAGGACGTCAAGCCGAACCGCCTTGTCGCAGCCCAGACGGCAGCCAAGGAGTTCCTCGGCATGGTGCCGAAGGGGTTCAACGTCGGCCTGGTCATCTTCGCCGGGTCAGCCTCGCTGATCGTGCCGCCGACGGTCGATCGTGGAGCGGTGTCGGCAGCGATCGACAAGATCCAGCTCGCCCCGTCGACGGCGATCGGTGATGGCATCTATTCGTCGCTGGACGCCTTGGACCTCGTCCCGCCTGATCCGAAGGACCCGGATGCAACGCCACCGGCCGCGATCGTGCTGTTGAGCGACGGTGAGTCGAACATGGGCAAGTCGTCCACGGGCGCTGCCCAGGCGGCCAAGAAGCGTGGCGTTCCGGTCTTCACGATCGCGTACGGCACCCCCGGCGGCTACGTCGTTGACCGTGGCCAGCGGATGCCCGTCCCCGTCAACCATGTCGAGCTGCAGCGGATCGCTGACCTGTCCGGCGGCAAGAAGTACTCGGCGGCCTCGGCCAGCGAGCTGAAGAGCGTGTACGAGGGCATTGCCCGCTCGATCGGCTACGAGAAAGTGCAGACCGAGGTGACCGAGAAGTACGTGTTCTACGCGCTGCTCTTCGGCGTCGCCTCAGCCCTGGCAGCCATCGCGCTGGGTGCCCGCTGGCCCTCCTGACCCGTGGTTGACTGGCCGTATGGGAATCGAGGCGAACCTGGCGGCCGTACGGACTCGGATCCAGAGGGCGTGTGAGGTCTCCGGTCGCGACCCCGGGGAGGTGCGGCTGCTCGCCGTCAGCAAGACCATGCCAGCGGCCGACATCAGGGCGGCGTACGAGGCCGGGCAGCGGGACTTCGGTGAGAGCCGGGTCCAAGAACTCGACGCGAAAGCCGATCAGCTGGCTGACCTCGCCGACCTGTCCTGGTCGATGATCGGGCACGTGCAGACCAACAAGATTGGCGATGTGGCGCGGGTGGCTGACGAGGTGCAGTCGCTCGACTCGATCCGGCTGGCCCACGCGCTCGATCACCGGCTCTCTGCTGTCGGGAGATCGCTCCGGGTGCTCGTGCAGGTGAACACCTCGGGGGAGTCGTCGAAGTCCGGGTTGGCGGTCGACGAGGTCGTGCCGTTCGTCCGGGAGCTCGCGTCCCTGCCGCTGCTCCAACCGGTCGGGTTGATGACGATCGCGATGCTCTCTGACGACAGTGAGGCCGTGTCAGGGTGCTTCGAGACGCTGGCAGCACTGCGCCGCGAGGTTGAGGACGTCAGCGGTCACGCCTGGCCGGAGCTGTCGATGGGCATGTCCGGCGACCTGGAGCACGCCATCGCAGCCGGGTCAACCTGCGTCCGGGTCGGTACGGCGATCTTCGGCGTGCGGAGCTGACGGTAGCCCGGGGCGGTCGCGCTCAGCGGGTCAGGAGAAGACGGCCACCGGCACGGTCGTGGCCCCCGGTGGCGCGACGATCTCCGAGGGTGCGGACGACAGCTCTTCGGTCGAGCCGAGCCAGCGGTACGGGCGGCCGACCAGGCCGCGGGGCAGCGGCACCGGTGCAGTGGTGCTCATCATGTGCACGTACGTGGCACCCGGTCGGCAGGTGAGGCGCAGCCGTCCGTCCGGGGGTGACCCCGCCCAGGGTTCGGTCGAGTGGATCGCCTCACCGTTCGTACTCATCCACTCGGCAAGGCCCTCCAGACGAACGAGCTGCTCCTCCGGGACTCGGCCGGAGGCCGACAGTCCCACGTTCAGCAGCAGGTTGCCGCCCTTGGCCACCACGTCGACCAGCAGACCGACCAGGTCGCCGACCGACAGCAGGTCGCTCTCGGGCTCGGCGAGGTTGTGACCGAACGACCGGCCGAGGCCGCGGGTCGCCTCCCAAGGCTCGCCCCAGGCCTGGGGCTCCAGGTACTCGCGTGTCAGGAAGCCGTGGTACGGCACCCCCCAGCGGTCGTTCGCAATGCCGTCAGGCACGAGGTCGCGATGCCGCTGGAGCAGGGCAGCCACTCCGTACGACTCGACCCCCTTGCCCTCGTCGGGCCATTCGATGTCGTTCCACAGGAGCGCGGGCTCGAAGCGCTCGATCAGCTCTCCCAGCTGTTCGCCGGCATAGCGCGCGTAGGCCTCATCGTTGCGACGGAACGAGAACAGCTCGTCGTCGTTCGTGATCGGCGGGAAGTCGGAGACGTGCCAGTCGAGAGCCCCGGAGTAGTAGACCCCGAAGCGCAGCCCGGCGCCGATCGTGGCCTGATGGAGCTCCGCAACCAGGTCGCGGCGTGGACCCCGACGGGCAGCGTTGAACGGCGTCGTCGTCGTGTCCCACAGGCAGAACCCGTCGTGATGCTTCGTGGTAGGCACCACGTAGCGGCCTCCGGCGCGTGCGAGGGCCGCGATGACCGCATCGGCGTCGAACTCGTCGGCGAGCCAATGGTCCGCGAGGTCCTCGTACGAGGTACCCACGCCGTAGCGTGACTCGTGCAGGCGGCTGGTCGAGCTGCCATCGATGCGGACGGTGTTGCCGTACCACTCGGCGTAGGCGTGCTCGGTGTACGTACTTGTCGACCCAGCCACGGCCCAGGCCGGCACGGAGTAGATGCCCCAGTGCAGGAAGAACCCGAGCTTGGCGTCGCGGAACCAACGAGGGGCTCCAGGGGACGGGTACGCCGAGGCGGGTGCGGCCTCCGCCGGGCCCGTCCGACCGTCGAAGGTGATCACCGGCGATAGCCCGTCTCGGCGCAGAACGACCCGTACATGGACACGGCCTCGGCCGCGTTGTCGGGCCAGAGGTTGGTTGTCTCGGCAGGGTCGGCGCTGAGGTCGTACAGTTGACCGTCGGGCGCGTCCGGGGCGACGGGAGTTCCGAGGGGTGGGGTGAACCCGCCCGAACCACTACTGAAGATGGCCTTGCGGCTGCCGTGTCGAACGGTGAGGCTGCCGTCGAACGCGGTGGCACCGAGCGAGCGTGGCTGGTGGCGCTCCACGAGAGTGGTCAAGGAGGCGATCCGGCGCCCGTCGACCTGGGGTGTCGTTGCTCCCGTCATGGGGGCGAGGCTCGG
>DAOOHL010000164.1:0-6545 GCA_035416185.1 Propionibacteriaceae bacterium | reverse complement strand
GTGCCGATGGCACGGGCCCTTCCTGCGTCACCCTGGTGCCGCGCTCGTGGTGGGGACCGGATCGAGGCAACAGCGACGCGACCAGTCGGCCATGGAACGCGAGCCCCCAAACCTGTCGGACCGCAGTCCTAGAGTTCACGTGTGGAAGAGGCGAGCGCGCAGGATCAGGAGAGCGATACCCGATCGATGACCACTGCCCGGGTATATGTGGAGTCGCCGCTTCCGCATCTGGACCGCACGTTCGACTACGAGGTTCCCGACGCCCTCGACGAGGAAGCGCAGCCCGGCGTCCGGGTGCGGGTTCGCTTCGCTGGTCGCCAGGTCGACGGCTATCTGGTCGAGCGGGTCGACGGCTCTGACGTCGGCACGCTGTTGCCTCTGGGCAAGGTCGTCTCGCCCGAGGTGGTGATGCCCCCGGAGACCGTGCGGCTGGTCAGGGCGGTCGCCGACCACTACGCGGGCACCTTCTCCGATGTGGCGCGGTTCGCGATCCCGCCACGGCATGCGGCCACCGAGAAGGCCGAGCCGCGGCCCGTACCGGCCCTGCCTGCCCCGGACGCGGCCGACTCGCCGATCGCCCTGTACCCCGCCGGCGAGGGGTGGCTGGCGGCGGTCACGCGAGGCGAGTCACCGAGGGCCTTCTGGCAGGTCGCGCCGGTGGCTGACCGGGTGGGCGACCATGTCGAGGGGCTCGCTGCTGCTGCGGCTGCCACCGTCGCGTCGGGCCGGTCGGCTGTGCTGCTGGTGCCGGTCGCCCGCGATGTGGAGTTGCTGGCTGCTGCCGTCGAGCGCCGGGTGGGCAAGGGTGGCGTTGTCCGGCAGACCGCGGAGCTGGGGCCGAGCGCGCGCTACCGGTCGTTCCTGCGTGGCCTTCGTGGCCAGGCAAGGGTTGTCGTGGGCACCAGGTCGGCGGTCTTCGCCCCAGTGACCGATCTTGGACTTGTCGCGGTGTGGGACGACGGCAACGACGCCCACAGCAACCCCCAAGCGCCGTACGTCCACACTCGTGACGTGGCTGCTCTCAGAGTGGCCCAGCAAGGTGCTGCGCTGCTCATGGCTGCCCACCTCCGCACGGCCGAGGTCGAGGCCTGGGTCGAGCGCGACTGGTTGAAGGTGATAGCGATGGCCCCGGCCGCCACCCGTCGCCTGGCACCGGTCGTCCGGGTCGCTGTTGATCGGGATCAGTCGTTGGAACGTGACCCGGACGCCAAGGCGGCGAGGGTGCCTCGCGAGGTCTTTGGGGTGATCCGAGCGGCGCTGGCGCAGGGTCCGGTGCTGGTCCATGTGCCGTTCGCCGGCTACGTCACCATGCTGGCCTGCCAGACTTGTCGTACGGCGGCCCGCTGCAGTCACTGTCATGGGCCCCTGCAGCTGGGCAGCGGGTCCGAGACGCCCAGCTGTGGCTGGTGCGGCAAAGTGGCCGCCGGGTGGCGGTGTGTCGAGTGCGGTGAGCGTCGGCTCCGCTCGGTGCGCGTTGGCGCGACCCGTACGGCGGAGGAGCTCGGCCGTGCGTTCCCCGGAGTGGTGGTGCGACAGTCGGCTCAGGGCAAGGTCCTCGAGTCGGTCGACGCCACGCCAGCCCTGGTGATCGCCACCCCGGGTGCCGAGCCTGCCGCCGACGGCGGGTATGCGGGGGCTGTGCTGCTGGACTGCACCCGTGCGCTCAACCGCCCGGACCTGCGAGTCGCCGAGGAATGCATGCGTCGCTGGCTCAGTGTGGTGTCGTTGGTCCGGCCGGCGGCCGTCGGAGGCACGGTGGTCGCGGTCGCGGCATCCGACAGCCGAACGGTGCAGGCGCTCGTGCGGCTCGACCCGGCAGGGTTCGCTGAACGAGAGCTTGCCGACCGGCGCTCGGCGGGCTTCCCTCCCGCGTTACGCCTGGCGGTCGTGGAGGGGGAGACCTCGGCCGTCGCAGACGCCGCCCGTCAGCTCGCCGAGTCGGCCAAGCTCGACCTGCTCGGTCCGGTGGAGGTGGGGCAGCAGGCACCCCATGCCGGCGCTGACAAGGTCAACTGGAGCCGGTTGCTCGTCCGTACGCCCTCGGCCTCGGGTGCTGAGCTGACCGCAGCGTTGCGCGCCACCCAAGGGATCCGCAGCGCGAAGAAGGATCAGCGGCCGATGCGCGTCAGGGTCGACCCGGTTGGGTCCGTCCCGTGACCTCACCAACCTGGTCAGTAGGCTCGGGGCCGTGATGAGAGTGGTGTTCGCGGGCACGCCTGAGGTGGCGGTGCCGTCGCTGGAGGCGGTGGCTGCCGCTGGCCACCACATCGTCGCCGTGCTGACTCGGCCTCCCGCGGCCCAGGGGCGCAGCTCACGGCTCGTGCCGAGCCCGGTTCATCAGTGGGCCGAGGGCCACGGAGTGCCGGTGCTCGCTCCCGATCGCGCCCGCAGCCCGGAGAGTGTGGCTGCGCTGCGGAACCTGGCTCCCGACTGCTGCCCGGTGGTGGCGTACGGGCAGCTGCTGACCGAGCGGCTGCTCGCCATCCCGAAGCACGGCTGGGTGAACCTGCATTTCTCACTCCTGCCGGCGTATCGAGGTGCCGCTCCTGTGCAGCGGGCGATCATGGCTGGTGAGACCGAGACCGGGGCGAGCACCTTCAGGATCGTCAAGGAGCTCGACGCTGGCCCGGTGTACGGAGAGGTCACCACCGAGATCCACCCTTCCGACACCGCCGGGACCCTGCTCGACAGGCTGGCGGTCCTGGGCGCTCCATTGCTGGTGGAGACGCTGCGACGGATCGAGGCGGGGGCGGAGCCCGTACCGCAGCAGGACCAGGAGACCCTGTCGTACGCCCACAAGATCGAGCCCGACGAGGTCCGGCTCGACTGGAGCCGATCGGCGATCGAGCTCGACCGGTTGGTCAGAGGTGCCAGTCCGGAACCAGGGGCGTGGACGACGCTGGGCGGCGACCGGTTCAAGGTGCTGCTCACCGCTCCGGTCACCGGGGAGGGTGCAGCGCCGGGAACCATTATCCCGAGCCGGAAGACAGTGCACGTGGCCACCGGTTCTGGGCTGCTGCAGCTCGTCACCGTCCAGCCCGTCGGCAAGCGCCCCATGACGGCGTGCGACTGGGCCCGTGGTGCGCATCTGGGTGACCAGGCTCGGTTCCAGTGAGCGCGCCACGCCGGCCAGCCAGCGGTCGAACCGGACGGCGACGCGCCGATCCCGCTCGCCGGGTGGCCTACGACGGGCTTCGAGCGGTCCACGCGAGTGGGGCGTACGCGAACCTCGTCCTGTCGGACCTCTTGGCCGAACGGCGCCTGGACGCCCGGGATGCTGCCTTCGCGACCGAGCTCTTGAACGGCACGTGCCGGCTCGAAGGCACCTATGACGCGATCCTGGCCCGGGCTGGTGGGCGGCCGACGTCATCGTTCCAGCCGGCAGTGCTTGATGTGCTGCGGCTGGGTTGCCATCAGCTGCTGTCGATGCGCGTGCCGACTCACGCTGCCGTGGCGGCCACTGTCGACCTAGGTGCTGTGGTCGTCGGAGAACGGATCACCGGCGTCGTCAACGCTGTGCTGAGGAAGGTGGCTGCGCGAGACCTCGATGGCTGGGTCGACGAGCTTGCTCGCGACCTCTCCGGCGTCGAGGAGCTGGCTGTCAGGCACCACCACCCGGTCTGGGTCGCCCAGGCCTACGCCGACGTGCTCGGCAGTGTCGAGGCCAGCCAGTCGCTCGACGGCAACAACACCCCGCCTCTGACCAGCCTCGTCGTTCGACCCGGACTGGCGACCGTTCCGGAGCTGCTGGCCGCTGGCGCGGAGCCGGGGGAGTGGTCCCCGTACGCGGCCCGAGTCACGGGCAACCCGGCCGACCTGGTCGCGGTGAAGGAGGGGCGAGCCGGGGTGCAGGACGAGGGCAGCCAGCTCGTCGCCCTGGCGCTCTCGCGGGTGGAGGGACCAGCCGGCCCGTGGCTCGATCTGTGCGCCGGCCCCGGAGGGAAGGCCGCGCTGCTGGCCGGTCTCGCCGCTGCGCAAGGGCAGTCCCTGGTGGCCTCGGAACGCCAGCCGCACCGAGCTGAGCTCGTCGCTCAAGCCCTGCGTGGCTACGCCGGGGCGGACCGACCTCCTGTAGTGATCACTGCCGACGGTACCCAGCCGGCGTGGCGGCCAGGCGCTTTCGCCAAGGTGTTGGCAGACGTGCCGTGTACGGGGATCGGGGCGCTGCGCCGGCGGCCGGACTCGCGCTGGCGGCAGCGGCAGGACGACCTGCCCGACCTCGTCTCCTTGCAGCAGCGTCTTCTCCACGTGGCTCTCGACTCCGTCGTCGCCGGCGGTGTGGTCGCGTATGTCACCTGCTCGCCGCACCTGGACGAGACTGAGGGCGTGGTGCGGACCGTCATGAACGGACGCGACGACGTCGAGGTGATCGAGGCCGCTCCGTACCTTCCATGGGTGACAGGCGCCGAGCGTGGTTCGTACGCGCAGCTGTGGCCGCACCGGCATCGTACGGACGCGATGTTCCTCGCCCTGCTCCGCCGCCGCTGAGAACCGGTCGCCAACAAGACAGGGCCGCCGACACCGTCTCCGGTGGCTAGGCGGCCCTGCTCGGCGCAGGGGCCACGTCGTGACCGCCGCACCGGGGACCACGCCCTTGTGGCTGCCGGAGAATCTAGCTCAGCCTGGCTCGCCTGTCACCGCTGGTAGCGTCGGGTCCTCACCCATTCGTCTGAGGAGCTGTCGATGTCCAGTTTCACCGCGGGCGACGGCGACCGGACCAACCGCCGCCAGATCGCGCTCGCCGACGCTCACGTCGCCCGGAACTACTCCCCGCTCGAGATCGTCATCGAGCGGGGTGAGGGTGCCTGGGTGACCGATGTTGAGGGCAACCGCTACCTCGACTGCCTAGCTGGCTACGGGGCGCTCAACTTCGGTCACAGCAACCCACGCCTGGTGGCCGCGGCGACTGACCAGCTCGCCACCCTGACGTTGACCAGCCGCGCGTTCCACAACGACCAGCTGGGACCGTTCGCCCAGGAACTCGCTGAACTCTGCGGCAAGGACCTGGTTCTGCCGATGAACACCGGGGCCGAGGCGGTCGAGACGGCGTTGAAGGTGGCTCGGCGCTGGGGTTATGAGACCAAGGGCGTTCCTGCCGACCGGGCCACCATCATCACGATGCACGGCAACTTCCATGGCCGCACGACCACGATCGTCAGCTTCTCCACCGACGAGGTTGCGACGAGGGGGTACGGGCCGTTCACCCCCGGCTTCAGGACGGTCCCGTACGGTAACGCGGCAGCGCTGGAGGCTGCGATCGACGAGACGACGGTGGCGGTGCTCCTGGAGCCTGTACAGGGAGAGGCGGGCGTGATCGTGCCGCCCAAGGGTTACCTGACGGAAGTCCGACGGCTGTGTACGGAGACGTCGGTGCTGATGATCGCCGACGAGATCCAGTCCGGGCTGTGCCGCACCGGGGAGACATTCGCCTGCGACCTTGAGGCAGTGACCCCGGACCTGTACGTGCTGGGCAAGGCGCTCGGTGGTGGCCTGCTGCCGGTCTCCGCGGTCGTCGCCAACGCTGACGTGCTCAGTGTGATCACGCCTGGCTCGCATGGCTCCACCTTCGGCGGGAACCCGCTGGCAGCGAGGGTCGGCCGCGAGGTGGTGGCCATGGTCGCCGAGGGCACCTACCAGGAGCAGGCCCGACTCCGCGGGGCTGCACTGCACGACCGGATGCAGGAGACGTTCGGCTTTGGCGTCACCGAGCTCCGTACGGTCGGACTCTGGTGCGGCTTCGATATCGACGCTGACCTGATGACGGGCCGCGAGCTGGTCACCCGGATGGCGGGACGCGGGGTGCTGGCGAAGGATGCCCACGGCCAGACCGTACGGCTTGCCCCGCCCTTGACGGTGACTGAGGACGAGATCGACCTGCTTGTCGACGCGGTGTTGGTGAGCCTCCGAGCATGAGGGTGCCGACCTACCAGGACTTGGGGAAGTACGTCTCTAGCCCCGGCGCGATCCGTCGCATCATGAACGCTTGGCCGCCGTTCCTGTTCAGCTCGATCCACGGTCTGGGACAAGGCCGCCGATCGAGTTCGTCAAGCCGGGCCGCGCGCGAGTCACCACGAGTTTCACCCTCACCGACGAGAAGCTCGACGAGATCCGGCACCAGGCTGAGACGCAGGGCAAGGCGCTGGTCTGGTTCAGCAACGACATCACGGCCGCCGACGGTACCGTGATCGCTCGCGTGCGCAAGCAGGTCTACGCGCGCCGTCGGTAGCCGCAGAACGGGCTGGCTGGCGGGTCGAGGAGCCCGTCCGTCAGCCTGTGGCGATGACCACATCTTTTGAGGTAGACGTCGTCGCGGCCGCGGACTACGTGGAGATCCACTGGCTCGACGACCGTGTTGACACCGTCTCGGTGCGGTCGGGATGGGCCGAATCCATCCCGCTGCCCGCGATTCTCGCCTCCATCTTTCTCGCCGCGAGTTCGAGGACCTTCTTGACGCCACCCCCTGATCCGCACCGTCCACGGCCTGGCACGGGTTTGCCTGCTGGAGGTGACCCGCACGGGGCCTCGGACGCTGCTGTCGCCCCACG
>DAOOHL010000163.1:0-6567 GCA_035416185.1 Propionibacteriaceae bacterium | reverse complement strand
GCTGTATTCCAGCGGCGCGCTCGCGTCGCGCGCGATGGTCAGCAGGCCCAGGCCTCCGAACAGAAGGGGGCGACCGGGGACCGCCTCGTCGATGAAGCGCGGGAGGATCGGATCCACGTCGTGGTGGCCGAGAGCTGCCTGCAGGAAGAGGGTCGCGTCGACTGCCTTGTCGAACATGAGCGAGCGTGGCAGCCATGGGCGGGCTACCGGTGTATCGGTGGGTGGGCTGAGGCGGAGGCGTGGATCGAGCGCGCCCAGCGCGGCTGCCGCCTGAGTGGTCGGACCGGCGTCCTCGCTGGCGAGAGCCAGTTCGAACTGCCACTCGCTGATCTGGTCGCCATATCGGCCTACCCATCGGGTCGCTGCGGCGCGGACACTGTCGACCCAGGCCGGGTCCGCTGGCCGGTTCTCCTCCAGCACCAGCCAGGGTGTGACCCCTTCCGACACGAGGTGGTCCAGCGCTGACTCTCGGTGGGAACTGATCTACACCGGGGCGATCCTCGCGATCGTGCCGTCGATCCTGCTGTTCGCTGCTTTCCAGCGCTACTTCATCAAGGGCATGTCGATCGGGGCGGTGAAGGGCTGACATGAAGCTCACCTACGACGGCCCTTTCGGGCTGGCGCTGCTGCGCGTCTTCCACATCTTCGTCACCTCCGTGCTCTTCGGAGCCACAGCGGTGCCGTACGTAGTGTTCGCCGCAGTCGTCGGCTGGCAGCCGACCCACCTGGCCGTGTGGCTCGGTGTGGCGACACTGCTGCCGCTGGGGCCGAGCCTGCATGGGCTGCTGGCCACCGCCGAAGCGGTCTTGGCCGAGGACGCACCGTCGGGTGCAGCCCGCACCTTTGTCGCGGCGTGGTGGCTGTCGGCTCGCGCGCTGTGGTGGTTCTGGCTCGGCGCTTCCGCACTTCTGGTCGCGATGGCCTACCGGTTGAGCCTTGCCTGGTCGTCGGATCCCGCGGTGGCGAGCGTTGCCGTGGTCGGAGCGGGCCTGGTCGCCGGTGCCGTACAGCTGTGGTTCGTGCTGCTGTCCGGTGCCGACGCCAGCACCCGAGGTCTGCTGACCGCGAGCCTCACCGGTCTGGTCCGGCGGCCGCTGCTGACCCTGGCTGCGGTCGTGCTTCCCGTCGTGGCGCTCTGGCTCGCTGGCCTTCCGCTGGTGGGCCCCAGTCTGATGCTGTTCCTGCCGGGGGCTCTCGGAGTGGCCCTGGTGCTGGCTGCTCGGGGACGCATGCCGCGGGTGGTGACATCCGCATGATCCGCGCGTTGTACGCCATGCAGGACGAAGGGCTGCGTTCTGCGCTGTTCTCTGGACGGGGCCGGGAGCGGCTCGGTCGGCTGGGTGTCGCGGCTGCTGCCGGCGTCGTGACTGACTTCGATGCTGTCCCCGACTCGATACTCAGCGGCGTCGACGTGCTGGTCACCGGCTGGGGGGCGCCGCGGCTGGACGCCCGTACGCTCGACCGGATGCCTCGACTGCGGCTGGTCTGCCACGCCGGGGGCAGCGTCAAGGGGCACCTCGGTCCGGAGGTCTGGGAGCGCGGGATCACCGTTACCTCGGCCGTCCACGCGAACGCCGTACCGGTCGCGGAGCTCACCCTTGCCTGGGTCCTGATGGCATGCAAAGACGTGCTGCGGGCCCGTCAGCTGTACGGAGAACGCCAGGTCTTCATCGACCGTGAGCAGGAGTTCGCGACCGCGGGTGTTTACCGAAGGACCATCGGGATCGTCGGCGCTTCCACCATTGGCCGGCTGGTGATCGAGCGGCTCCGCGCGTTCGACCTTGACCTCCTGCTGTACGACCCCACGGTCACCAGCGAAGAAGCAGTCGCACTCGGTACGGCGAAGGTCACCCTCCGTGATCTCGTCCAGCGCTCGGACGTCGTGACGCTCCACGCCCCGGTGCTGCCCGAGACGGTCGGGATGGTCGGCGCCGAGGAGCTGGGGCTGATGCCGGATGGGGCGACGTTGGTCAACACCGCCCGAGGCCTGCTCGTGGACCACGATGCGCTTTGTCGCGAGCTGGTCTCGGGTCGCCTGTCTGCCTACCTGGACGTGACCGAACCCGAGCCACTCCCACCAGGTGACCCGCTGTACTCGCTGCCCAACGTGCTGCTCACCCCGCACATCGCCGGCGCCATGGGCACCGAGCTCCAACGACTGGGTGATGCGGCCGTCACCGAGATCGAACGGCACGTCGCGGGTGCAACGCCCCTGCATCCGGTGGACTCTGAGGCGTTGGTGCTCTCGGCCTGAGCTGCCCCGGTTCATGGCACCTCCTGGCAACCTGCCCGGAACCAGTGCGTGACGGTCGAAGATGGAGACATCGTCCGTACCACACCCGTACTGATCCGTCCTAAGGAGCCGTCCATGTCAGACCGCCCGGTCCGTTTCGCCGCCATCGGCCTCGACCACGCCCACATCTTCGGCCAGATCAAGGGCCTGCTCGGTCAGGGCTGCGAACTCGTCGGAACCGCCACCGACGACGACAGCGCATCGATCGCCCAGACCGTACGGGGCCTCTATCCCGACGTTCCGGTCACGACCGAGGCTGAGCTGTTGGCTGACGAGTCGATCGACCTGATCGTCACCGCCGCCGTCCCTGACCGCCGTGGCCCGATCGCCGTCGCTGCCTTGAAGGCGGGCAAGAACGTCATGGCAGACAAGCCAGGCTGCACCACCCTTGAGCAGCTCGAGGAGATCAAGCAGGCCGTTGCCGACAGCGGCAAGTTCTGGTCGGTGACCTTCTCGGAGCGGTTCGAGGTGCCAGCCGTTACCCGTGCCGCCGAGCTCGTCCGAGAGGGCCGGATCGGCCAGGTCGTCCAGACCCTCGGCCTCGGGCCGCACCGCGAGGGCGACCGCGCTCACCTGTCGGGTGGCGCGGGCCGGCCGGACTGGTTCTACGACGAGGACCGCTTCGGCGGCATCCTGTGCGACATCGCCTCCCACCAGATCGACCAGTTCCTCTGGTTCACCGGTTCCGACACTGCCGAGGTGATGGCCTCGCAGGTCGCCAACTACGCCCATCAGGACTCCCCGAAGATGAACGACTTCGGCGACATGATCCTGGTCAGCGACAAGGCGAGCGCTTACATCCGGGTCGACTGGTTCACCCCGCAAGGCCTTCCCACGTGGGGCGATGGGCGCCTCTTCCTGCTCGGCACGAAGGGCTACATCGAGCTGCGCAAGTACATCGACCTTGCTGGCAAGGAGGGCACCAACCACCTCATGCTGGTCGACGACGAGGGCGTCCACTACGAGAACTGCACCGACGCCACGCTCGACTACTACCCGAACATCGTCTCCGACATCCGCAACGGGACGACCACCGCAGCCCCACAGGAGCACACGTACGAGGTGATGCGCCTCGCGATCACGGCGCAGCAGCTGGCCAAGCGGCGGGGCAGCCTGTCCTGAGCAAGAACGCCCTCGGCCCACCTTCACGCTGCAGAGCAGGCTGAAGGTGGGGCCGAGGGCTGTCTAGGCGTCGGGTCGTCGTACGGAGTGCCGCAGCCCACCTGATCCTCGGCCGGGACCAGAAGATCGAGGAGGCCACCAAGGGTGTTGAGCAGTCCGGCGTGGCCCAGAACCGCCATGTGAGGGGCTTCCTTCCCTCGAGCCAGTTCCAGGCCGCTGCGAAGGCCTCCGGCCAGGGGATCGTCCCGCTGCGCCTCCCAAGCCGGGACGGCACTTCCAAGGGCTCGAAGATGGCGATCGGTCCCGCTCAGATGTGGGGCATCTACTCCAAGTCGAAGTACCCCGTCGCATCAGTGAAACTGCTGGACTTCCTCGTCAACGACCCCCGTGCCGGTGAGATCCTGCTCGTCAGCCGCGGTTCTGCACCTAACGCAGACGTCCGGAACGCCATCGTTTCGAAGCTCGACCCAGGTGAGGCGACAGTGTCGAGGTTCATCTCTGACATCACGCCGGACACGGTGGGAAACCCCCTGCCACCCGCAGGTACCAGCAACGTGCAGGACATCCTGCGTCGGAAGGTGTCCGACTTCCTCTTCGGCAAGACCAGTGCCGATGCGGCTGCGAAGGCGCTCGTCGATGAGATCAACTCCCAGATCAAGGTCTAGGGCAGCCGCGGAGCGACCGTACGGTTCACCACCCAGGCGTGCTTGCCGACCTGTCTCGTACGGGTGAAGCCCAGGTCCTCGAAGAGCTCCAGCGGCCCGGTGTAGAGGAAGCGACCCGGCGCCTCTCGGCCGGCGGTGGCGTACGGGATGGCCTCGATGACCCCGCCACCTGCTTCCGCGATCTGGGCGAGGGCGCCTTCGAGGCCGACGCGGGCGATGCCCTGGCCCCGATGCTTCGTGTCGACGTAGAAGCAGGTGACCCGCCAGTCGGGGCGTGGGGGAGCGTCCTTGGTGTACTCCGCCTTGTGCTTGATGCCGGGGAGCTCCTCGGGGCTGCCGTACTGCACCCAGCCCTGCGCCTTGCCTGCGTCGTCGAACACCAGAGCGGCGTGGGCGTTGCCCGTACGGACCCGCTCCTCCTTGAGCTCCCGATGCCCCGGCGGGATCGACTTCTGGGTCGGGTAGTGGAAGCCGATGCACCAACAGCCGCCGAAGACGCCGTTGTTGCGCTCCATCAGCTCAGCGAACGCGTCCCAGGTCGATGCCGCAAGAGGTCGTGCGATGAAGCCCATGGTCCCTCCCGTCCGGTCCTGGGATCGTACGGCGACGCGCGCCGCTCGTTGGGCCAAATTCGCTTCTCGATCGCCTTCTGGCCGCCGATTGCGGGCGTTCTGAGGCATCGAGAAGCGGATGTGGCCCAACTGAGGTTCAGAGGTGGGGGAGGACCAACTCTGCGTACCGCTGACCCATCGTGCCCACGATCTCGTCGCCGGGCATCGCCCAGATCTGCTCGTTGAAGATCTCGACCTCGACGTCGCCGACGTAGCCGGTGTCGCGAACCCAGCCGGAGATGGTCGGGAAGTCGATGAACCCGTCACCCATGAAGCCTCGGGAGTTCAGCGTGTTCGGCTGGAGCGGAAGCGACCAGTCGCACACCTGGTAGCTCGAGATTCGGCCCTCGGCCCCGGCTCGGGCGATCGACGCCTGCAGGTCGGGGTCCCACCACACGTGGTAGGTGTCCACGACAACACCGACAGCCGACGCGGGATGGTCGGCCGCGACGTCGAGGGACTGGCCGATGGTCGTCAGCACGCCGCGGTCGGCGGTGAACAGTGGGTTCATCGGCTCGAGCGCGAGCCGTACCCCTCGCTCGATGGCGTACGGGACCAGGTCGCCGACTCGGTCAGCCATCCGCTGCCGAGCGGCGACCAGGTCCTTGTCATCGGCGTCGGAGTCGGTCTGGGGGAGCCCGAGCAGCCCGTACGCCGCCGGCAGCCCACCGACCACGAGGCAGAGCTCGGTGGTGCCCAGCGCGACGCACTCGTCGATCGCGAGCCGGTTGTCGGCCAGCGCGCGCTCGATCTGCGCGGAGTCGCGCCCGGTCATGAAGCCGCCCCGGCACAGCATCGAGCAGCGCAGTCCGGCATCGGCGATCATCCGCCCAGCCGTCTCCGCGCCGACCTCCTGGACGCGATCGCGCCACGGTCCGATCGCACCGAGGCCGTGCTTGACCGAGACCTCGATGGCCTCGGCCAGGGTCAGGTGCTTCGTGGTGGCCGTGTTGAGTGACAGTCGAGAGAGGTCGCTCACAGCGTGATCTCCGGCACGTTGAGGCGGCGGCCCTCCTCTGACGACTGCAGGCCGAGCTCTGCGAGCTGCACGCCGCGGGCGCCCGACAGCAGGTCGTAGCGGTGCTTGCGGCCGGCGACGACGTCAGCGAGGAACTCCTCCCACTGCAGCTTGAAGCCGTTCTGCAGCGACGTGTCGGACACGTCGGTCCACTGCGAGAGGTAGTCGTTGGCGTCCGGCAGATCCGGGTTCCACGTGGGGGTTGGGGTCTCGGCGCGGGACTGGGTCTCGCAGAGGCGAAGGCCAGCAACGGCGCTGCCCTGGGTGCCCTCGACGGCGAACTCGACGAGCTCCTTGCGGTGCACCCGCACGTTCCAGCTGGAGTTCAGCTCGACGATCACCTGGTCACCCGACGGGGTCTCGACCTGGAAGATCGCGTACGCCGCGTCGTCGGCCGTGCAGGCGTAGGTGTTGCCCTTCTCGTCGACGCGCTCGGGGATGTGGGTCGCGGTCTGGGAGTACACCGTCTTGATGGTGCCGATGATGCCCTCGATGACGTAGTTCCAGTGGGGGAACATATCGGTGGTCATGCCACCGCCGTCCTCCTTGCGGTAGTTCCAGCTCGGGCGCTGGGTCGGGACGTCGGTGCCCTCCCAGACCCAGTAGCCGAACTCGCCGCGCATGGTGATGATGCGGCCGAAGAAGCCGTTCTCCACCAGCTGGCGCAACTTGACCAGGCCCGGCAGGTAGAGCTTGTCGTGGACGACGCCGTCGGTGATGCCCTTTTCTTTGGCGAGGCGGGCGAGCTCGATCGCGTCCTCGAGGGTCTCGGCGGTCGGCTTCTCGGTGAAGAGGTGCTTGCCAGCGGCGATCGCGCGGCTCAGGGCGCCGAAGCGACGCGAGGTGAGCTGGGCGTCG
>DAOOHL010000162.1:0-6602 GCA_035416185.1 Propionibacteriaceae bacterium | reverse complement strand
TACCGATGCCCGAGAACCCGGCCACGGCCGCGAGCGGGATGTCGAGCATCATCCTTGGCCATGTCCGGGTCGACCCGGCCCTCGACCTGACGGCCGAGGTGCTGGAGGCGTTCCGTGGGTTGTCGGGACAGGACGCGATGGAGGCCAAACGGGCGATGGAGCAGCTGGCAGCCGACCTCTGAGCCCCTCCCGGGAATCCCGCCTAGACTGGCCAGCATGACCGATCTCAGCGCCAAGCGCGTCGTCGTGGCTGCGCCCCGTGGTTACTGCGCGGGTGTCGACCGTGCCGTGGTGACCGTCGAGCGGGCCCTCGACATGTACGGGCCGCCCGTCTACGTGCGCAAGCAGATCGTCCACAACCGTCATGTGGTGGAGGACCTGGAGGCCAGGGGAGCTATCTTCGTCGAGGAGGTCGACGAGATCCCGGAGGGGGCCACCGTCGTCTTCTCTGCCCACGGCGTCGCGCCCAGTGTGCACAGGGAAGCTGCCGAGCGGGGGCTGAAGACCATCGACGCCACCTGCCCGCTGGTCACCAAGGTGCACAAGGAGGCGAAGCGGTTCGCCGACGACGGCCTCGAGATCCTGCTGATCGGCCATGCCGGTCATGAGGAGGTCGAAGGCACCACCGGCGAGGCGCCGGAGCACATCACCCTCGTGCAGCATCCCGATGACGTGGCAGGCGTCGAGGTCAAGGACCCGAGCAAGGTCGCCTGGCTCTCCCAGACCACGTTGTCGGTCGACGAGACGTATGAGACCGTCAACCGGCTGCGCGAGAAGTTCCCACTGCTGATCAGCCCACCCAGCGATGACATCTGCTACGCCACCCAGAACCGGCAGTCAGCGGTCAAGCAGATCGCCGCCCACTCCGACCTGGTGATCGTCGTCGGGTCCCGCAACTCGTCCAACACCGTACGGCTCGTGGATGTCGCTCTGGAGTCGGGAGCGAAGGCTGCCTACCGCGTCGACAACGCGACCGAGATCGACCCCGCCTGGCTTGAGGGCGTGGCATCGGTGGGAGTCACGTCGGGTGCGTCCGTACCAGATGACCTTGTGCAGGGAGTGCTGGGCTACCTGGAGGAGCAAGGCTTCCCGGCCGCGACCGAAGAGCGCCTGACCGAGGAGAACCTGGTGTTCTCGCTCCCGCCGGAGCTGCGCAAGGACATGAAGCAGCACAGGGGCTGAGCAGGCCGTCTCGATGGTCCCCCGATTTGGGGGTCCGGCGCTCGCACGCGTAGAGTGGTTCCTTGGTCGCCCTGGGTCGGGCGATCGGGCATGCCTATCAGGCGTGCCGCCAGTCGAACGATTGAGAGTGTATGGCGAAGAAGGACGGTGCCCTCGAGCTTGAAGGCACAGTGGTGGAGGCGTTGCCGAACGCGATGTTCCGTGTGGAGCTGAGCAACGGGCATCGTGTCCTCGCCACGATCAGCGGAAAGATGCGGCAGCACTACATCCGCATCCTGCCGTCCGACCGCGTCGTCGTGGAACTCTCTCCGTACGACCTGACCCGCGGACGGATCGTCTACCGGCACCGGTAGACCCACCCGACCGAATCCCCGCCCGCCCCGCGCGCACCAACTGTGCTCGCGACGACGAAGAAAGATGCTCGATGAAGGTTCAGCCGAGCGTGAAGAAGATCTGCGACAAGTGCAAGGTGATCCGCCGGCACGGTCGCGTCATGGTGATCTGCGACAACCCGCGCCACAAGCAGCGTCAGGGCTGATCGCAGCCAGACAGGCGTACGGCCGCGAGGTCGCACGCCGTCGAGGACGTCGGATCGCGTCGCTCGACACCCGCCGGTGACGACGGGACAACTCCACAACGTGACGCACACCGCCTACGCAGCATCGGGCGGTTCACCCTCGGGCGAAGGCCGAGGCCCCACCACAACAGGGGAACGCGTCGCGAACCACACCTTCGCAGCCCACATCCGGGCGCTGAACAGCGTCAGGGCTGGAAACAATGAAAGGCACACCGCCACATGGCACGTCTGATTGGTGTTGACCTCCCGCGCGAGAAGCGTCTGGAGATCGCACTCACCTACATCTTCGGCATCGGCCGTACTCGCGCGAAGGAGACCCTCGCCGCGACCGGCATCTCGGGCGACATCCGCGTCCACGAGCTCACCGATGAGCAGGTCGTCGCACTGCGCGACCACATCGAGGCCAACTACGAGACCGAGGGCGATCTTCGCCGCGAGGTCGCCGCCGACATCCGCCGCAAGGTCGAGATCGGCAACTACCAGGGCCGCCGCCACCGCAGCGGGCTTCCGGTCCGCGGGCAGCGTACGCGTACGAACGCGCGCACCCGCAAGGGCCGTAAGAAGGCCGTCGCAGGCAAGAAGAAGGCCCGCTGAGGCCAGGGGAAGGGATAGACACTCATGGCTACAGCTGGCCGTAAGCAGACCGCAGCAAAGACGAAGGTTCGCCGCAAGGAGAAGAAGAACGTCGTCGCTGGTCAGGCGCACATCAAGAGCACGTTCAACAACACGATCATCTCGATCACCGATCCCACGGGTGCTGTCATCTCGTGGGCGTCCGCCGGCACCGTCGGCTTCAAGGGCTCGCGCAAGTCGACCCCGTACGCCGCACAGATGGCCGCTGAGTCGGCTGGGCGTCGGGCGATGGAGCACGGCCTCAAGCGCGTGGACGTGTTCGTGAAGGGCCCGGGTTCGGGCCGCGAGACGGCGATCCGGTCGCTGGGTGCCATCGGGCTCGAGGTCGGCGCCATCGCCGATGTCACGCCCGTGCCGCACAACGGCTGCCGCCCGCCCAAGCGCCGCCGCGTCTGACCTGATCCCGACTGAAAGCAAAGGACACCACTCACCATGGCCCGTTACACCGGCCCCATGACCCGGAAGTCCCGCCGTCTCGGGACAGATCTCGTCGGCAACGACAAGTCGTTCGAGCGTCGCCCGTACCCCCCCGGCATGCACGGCAAGGGTCGGACGAAGGACTCCGAGTACTCCCTCCAGCTTCGTGAGAAGCAGAAGGCCCGTTTCGCGTACGGCGTGCTCGAGAAGCAGTTCCGTCGCTATTACGAGGAGGCCAGCCGCTCGAAGCAGAAGACGGGCGACATCCTCCTGCAGATCCTCGAGTCGCGTCTCGACAACGTCGTGTACCGCGCCGGCTTCGCTGCCACCCGCCGCCAGGCGCGTCAGCTCGTCGTGCACGGTCACTTCCTCGTCAACGGCCACCGCGTGAACGTTCCGTCGTTCCGCGTCTCGCCGCACGACGTCATCGACGTGGCCCCGAAGGCGCTCAACCTGCACCCGCTGGTGGTCGCCCGTGAGACCCACGGCGAGCGCGCGGTTCCCGCGTGGATGGACGCACGTCCCAACCGGATGCGCATCCTGATCCACTCGCTGCCGACCCGTGAGCAGATCACGGTCGACGTCGCCGAGCAGCTGATCGTCGAGCTCTACTCCAAGTAACACCTGTGGTCCCCCATCGGCTCGTCCGGTGGGGGACACGTCACACCCATCAGTTCGCCGTCAAATAGTGGGCGGCGGAAAGGACACCACATGCTCATCGCCCAGCGCCCCACGCTCTCTGAGGAGACCGTCGGCGAGTACCGCTCACGGTTCGTCATCGAGCCGCTTGAGCCTGGCTTCGGCTACACGCTCGGCAACTCGCTGCGTCGCACCCTGCTGTCGGCCATCCCTGGCGCGGCTGTCACCTCGATCAAGGTCGAGGGCACCTCGCACGAGTTCTCGACCATCGAGGGCGTCGTCGAGGACGTGACCGAGATCATCCTCAACCTCAAGGGCCTCGTGCTCTCGAGCGAGGAGGACGAGCCGGTCACGATGTACCTGCGCAAGTCCGGCGCCGGCGCGGTCACCGCTGCCGATATCGCCCCGCCCGCGGGTGTCGAGATCCACAACCCCGAGCTGCACATCGCGACCCTGAACGACAAGGGCAAGCTCGAGATGGAGCTCGTCGTCGAGCGGGGCCGTGGCTACGTGTCGGCCTCGCAGAACAAGAACTTCGACGCCGAGATCGGCCGCATCCCGGTCGACTCGATCTACAGCCCCGTGCTGAAGGTCACCTACAAGGTCGAGGCCACCCGCGTCGAGCAGCGCACCGACTTCGACAAGCTGATCGTCGACGTCGAGACCAAGCCCGCCATCGCCCCGCGCGATGCGGTCGCGTCTGCCGGCCGTACCCTCGTCGAGCTGTTCGGTTTGGCCCGTGAGCTCAACTACGAGGCCGAGGGCATCGAGATCGGCCCGTCGCCGGTCGACGAGCAGCTCGCGGCCGATCTGGCCCTGCCGGTCGAGGACCTCAACCTCACGGTCCGGTCCTACAACTGCCTCAAGCGCGAGGGCATCCACACGGTGTCCGAGCTCGTCAGCCGGAGCGAGCAGGACCTGCTCGACATCCGCAACTTCGGCTCGAAGTCGATCGATGAGGTCAAGCTCAAGCTCGCCGAGATGGGCCTCGCGCTCAAGGACTCGGCGCCGGGCTTCGACCCGCTGGCTGCGCTCGAGCGCTTCCAGGGCGACGACGACGAGGCCGACTACGCCGAGACCGAGCAGTACTGACCCCTCACCCGGGATAGACCAAGGAGTAACAAGACATGCCTCAGCCCACGAAGGGTCCACGCCTGGGTGGCAGCCCCGCCCACGAGCGGATCATCCTGGCCAACCTGGCCGCTCAGTTGTTCGAGCACGGCCGCATCACGACGACCGAGACGAAGGCCAAGCGCGTTCGTCCGCTCGCCGAGAAGCTCATCACCAAGGCGAAGCGGGGTGACCTGCACGCTCGCCGTCTCGTGATGGCCACCATCTCCAACCGCGACGTCGTGCACCACCTGTTCGCCGAGATCGCCCCGCAGCTGACGGAGCGTGAGGGCGGCTACACCCGCATCACCAAGGTCGGCAACCGCAAGGGCGACAACGCCCCGATGGCTGTCATCGAGATCGTGACCGAGTCGGTCGAGGACTCGCGCAAGGCGAAGGCCAAGGCGACCACGAAGGCGGCTCCCGCCAAGAAGGCCGCTGCGAAGCCGGCCGCCAAGAAAGCCGACTCGAAGGCCACCAAGGCAGAGCCGACCAACGAGGAGCTCGCTGCCGCCGAGGCTGACGTGGTTGAGCCCAGCAACGAGGAGCTCGACGCCGCTGCCACGTACGGCCCCGACGCCTACGTTGGCGAGGAGCCGCCGGCCGGTTACGACATCAAGGGCAATGCCGACTCGATGAAGTACCACACTCCCGAGTCGCCCTGGTACGACCGGACGATCGCCGAGGTGTGGTTCAACAGCAGCGAGGCCGCCGAGAAGGCTGGCTTCGTGCTGGCCACGGCCAAGAAGGACGACGACGAGGCCTGATCGGGTCTGTGACGCGTCTGACCGTTCGTACGGCGCCCCTGGGTTCATCCCAGGGGCGCCGTACGTTCACCGGGGCGCGGTAGCGGTCGATAGTCTCGTGCAACGACGGAAGGCACCCATGCGCATCGCTCAGCTCGCCAACTTCATCGGACCGACGTCCGGTGGCATGCGGCGCGCCGTCGACCAGCTCGGTGCCGGCTACGTCGCGGCCGGGCATGAGCGGCTGTTGGTCATCCCCGGCGCCAAGGATGCCGTCACCGAGACCGAGAACGGCATCATCGTGCAGGTCCGCGGGCCACGGGTGACCGGCGGCTACCGCCTGATCGCCCGGCCGTCGTCCGCCTTGGCTGCACTCGACCGCTTCCGTCCGACGTCGGTCGAGGTCTCTGACAAGTGGACCCTGACCAGCGTCGCCCGATGGGCCCGGCGACGGGGCGTGGGAGCCATCCTGTTCAGCCATGAGCGGCTCGACGACATGGCGTCGATGTTCCTCCGCGCTGGTGTGGCAGGTGCCGTACGGCAGTGGAACCGCTACCTGGCAAGCCAGTACGCGCGCGTGGTCGTCACCTCCGACTACTCGGCGGGGGAGTGGGAGCACACCTCGGCCCGACTCACGAAGGTGCCGCTCGGTGTGGATCTCGAGCGCTTCCACCCGTCGTCTGGCTACCCGACGGACGACGGCACGTTGAAGCTCGTCTACGTCGGCAGGATGTCGCGCGAGAAGTCACCGCAGCTAGGGGTGGCCGCCGCCGTAGAACTGCATGAGCGGGGGGTGCCGATCAACCTGCGCATGGTCGGCACGGGTCCGCACCTGTCGGAGTTGCGGCGGATCGCTGGCAATGCTCCGGTGCAGTTCACCGGGTACGTGGACGACCGGGCAGAGATCGCTGCCTCCTACGCCACGGCCGACATCTCTTTGTCGGTGTGCCCGGCTGAGACGTTCGGCCTAGCCGTCCTGGAAGCGATGGCGTCCGGTACCCCCGTCGTCACCGCTGACGCCGGTGGTGGCCGTGAGCTGGTCGACTCGTCGTGCGCCGAGTGGGGCGCGCCCGATCCACAGTCGATCGCTGAGGCCATTGAGCGGATGGCGGCGCGGCTCCGTACGGACCAGTCTGGGTTGCGAGAGGCGGCGAGAGCACGCGCCGAGCAGTACCCGTGGTCGACCGCCGTGGCCCGCATGCTCGAGGTTCATGAGGAGGTCGCCGGTGCGCCAGCGCCCGAGAAGCAGGAAGCCACCCGTGACCGCCGGATGGCGGAGCTCGTGGAGGACTGCGCCG